>CALBSZ010000434.1 GCA_937967665.1 uncultured Planctomycetaceae bacterium
AAGCGAGTGGGTCACTTACGTCCGGACACACGTGCTCGCGCTGCGTGCTTGTATTTGGGCGAATTGCCGCAAACTGGGCGCTGGCCAACCAAGAAATCGAAAGTAACCATGACATCCAGCAAGAAACGCCCCGTCGTCCTGATCGTCCGCGATGGTTGGGGCCACAATCCCTATCCCGACCAGGATTTTTGCAACGCTGTGGTGCAAGCCGACGCGCCGCGGGACCAGCGCCTGCTGGCCGAGTATCCCCACGTCCAGATTGCCACGTCGGGCGAAGACGTCGGTCTGCCGGACGGCGTGATGGGCAACAGTGAAGTGGGTCACCAGAACATTGGAGCGGGTCGCATTGTCGATCAGGAGCTGATGCGGATCACGCGGGCGATTCGCAACGGCAGCTTTTTCGAAAACCAGACGCTGCAAGCCGCGGTGGCCCATGTGCAACAGTCGGGCGGTTCGCTGCACTTGCTGGGATTGGTTTCGGACGGCGGCGTGCACAGTCACGTCGATCACGCCTGCGCCCTGATCGACTTCTGCCAGCGCGCCGGTTTGGCCGCGAATCGCCTGTGTGTGCATGCCATTACCGATGGACGGGATACCTCACCCACCGGCGGCGCCGGTTACGTGAAGCAGTTGGAAGACAAGCTGGCCAGTGCCGGCATCGGACGTGTGGCCAGTGTCGTTGGGCGGTTTTACGCGATGGATCGCGACTTCCGCTGGGATCGAGTGCAGCAGGCGTATTTCATGTTGACGCAAGGCGCCGAAAAAGTCATGGCGTCGGCCGACGAAGCCATCCAGCACTATTACAGCCATCCGACGGATGAGAGCCGGCATGGTGACGAATTCATTACGCCCGTGAGTATCGCGCCGAACGGTGTCGTCCAGGACGAACAACGGGTGCGTGATGGCGACGCGGTCATCTTTTTCAACTATCGAGGCGACCGGCCGCGCGAAATCACCAAGGCATTCGTGCTGGACAATGACGACTGGTCGGCCATCAAGAACGGCGGCTTCGACCGCGGCCCGCAGATTCAGAACCTGTACTTTGCCACGATGGCCCGTTACGAAGCGGACTTGCCGACGCACGTGATCTTTGAAAAGCCGGCAAAGATGGAAAACATTCTGGGATCTTACCTCAGCAGCCTTGGCCTGAAACAGTTCCGCTGTGCCGAGTCGGAAAAGCATCCTCACGTCACCTATTTCTTCAACGACTATCGCGAAGAGCCCTTTGACGGGGAAGTGCAGCAGGAACTGCCCTCGCCGAAACATGTCAGCACCTATGATCAGATTCCCGAAATGGCGGCATTGGAAGTCACTTCTACGGTCCTGGACGCCATTGCATCGGACCAGTACGACTTCATTCTGGTGAACTACGCCAACGGAGACATGGTCGGGCACACGGGAGTTCTGGCCGCCGCGATCCAGGCGGTCGAAACCGTCGACCAGTGTGTCGGCCGGCTTGTCGAAGCCGTACTCGCCAAAGGAGGCGCCTTGGTCGTGACCGCCGACCACGGCAACTGCGAACAGATGATCGATCGCGAAACCGGCCGTCCCCACACAGCGCACACGACCTATGATGTGGATCTCATCGTGGTCGATCCCGATTCTCAGGGCAAGAAGCTGCGCTCGGGCGGTCGCCTCGCCGATATCGCACCCACCGTCCTGGATCTGCTGGGGCTGGAAAAACCCGGCCAGATGACGGGCGAGTCGCTGTTACGTTAGCGAGGTATGGCTACGGTAGGTCGATCTTGGTGAGTTCAAACGGGACGGTCGTCTTCATGATGATCGTGGGTGTTTCGTAGACAAACGTGTAATTCTCGATACCATCTTCGAAGTCGAACAGGTACGACATGCCCACTTCGTTTGGCTTTTGAGCCGTCGTCTGGGACCCGAAATTGTCGACGCGATTACCGTCTGCGTCGATGACGTAAGCCTCGTTCTGATAGACCCAGCCGCGATGGGATTCCAGGGCATTGTTGGCTTCGTCAAAGCGGACGCGCATCCGCACTTCGTACAGCTCCAGATTCTTACGAACCTGCTCCAGCGTGACTGTCGCTCCCGCCTTCTGGATCTCGACCTCCTTGGCATCAGCCAGCTGTGTGAACTCGAACGCCTCGGTCGAACCGGGAATCAAGGCCGACAGCCGGCCTTTCAGCGAGGCGATCTGCTGCACATCCCGGGGAGGAAGTTGCAGCGGGATTTCCAACTCAATCGCCGGAACGGTCCCTTCCACGGAGGGACGCAAGGTAGCGCGATTACTATCCAGCGGCAAGGGTTGGTTGTTCTCGTCGACCGCCTGGATATCGGCGAGCGCCAGTTCCAGCGATACCGGCTTAACCCGGGGTTCCCAGCTGACGTCCATCTTGAGTCGCAGCGTCGAATTGGTAGGTGAACGCAGATCCCGCGACGCGATCAAGTTGACCGATTCGAATCGAAAGATCCCTTGATAGTTCGCCCGTGCGGCGCGGGGCACTTCGTTCTCCGCGCGGGACACAACGGTGATGGCCCCTGGCTCTCCGCCGTAGTTGTAGACGGTCAAACCGGCTTGATCGAGCAACCGATCGACGGCCTCCCAAAAGGTCACGTTTTCAAAATCCGTCGTCACGACAGCAGCGCCCGCATCCTTGCTCAGGATCCGGTTCCCTGTCTGCTTCTCAATCGCGGTGAAGGCGTCGGACAGTGGCATTTCACCTGCCAGCGTCACGCGGCGCGCTTGCCCTGACTGCTCGGCCGCCGCCTTTTGCAATACCTGTTGGATGCGTCGCAAGCGCTGCGCCACCTCAGCCGACATGCGATCGGTGATCGGCGGCAGGTGGTCGAGCGCGGCAGGGCCGAGTTTCACGAGTGCCTGTTCGGCCGCTTCGCGTGTGGCAAGTTGATCGTCCCCGAGTTGCCGCAGCAGACTGCGAACTTCCGCCTTCGTCTCCTGACCGCGGACATCCGCCTGGCCGGTCAGCAAGGCCAGCGCCAAGATCGTTGTCGTCATTAACACGCGTCTACCTCCGCACGAATTCACTTGAACCAAGGATGCGACAAGACCATGCATTCCCCTTCACCGCCTGTGGCAGGCGTGGTCCGCGATGAACGCAATACGCTCCACTTCGGGCGAACCGGAGCACACGCGGCGCCGGCGCATTATTGTAGGAATTCTTGGGATTATGGCGGTTGGGATCCTCCCGCAGCCGCACAAATCGCAACCCGTTCGCAGTCCTTTCATTGTAGGGCGTGGTTGCGTCACATTCCAGTTCCACTGCAAATCCCGTGCGAAACGCGGCGCGCGGGAACTTTGTAACGTAGACTTGAATGACTCATCATCCCATCATCCTTGCTGTCGGTTCCGACAGATGCCATTCGTAGTTGGCTCCCATCGGGGCGAATTACCGGGAGAAAGACCATGCGACGCAACCGCTATCGACGGATGTCGACGTGTGCATGCTGCTGGGCGCTACTGTTCTTTGCCTATCTGCCGCTCGTCGTCCGCGCGGACGAGATCACGCTGCAACTTAATCTGGCCAGCGGGCAAGTCGAAGGGACTCCACTGGCCTGGTCCAGCAAACAAGTATTCCTGCTTCGCCGCGACGGAGCCATGTTGGATTTCTCGCCGAATGATGTAAAGACCTATCAGCAAACATCGCCCCGGTTCACAAGTTACACGTCCAGTGAAATGCGGTGGCAGCTATCGCGGGAATTCGGGAATGGTTTCGACGTCACGGGCACCGGACACTTCCTCGTCGTTCATCCGAAAGGCCAGCGGAACGAATGGGCACCGCGGTTCGAGCAATTGTACCGCAGTTTCGCTCACTATTTTTCCGTGCGCGGCTTGAATCCGAGTCCGCCCAAGTTTCCGCTGGTTGCCGTGGTATTTGAAAAACGGGACGACTTCTTCCGCCAGGCCGCCAAGGAAGGATCGCGGATCAGTTCCAATGTTTTGGGCTACTATTCTCCGCAAACCAATCGCATCCTGTTATACGATCAGACCAGCAGCAACTCGTCGGACTGGAGTTCCAATGCGGAGACGCTGATCCACGAAGCGACGCATCAGTCGGCCTTCAACTGCGGAATTCACGACCGTTTTTCACCGCCGCCACGCTGGCTGGCGGAGGGATTGGGAACGATG
The DNA here is from genome assembly GCA_937967665.1 of uncultured Planctomycetaceae bacterium. Classification (GTDB taxonomy): domain Bacteria; phylum Planctomycetota; class Planctomycetia; order Pirellulales; family Pirellulaceae; genus CALBSZ01. Next base: position 4,115 of record CALBSZ010000434.1, read on the forward strand.
TTCGAGGCCAAGGGCGTCTGGAATTCGCGTCGTTACACCAGGCAGGCGGATCGTATCAACTATGGCAGGCTGCGCGACTTTAACAAATATGTCTCCACACGACGCGAACAGGGCGCGCTGGCGCAACTCATTTCATCGGACCGGTTCTTTCAATCCGATGCCTACGGTGCCTATGCCGAAGCCTGGGCATTAACGTTCTATCTGGTCGAGACGCAACCACGACGCTACGCCCGGTACTTGAAGCTAACTGCGTCACGTCCTCACTTTACCGAGTACCGCGCGCCGGATCGCGTCAAGGACTTCACCGATATTTTCGGCAGTAACCTGGCCAAGATCGAAAACCGCATGCTCGAATATATCGGAAAGTTGAAATAGCCACGCGCTGTCCAACACGCACAGCCAGCGCGTCTTCAACGGGTTTCACGCCGTCACGTTCGCGACAATCGACAAGAGCGCACGGAAAGCAGGCGAATCGCTTCCAGGACGCGGCATACGGGCGACGCCGCCATACAGAAAACGTATTCTTACTACGTATCTACTGCCCAAATACAAACACTTCTGTGCCCCCAGTTGTGAGTGCACGTTCCGGTTGCCGCCATCGTCGCAACGCGACAATGTGTGATCGCGAACGTGACATAGCATGCCTATCGTCACCGCCAACCAGATCCGCAAGCCGATTACGGATGACTCCGTGAATCGCATTCCCGTGCGCGTGGCTGGTTTCGCCGAGGGACAGGAACTTGCGTTCCCCGTCTGGGCACTCAGCGGCGAACTGCTGCTCGCGGAAGGCTGCATCGTCAGCACCTACTCCTCCCCCACAGTCCGCATCCTCGCCGACGCCAGCGTCAAGCCATTCCCACTCACAGCGCGCGAATTGATTGACCTGCGCAAATCGGACCTGAAGATGGATCAAGCCTTGCCAACTCCAGGCCGCTTCGAAACTGACCTGTCCCACGAAGTCATTAAGATGGACGAACGATAAGAACCATGGTTAAACGAGTCCTCGTAGTTGACGATTCCGGAACGATGAGAAAGATCATCGTAAACAGCCTGCGACCTTTCGGTATTCCTTCAGCAATGGAAGCCGCTGACGGGGACGAGGCGGTTCGTGTGTTTCAACAGAGCAATTGCGATCTGGTCTTGCTTGATTGGCACATGCCCCAGATGAATGGTGCCGAAACGGTCCGGCAGCTTCGCAAGATCGACGCCGACGTGCCACTGATGATCATTTCGTCCGAGTCGGATGAACGGTGTATCGTGGAAGCGATTGAAGCGGGAGTGAACGATTATCTCGTGAAACCGTTTGCCTACGAACTGTTTCAGGAGAAGGTGGCGAAACTACTCGGCGTGCCCTGCCCGGACTAATACCTCAGCAAGGGACTCCCGCGTGATGCATGTCCGCAAGTGATGAGTGCACGACGAACGAAAGTGCATAGCCGATTCAGCTTCAGAGGACTTCTGCTTTGCCGCGCCTTGACCGTGGCTGCGCTAATGCTGCTTTCCAGCGATTGCTTCGAATGGCCTCGCCTCGCCGGCAGAAACGAGCCTCGTGCACAGGAAGTACTCCGTGCTGCCGCCAGCGACTTGCAGGCGGAACTGTCTGAACGCGATGGCGCCGCAGTCCAGACGCGCCTGGAAGAAATACTGCGGGAACATCCGTTGTGGCGCGCCGCGGTCGTGATCGACCTGCGCCGCAACGTGATCGCCCATGCCGGTCACGCAACTGCAAGCATTAAAGGCGCGACTTTCGCATCATCTCCCCACAGTATTCGTTTCGCTGCCAGCCAGACGCGTCAGTAAAGTCAGGCCCGGATAAAAGTTTTCCGCCACCGTCCGCTCTTCGGTAAACGGTACGGGATGACCTTTCCGATACAGATAGCACTTGTATTGACGAATGCTGTACCGCGAGAAATCATCGATCGGCATGATGGACGTCTTACCGCGGCTTGTCGTACACTCCAGGTTTTCACCCACGAAACGCAAAACGGATGTCCAGCGTACCGCGCCCACAATCTGTAATTCACGCGCCATGCGATTGGCTACCATGCCTGAGACCCGATCTCGCATGGCGATAATTGCCTCGTCACGCGTGGACGAAGCGTAGTTGAAATGGATGCGGCGAGTTCCCGATCCCACCTTGGCGCGGTAGGTGAGCGTGTACACGATGCGAGCGCTGTTCCTGCCCGATTCCAGAAACGTAAAGCCCTCTAGATGCTCGTAACAGATAATCGAATTGCGAATCAGCCCGCGCGCTGCAATGCCGTTTTCATGAAATCGAGTGACGTGAAAAGCCAGATGCAGCGACAGCACGAACAGGCCCGGCCCGATCATCCCGAACTCCATGGCCAGGATGGCAGCGTCCTCGGAATGACCATCCCCAAACAACTCACGCGCAAAGAAGACCGACACCGCCGTGGAACAGACGGCCGATAGCAGAGCCACTCCAACGGCGGTTCGCGACGCACGACGTTCGAACAGCAGCGCGCCCAATTCATCTTCTGCCAGCAAGGATTCCGGCGAGGCGTAGGGGTTTTCCGAATGCAGCATGAGAACCTCCGCAGTTCCAGTTCGTCTCGTCGACCGATTGCGAAGTACCGGGCGTATCGCTACGGTAGAGGCTGTTCTTCCACAAGCCTCAACCGCTAACTTTCCCCCCATAATATGCCCATCGTCTTGATTACTCCAGAAGCCATGCGGGAAAAGAATGGTGCCTACGTCGCCGTGCTGCAGGACGCAGGGTTTGAAGTACGCTATCCTCAGAACCCGCATTTTGCACGCGGTCTTGGCGGCGCGGCCGAGACGATTCAAGAGCTGCAGCAGGTCGATGCCGTGATTGCCAGCGGTGAACTCTATAGCGAGGAGTCGATCTCCGCCTTGCCTCAATTGCGAGTCATCGCGCGCTGCGGCGTCGGCTACGACCGCGTCGATGTGGCTGCCGCGACCAGGTACGAGAAGCCCCTTACCATTACGCCCACCGCCAACCATGAAGCTGTCGCGGAACTGGTGATGGCGTTGTTGTTTGCCGTCGCCAAGAACCTGATTCCGAACGACCGGCAAGTCCGCGAGGGGAACTGGCCGCGCGTCACGCCGCGAGCCCTGCGCGGTCAGACCTTCGGCATTTTTGGACTCGGCCGCATCGGCCGCAGTACGGCACTGCGGGCGCAGGGAATGGGAATGAAAGTGATTGCCACCGAAGCCTTTCCGCTTCAGGCATTTGTCGAGGAGCACGAGATCGAGCTGGTCGATTTTGACACGTTGCTCCAGCGCAGCGATGTGCTGAGCATCCATTGTCCCGTCACGGATGAAACGCGAGGCATGTTTCATCGGGACGTCTTCGCGAAGATGAAACCCGGGGCGATCTTTCTCAATACGGCTCGCGGCAAGCTGGTAGTGGAGGGCGACTTGATCGAGTCGCTTGCTAGCGGCCACTTGTACGGCGCCGGCCTGGATGTCTACGAACGGGAACCTCCCGCGCCCGATAATCCACTTTTCTCCATGCAGAAGGTGGTGCTGAGTCCGCATATCGCGGGCACCGACGAATTGTCCCTGACGGCCATGGGTGTCGAAGCGGCCGAATGCATCGTCAAGCTCTATCGCGGTCAATGGCCCGACGGCGCCGTGGTCAACAACGAGTTGAAAGAGAATTGGGCCTGGTAGCCCGACCGTCCGGGAACAAGGAAATATCGGTGACGAATCCCACGGACCAGTTCTTGTTCGTCGCGTGCCAGCGCGGCGCGGAGCGCGCGCTCAAGCACGAACTGGCGCGTGACTGGAAGGATTTTCGTTTTGCCTACTCGCAGCCGGGTTTCGTCACGTTCAAACTGCCTCCCAATCACGGCTTGCCGGGCGACTTCGACCTGCACAGCGTCTTTGCCCGCACCTACGGTTTTTCGCTGGGAGGAATTCAGGGCGATACGGCCGAACAGCTCGCACAGCAGTTTTGGTCGCTCGTTGGTGAAAACACGTTTCGCCATCTGCATGTCTGGCAGCGCGATGCCGCGATGGTGGGCGATCACGGGTTTGAACCCGGGATCACGATGCTGGCCAGCGAAGTCGGGGAATGGATTCTCCGCCGACGGCCGCATCAAGACCGACCGCTGCAACTCAACCAGACCGCACGGTCAGGAGAACGCGTGCTGGATTGTATCCTTATCGAACCAGGCAACTGGTGGATCGGCTGGCACACCGCGGCGGCTATTCCCTCGAGGTGGCCCGGCGGCATCCCTCCGATCGAAAAGCCTGCGGACGCCATCAGCCGCGCCTACCTGAAGATGGCGGAAGCGTTGGCCTGGTCGCAGTTGCCCGTGCATGCCGGTGATGCCTGCGTCGAGATTGGTAGTTCGCCCGGCGGCTCCTGCCAGGCCCTGTTGGATCGTGAACTGGTGGTTACCGGGATCGACCCTGCGGAAATGGACGAGCAGATTCTGGCACATTCGAACTTCACGCATGTACGAGCGCGCGGCGCGGACTTGCGTCGCCGCGACTTCAGTTCGTTCCGCTGGCTGTTCGCCGATTCCAACGTGGCTCCGCAACACACCCTGGATACGGTCGAACATATCGTGACCAACGATCGCGTTTCCGTTCGCGGCATGATCCTTACACTGAAGTTGATCAAATGGGACCTGGCCGAACAACTTCCTGAGTACATTCAACGCGTTCGATCCTGGGGGTACCAGTACGTGAAAGCCCGGCAACTGGCCTTCAATCGGCAGGAGGTTTGCGTCGTGGCGCTCCGGCGCCGGTCCATGCGCCGCGAACCAGTGTGGAAGCGCCGCAAATAGTTGCATGCCGGTGGTACTCAAGTTACGCTAGTTCCTGCACAAGTGATGCTTGATTCCGAGAATCGCAAAAAAACGCGAAATACGAAATACGAAATACGAAACAAATTCAAAATACGAAATTCAAAACAGTTTCGCCGGAATTCAACTGAAACGCGAAATGCAACTGCCGTTGAGATTTCGGATTTTCGTATTGTGACATTGGAATTTGTTTCGCTTTTCGATATTCGTGCTTCGAATTTCAATTACCAGCGTCACAGACCTCGCTTGTTTAAGAGCTAACTCCGGGTCTGTAAACGCCGCGTGCCGTGAATTCGTATCGGCAACACATCATCTCACTCTACATACAGCAGGATCCTTCCATGCCACGACCCTACCTCCTAACGATGGCCCTTCTGTTGTCGATCGCTGTATCGGTTCACGCCAAAGAACCCATCATGACTCCGCCAGAAACGCCCGTGCTGGGTGAACTGGACCCGTATCTCATCCAGAACATCTATCACTCGAAGAACGCCGAAGCCTCTTTGGCGGACGTGCAGGAAGACCCGGAGTTCCTGGCGCTGGTGAAGAAGCACCATTTGAAACTCTGGGGCGGACCGATGCTCGGTTGCGTTACCCACGATGCCGCCAAAGTCTGGCTGCGCACCACCAGACCGGCAAAGGTACGCGTGGAACTGTTCGACACCGACGAAAAACCCGTCGCCTCGGACGATCAGTCCACGTCGGCCGCCAGGGACTACACCGCCGTCCTGCAACTCGCGGGATTGAAACCGTGGACCGAGTATCGCTACAACGTCCTGGTGGACGGCGAAGCAGTCCTGTCCGAACCGGCCCGCTTCCGCACCAATCCACGTTCCGGCCAGGCAGTAGCCTTCTCCGTCGGTTTCGGCGGCGGGGCACGTTATGTCCCCGACAAGGAACGCATGTGGGATACGATTGCCTCGTTTCGCCCCCATGCTTTCCTATTCCTGGGAGACAACATCTATATCGACCAACCGCTGTGGCGCGGCAAGCAGCGCGCGCTCTACTATCGGCGACAGTTGCGCCCAGAATTCCAGCGGCTGACTTCGCAAGCCGCCGCTTACGCCATCTGGGACGACCACGATTTTGGCGCGAACGATGTGTCTGGCGGTTTGGATCCGCAGAAGCCGGACTGGAAGATCCCGGCCTGGAACGTATTCCGCGAAAACTGGGTGAACCCGTATTACGGCGGCGGCGGCGAACAGCCCGGCTGCTGGTTCGATTTCTCGATCGGGGATGTCGACTTCTTCATGACCGACGGCCGCTACTACCGCTCCTTCAAAGACGGCACGATGCGCGTCCCCGTTCAGAAAAAGTGGCTGCTCAAAAAACTCAGTGCCTCCAAGGCGACCTTCAAAGTGATCGCCTCGGGGACGTTATGGACCGAGCATGCCGACAAAGGGGGCGCCGATTCGTGGTGGGGAGTGAAAGCGGAACGCGAAGAGATCTTCGGATTGATTGATCGCGAAAAGATCCCCGGCGTCATCTTGATTTCGGCCGACCGGCATCGCACGGATGTCTACAAGATCGAACGTCCCCGCGGGTATGACCTGTATGAATTCGAGACGTCGAAACTCACCAATAATCATACCCACGGCACCAAGCCCCAGGCCCTGTTTTCGTACAACAAAGGGAACTTTTTCGGAATGTTGAACTTCGACCTGTCGAAAGCCGATCCCGAAATGACTTTCGAGTGCATCACCATTGAAAACGAAAAAGTCTATTCACTCACGCTCCAAAGAAGCCAGTTGGAAGCACCGTAGCGGCATCCTTTCTTAAACAAAAGTCGCGGCATCTTCGCCCGAAAGACGCGTGATGGCGTCTTCGCCCGAGGCCAGATGCCAATCGGCATTGAGGCCGCCGTTCAAGACGTCACGCACACGGTCCGATACGAGGTTCCCCGGGATTGGGTACGACACTGCAACTGACGGTTGTCGGTGAACCACTGTGTAAAGTCATCGTCGTGCCTACGCCGGTCGTCACGTCGAACGTGTCGTCGCCGTTGTTACCAAAGACCGTCACATTCACCAGGCTGCCGTTGATCGCCGCGTTCATGTCCACGCGATCGTTCGCGCCGTTGCCCAAGACACTACCGGTAATCGTGCCGCCGCCGATCAGCGCACCAGGATTGGTTACCGTCACGCTGCTGGTAACCGAACCGTTGATGGCCAGCGTGTCACCTGACTCTGCCAACCCAAGCGATTTCGGCGTGACCCGACGGACGGCACGGGCAGAGCTGTGCCTCTACAAAGATAGCTGGTCACAAGGCGTTCGAACTAAAGCACCAGGTGCCGAGGTCATACAAGCTCGAAGCGCCCGCAAGTGGCTCACTTGCGTCCAAATACACTCGCGCTGCGTGCTTGTGTTTTCGTGGGTTGCCTGAAGACTGATGCGGTACGGCTAGTTGATCAGCAACGGAGAAACGCGCGTCCCGTGCTGCAGGTTGCGGTCGGGAGCGAGCACGACGATGTCCTGGTCGTCGAGTCCCGCAGTGATCTCGCTCGTTTGATCGTTCATCAACCCGACTTCGACCGTTTGCAGTTCCGCTCGACGGTTGCGAATGGCGAAAACTTGCCAGTTTCCCGCCGCACTGCGGAACAACGCCGAGCGGGGGACGGTTAGCGCATTGCTCTTGCTGTCCGTGACGATACGCACGCGGACACGGTAGTCCACGCCGAGTTCCCGATCGTGCAAGGCGTCCCGCGCGCCGTCGGCAAAATGAATGACGACCTTGACTCGCTGCTGCTCGACACCCAGCGAACTGATCTTCGTAAAACCGGCCGGAAAGATGCGATGAACCGTTCCCGCCACCCCGCTGCCGACGGCCTGCCCCATCGCGGGCCCGTAGATTTCGACGTGGTCCCCGACGCGGACGTCGACCACATCCTGGCTCAGGATATCGGCTTCCACTTCCAATTCGTCGAGCCGACCGATGGTCAACAAGACCGTACCAGCAGTCAGGTACTGTTCGTTCTGGATGGGACGCTCCAAAACGACCCCGTCGACGGGACTTCGCATCATGCCACGCTCACGGCGCGTCATCACTTGCTGCAGCCGGGCCTCGGCCTCAGCGGTCTGCTTTTCTAAAACTGTGGTTTGCAGCCCCTTCCGCGCGATGTACTGCTGCACCATTTGCGGCAGCAGTTCTGTCGCGGAGAGAATGGCCGACATGGCCTGAGCGACCAGCACGTCCTGCTGGTAGTCCACGTCACGTTCCACATACGACACGTTGGCGAGGTCCAGGTCGTCCTGGGTTTTCGCGCCTTGCTGGAACAGTCGCGACACGCGCGCCAGGTTGGTTTCTGCGTAATCGAGCCGTTTTTGTCCGGAGCGTTTGCGCGCGTTGGCGGCACTGACGGTGGCCCTCATCGATTCGACATACCTCAGCGCTTGTTGAAACGTACTCTCTTCAATGGTCGTGTCATTGTTTTCGCGAATGGAAGCATGCAGGCGATCGACCACCGCCTGCGCCTCGGCCAGTTCGTGATCCAAATCGTCCTGCGACACGCGCGCCACGATTTGACCGGCGGTGACGGGCTGACCTTCGTTCAAATCAATGGCCTGAATCCGGCCGGCGAAAGGCATGGTAATACGATGCACCTCGGGCAACCGCGTCTTGCCCCGTTCGTCCACAAACTCGTCCACGTCACCCCGAGTGGCGTGGGCCGCCTGCACATGCCAGCCTTGGTTACTGGCGTAATACGCGATTCCGGCGATCACGGCGGCAGCCAGCACAAAGAATAGAGCGACCAGTTTGCGATTCATGATGCCGAGAACAGATGTATGAGGGACACACACACGAGCTGTCATCTATTGTGGTCACAACCGTTCGTGCAGGCAACTCGCGTTCCTCTGCGTCCCAATACAATCTGCGTATCCATACAAGAAACCCAGCTTTGCCACCAAGCTGGGTTTCTTGAAGAGGAGGGGGTTCGAGGATCCGGCTTTATAGCGGACTGCCAAAGATGGGCGGCAGGTCTGCGGGTTCGTCTTGAGCGGGCTTGGTCGCGACGTCGCCAACTTCGTTGTCATAGAAGAAGGCGGAGGTTTCGGTGGTCAGTCGCTGCGACATCCCGGCGCTCTCAATCGTCACCTTGACGACATGCTCGCCTTCCTTGTAGCCGATCACGGAAAAGCTCAGGTCGGTCTGCTCGCCAGCCGGGATCTCCATCATCGGAAAGATCAGCAGGTTCTCGGCGGCCGTATAGCCGTCGCGAACGACGGGCTCAAGCGAGCCGCTCAACTCCACTTTCACGCGCACCCCGCTGGCCGCCTTAGTGCCGTCGTTCGAGACGGCGATCGTGAATTCCGCGGGCTGGCGCGTGGCGGCCGGGCCGCCCGTGTTGCGGACCGCCACATTCAAGTGCGAACGACTCATTACCTGAGTCAGGTGTTCGGTACTCACATCCAGCCCGCCCAGCGCCGTAGCACGAACCTGCTGCGTGTGTTTGCCTTCTACGCTCAGCGAAGCCTTGTAGCGCAGAATCTCTTCGTGACCGGCCGCCAGCGACTCAAGGGTCCAAAGCAACGAATTCGACTCTTGATCAAACTGGACAGGACGTCCTACCACGGACAGTTTCATGCCGCGCGGCAACACCGATTCGATATTGATGTTTTCCGCCGGCGCGTTGCCGCTGTTGGTGACGCGAATTTCGTAAACGCCGTCCCGATTGACGAAGGCCAGCGCCGGACCATTCGCGGTGACGCTGATTTGCGGACGATGCACGGCCACCACCGCGTTTGCGGTAACAGGTTCGCTGCCAGCGTGCGCGACACGGACGTTCAGGTCCAGCCGTTCAGGCTGATCGACCAGAACGGAGAGCGGAATCTCCTGTGATTCCCCAGGCGGCAGCCAGCCGATTTCCAACGGTTTCAACTGCCGCGCCGCTGGCGTGTCGCCGCCGAGTCGCGGTTCAATCACGACGTCCTCCGCAACCCCGTCGCCTGTATTGGTGACCCGGACAATGAAGTCGGCGGGCGAGCCAAAGTTGGCGGATTTCGGCCCGCGGCAGGCTACTGTCAGTACGGGCTGCCGCACGGCGATGTCGGAACTCGTCGAACAGGAAAAACTGGTCTTCGTGGCCAACTGCAGACCACCGGTCTGCGTCGGCGCGAACGTTACCGAGATGGTCCTCTTGGCGTCAGGATTGAGATTACCCAGGTCAAACACCAGCGCGTTGCCGACGATCGACGACGGCTTGGGCGTGGCCTCGATCATGTTCACGGGTGCAGAAATGATTGCTTTCAGACGTACCTCTTCCGCGCGCGCTTCACCCATGTTGCTGACGGTGATCGCATACTTCGCCGGCCGTCCTACGTTGATCTCGGCGGGGCTTGTCGTATCCACGGAAAGGACCGGAACCACCGTTGAGAAACTCGACTCGACTGCGGTACTCGTCGCATGGCTGGACTGCGGGAGTTCAGGGACGGCTGGTAGTGGCAGGTGGCCGCGACGGGAACTCGGATTGGACGTGCTTGCCGGACGACTTGCCGACGGATGCTGCACGGGACCGGGAGGCGCTTTCTTGACGGTCTGTCCGAGCAATGGCGCCCCGAACATCAAACTACACACAAATAACGAAACTCCACGAACGTACATGACAATCCGTCCTCCCTGACAGAAATATGACGAACCGGAGAAACCCGTCGCGTTTCGAGTTGGTTACGTTCGAATCGCCACCAAACTGGAATGAACGCGATGGAAATCCTCGATCGGTTCGAAGCGGTTGATTCCATTCCTTCTCATTGTCGTCCGGACGCTGGATTAATCCGTGAAGAAAATACGACCGCTACGTTCGGATTGAGAAGCATACCGCGCATAACCGGTTTTTGCGGAAACACCGGCATAACCGGCACAAATTACCGGTGAACGGCCGGAGTCGGATCAGCGGGGACCGCGGGATGACAGGACGCACACGCCAGTTGAAGGGTTGCTAGCGAATTGTCGTTCAAGCCCATCGTCTTGTTCTGGCCATGACAGGACGTACAGCATTCCACTGCCAGGCCGATCGCATCGCCAGGAGACCAGCAACGGCTGTTCAGATGGAGCGAGTTGAGTTGCGTGACGCCGGCTTCAGATGGGTAGACGGCGCGCACATGCCTTGGTTCAATCGTACCCAGACCCCAGATCAAGGCACTGATCGTCACGCCCAACACAATGGCACCGGCAAAACGCCATGCCATCAACCAGCGCGTGTTGTCATAGCGGACCACATGCGCCGTCGATCGGTGCCATTTGCGCAGCGTCTTGACCGCCGTGGAAACAGCGGGCTGGCTGGAAGGCCGTGGAAGTACCCCTTGATAGCCCGGCAATTCCCGACACTCGTCCGGCGAAATCGACTCGTGAAACAGATCCACGGCCGGACGCAGCGCTTCGGCCAGTTGGCGGCATTCGTGACAACATCGCAGATGCGTTTCGACCAGCCCGTCGTCTGGATCACCGGATGGAAAGGGGCCGCGCGTTAAGACGTCGAATACACGGTCGCAATCAATCGTTCGCTTCATCGCTCTAACTCCGACTGGCGGGCGGCTCGGTATCGAAAGGAACCGCAAACTCCTTCATGGCGGCGGATATCCGAGTCAGTCCCGAGCGCACACGTAACTTCGCGGTGGACAAGCCGCAGCCCATGGTGTCCGCAATTTCCTGAAACTTCAGATTCCCGAAGAACCGCAGCCGCAAAGCATCGGCCTGCGATTCAGGGAGCGTTGCCAGCAAATCCTCCAGCAACGCCGCGCGTTCTTTGGCCAACAACAACGAGGCAGGTCCGGGCATCGCCGATCTTAACGAACTCTCGTCGCCGTCAGGTATCTCCTGCACAGTCTTGCGAGCCGCTTGCTTCTTCGCCGCGCGGCGGCACTGGTTCAACAGAATCGTCCACAACCAGGTGCGAAAACTGTAAATCGAATCGTACGTATGCAGTGACTTGAAGGCCGACAGGAAGGTCTCTTGGACCGCGTCCTCGGCCCTGCCCGGGTCCCCCAGACGACTCCGAGCAACCCGTAACAACGAAGCCTGGTAGCGGTCGGCAATCTCGGCAAAGCGGTCTGTATCGCCGGCCAAGACGGCCGACACCACCTCACCGTCATTCGACTTTTCAGGCCCTGTCTTCACGCTCGGCTCTGCGGATTGGAAAAATCGCTGCAAAACCCTATTCTTGACAGGATTGGCATCCCGGGCAAGAGCGGCTCCGGGGAAGCGAGAAGTTGCGGGGCTGGCAAGAACCGGACGATTTGCTTGATTTCCGTGAGTCGGAAACGGGCGACCCAGCGCCACGAGGGAAGCGAAATCCTCGCTGTTTCCCACCCACCCAAGACAAACCGTCCGGCTCCATCGCCGATTGACACCCAAAGAACGCTTTGAACCCCACGTACAAAACGCTCTCGATCTACTTCAGGAAGTTTCCTACATTCCCTCCGCAACCTATTCATCGTAAAACGATCGCTCGGAAGTTATCAGAAAGGTCACCTGGACCGGAAGTTCTTGCCATGCCGCTACAGCTTAAAACGATTATGCTGATTCCGCGGTTACCCGACGGTTCGGTCGAATCCAGCGCCTTTTTTTTGATTAAGCAAGCTCATTCCCGCTCGTAATCGTGGAGGACGTCGACGCCATGACTGACAATCGCATCGCAACCGTCGCCCCAGTCGAAGAATCGGCAGCGACCGGCAAGGTGGCCGAGATCTACGCGGACATCAAGCAGACCAAACAAATCGACTTTATTCCGAATTTCTGGAAGACCCTAGCCGTCAATCCGACACAGCTCGAGCTGGTCTGGCATCAGCTCAAGACGCTGATGCATCCGGAAGCGGTGGGACGGCAGTCGAAGCTGGACGCCACGACGCGCGAAATCATCGCCATCGCGGTTTCCGCCAGCAATGGCTGTGCGTACTGTGTGAATTCTCACACCGCGGCCGCTCGAAAGCTCGGGATCGATACCGAAACCCTCGGCGAAGTGCTGGCCATCGCCGGCCTCTTCAACCAAACCAATGCCCTGGCGGACGGATATCAAGTCGAACCGGATGTGCTGCCGCCACTCGACTCGCACTAATCTTCCACGACGGCATGATCCAGCAGATCTTCCAGATCCACGAATTCCAAAGTCGACATGTGAGTCGCTGACACGACGACACGCGGTGCCATTCCGGCCTCCAACGCTTCTTTCCACCGCAGCGCACATAAACACCAACGGTCGCCCGCCCGGAGGCCAGGAAATCCGTACTCCGGCATGGGCGTACTCAAATCGTTTCCCCGCGCGGCCGAAAACTCAAGAAACGAATCAGTCACTTCGACGCAGACAACGTGCAGTCCCACATCCTCGCGCCCCGTGTTGCAGCAACCGTCCCGGTAAAATCCGGTGAGCGGCGCGAAGCTGCAAACCTCCAATTCACTCCCCAGCACATTCTTTGCTCTTGGCATCGCGTTCTCTCTTGGTTATCCCAGTTCCCGTGGTCGCTGTTTGCGTGATCACTTCTTGAGTGGACACTTCTTGAGTGGACACTTCTTGCGTGGTCACTTCTTGTTGGCGATCCGTGTTGGCGACATTCGTGTATCGTGCCGATCATGGTAAGCCCTTGAATATCGCACATTCCACCGCACGACGCGATGCCCGCTGGCGGCGATCAGCCGCCGAACGCCACGCTCACCGCGGCGGGCGACTTGCGTCGCCACACTGAATAGGCATACGTTCGATTGTAGTGCGCGTTGGACGCTTGTTCTTCCACGAGCTCGAATTCGTCGATGAACGGCGGCAACCCGATTCCAGGGCGCAGGACGAGCCACTCGCAGCCACGAATCTCATCCGGATTGCCAATGGATACAAAGTAGGCTTCCCGCCACGGGTTGCGCCCCTGAAAAAGATGCCAGTGACGAGCGGTCACGGCGACACGTTCGCCGGGAGGAATCACTGCGGCGAGTCGCGCCTCGACCGTGTCACGCTGCTCCGCCGCAGGCAATGTCATCACGCCTACGGCCACTCGAACGGTATCCTTAAACGAAAATACTGTGGCGGCGAGCAGCACCACCGCGGCCACACAGGCCTCCCAATTCCAGCCGGTGGCCGTGCGCGAAAAATAACGCCCAACAGCCGGTACCAGGCACGGCAGCAGCAGCATCTGCGCCACGCCCAGGTAGGTGTACGCTTTGGGGCGCAGCACACTGGCCGCCAGAATTCCCAGGCAGCAAGCCCCGTAAACGGCAAGGGCCAAAGCTGAAAAACGCCGCCCGCCCAGTTCCCTGACAGCCAGGGGGAACATGACCAAGACACTCAAACCCGCCAGCAGGTGCGGCGAGTCATAGAGGAGCGATCCCACAAGCAGCTTCAGGTGACCAAGCAGTCCGTCGTGGATTTGCGTCTCGCGCAAATGCCGCATGTGTCCGAGGAACTGGTCGTTGATGATCCCCGGATGAGACCACTCCATGTACGCGAACCAGCTGCCCGCTGTCAGCAGGGCCGCCAGGCCGCCGACCGCCAGTTGTCTGCCAATGCCACGCAATGCGGCTTCTCCGCGCCACCACAAAACCAGCTGGTTGCCGACGAACACCAGCGTACCCAGGATGCCCACCCAAGGGCTCGTCAATCCCGCAATCCCTAACAGGATCCCGCATAGCACCACTTGTCGGACAAAAAGAAGCTGCAACAGAACGAACAGCAAAGCCAGCTCTTCCTGTCGATCGAAGAATGCCAAATTCGAAATATGCGTCAGGCCCACCACCGACACCAGGTACCGTTGAGCGCCCCGCGAGATGCCGTCGCAATCACCACTCCAACGTTCCGCCAAAGTCATCAAGAGCAACGCCGTGCCCAAGTGAATCGCATACATGAAGGCCAGCGAGCTCGATAGCGAAAAGTCAAACACTCGATACCAGGCGCTGATGACCAACGGAAAGATTGGCGGGTAGCAAGCAAATACCTCGCCGGCACGAGCAAAATACCCTGTGCCGCACGGAATGGCGAAGCGGCCGTGTTGAACCAGCTCGGCGGCAGGGCTCTTATAAATCGCATCGTCCACCTGCGGACACGGGAACCCTGTCGCCACACCCAAAACGGCCGTCGTCACGCCGATCAGCGCCACAAGCACGTAAGGCGTCCACCGCTGCGTCAGCCGATCCGAAATCGCATTTGGGTTTGACATCATACAACTCGAAGGTGCGACAACTCACACTAAAAGAATACGTCGCGATCGTCATCATTCGTGCAATAATTGTCGTCCAATCGATGACACTCGCCAGCGTGACACGGTCGTTGCGACTTCCTCAAATAGTCCGCAACCCATTTTTGCAAAAGCACTTAAGAGCCCATCCGCGATTTCCGGCATCATTGCTGCACTCGTATCGAGTCGACGCAATCGCAAGACAAGCCGATTGCTTTACGCATATGCGGGTCGTTCGCTATCAACAGCTTTCGGACGACAGGACCACTCGATTTTGTCGATCTCAGCCTCCTTCGGAAAGTTCGGACCAGCACTTTCCGAAGGGGCCTTCGACTCGCGCTAATTCGTCAGGCCCACTTTCGCGCGGGGCAAAACGTTCAACTTGACGTGTCTTAACGTGCCGTTTCGTTCGATCAGCAGCTCGATCGGACTCGGCAGTGTTTGACTGAGTTCAATGAACTCCAGTCCATCAGCAAACTCGCGGTTACCAATTTGGTAGACTCGATCTCCCGCCGTCAGTTCCGCCTCGTCCGCGGCGGAACCGCGAATGACTCGAGTCACCAGCAGCGTCCCGGGCTCCGCTGGATCTTCGCGCCATGACAGACCCAAGCGTACGGGATTACCGGGCAAGTGGACCGTCAGCTTCATCGGCTCGTCCATGCCCTCGCGTTCGATCGTCATATCAGCAGGGATGGTCGCGGCGAGTACCAGCTTGCGGAAATGCCCGGGGCCGAGCACTTCTTGGACGTCGAATTGCAAGATCTTGTCACCGCTGACAATGCCCGCTTTATATGCCGCGGATCCGGGATTCGTTCTCGCGACCACCAGCGGCAAGTCGCTCGGTTCCTTTCGCCATGAGAGGCCCAAGCGAGGCGGAGGTTGAGCCAGTTTCACTTCAAACGCTTGTTGCTTGGCCGGTGTTTCCTGGCGACTCGCGGGACGAAAAGCAATCGATGTCGACTCCTGCGCGACCGCATCCAGTACTTCAAACATGAGTCGGGTCACCGCTTCCAGTCCATCGCGGTTGATCTTGTGAGCATCATCGCTGGGTCGGTGGTAATCCCCGTGCAGACCGGTGTGAAACATCAGCACGGGAATGTTCTTGGAATAGAACGTATAGTGATCGCTGTTCGACTTCAGCTCCCAAGTGAAGTCCAGATCGAGTCCGCTTGATTCGTTGCAAACGCTCACCAGGCGGCGGAGGCCCTCACCGCTGCGCGAACCGTAAATCATCAGCCGGTTGTCGACCAGGCGGCCGATCATGTCGACGTTGATCATCAGTTTCACGCGGTCGAGTGGTACGGTGGGGCGCGATACCCAGTGCTTGGAACCGAGCAACCCCTTCTCTTCGCCGTCCCAAAAGGCGAACAGGATGCTGCGGCCCGGCCGGACTCCCGAATCGACGAAGGCTTCGATCAGCTCCAACAATCCGGCAACACCGCTCGCGTTGTCATCAGCACCGTTATGAATGTAGCCCCAGGGGCCATAGCTATTCCGGCGCGTGCCGTAACCGACATGATCGTAATGCGCGCTGATGACCACCACTTGTTCTTTCAGTTCCGGATCGCTTCCTTCCAGCATTCCCAGGATATTGCGGTAATTGCGATCGAACGACTGCAGGTAGCTGCCCTGATCGCCTGCGCCGCGCAGCTGCAGACGCTTCATTTCTTTCATCAAGTAAATGCTACTGGCCTGACCTCCCCGGCTACCCGCCTCCCGGCCTTCGAAAGAATCGTCCGCCAACACGTCGACGTGTTCACCCAGTTCTTGAGCTGAAATGGAATCCAGCGCCTTCCGCTCGGCGGCGTCGGCAGCGCCCGCGGCGATGCAGATCAAGACAAAGGCCGAGGAAACTCGTCGAAACATAAAGTGACTCAGCGATTCGGTCGATGGTAACAGTTGCCGCGTTCGCCAGCGGCTGCCGACCGGTGCTGGAGCGATGGCGGCAATCGCGCGAAGCGGCGGTTGGATTGCGGTAACTTAAGGGAAACTTGACGGCAGTTTCGTACTTATCGAACGTCGAGCGATTCGGAAACCAGAAACGGAAAAAACATAAGAGAATACGGCTTGCAGCGGCCCGAATGATTCTGCACAATTTAACATTCTCAACCTCGCCGGAGAGGTGGCTGAGTGGTCGAAAGCGCGGGTTTGCTAAATCCGTGACCGGGTAACTGGTCCGCAGGTTCGAATCCTGTCCTCTCCGCTGTTTGCTTTGACGCCCGTCGCAACTTGTTGCATGGCAACTGTTTGTGACGGGCGTCTTTCGTTTGTCCCAGTCACTGAGACAAACACTGGGACAAGTAACGCCAAAATCAACCTCTGCGTGGGGATCATTTTTCCACAAAGGATTGGTTAGCGATTTGTCCCAGTTCGACTTCATCAAAGTTCTCGCCCTGTTGGCCGCCGGCGTTTCGGAAGCCACGGTTAAGGAAACTAAGCGACGTCACTATCACGATCCTCCTCGTCGTCGCCACCGAGGAAATTGATTTGCTCCATCCGGCGATGGCTGTCTTCACGGCGCAAATGCCGGTACAGCTTCGTGACTCGCGAGTCGGCATGGCCGAGCCACTCCAGCAACTCGGCGTCCGTCGCGCCGTTGCGGTAGGCCTCGCTGCAAAAATAGTGTCGAAAGCCGTGGACGGTCCCGCTGGCGAATCCAATTTCGCCTTCCGGTGTCGGGAACTCCTTCTCGAGCGGTTCGATCACACGTTCCTGCAAGGCCTCCAAGACACGACGATCGCGGAGGCGTCCCCCCTTCTGCCCTCGAAACACTCGGCCATCCACGTGGCGCGGTAACGCTGACAACACCGCGCGGAAAGCGGGATGCATCGGCAACGCTCGTCCGCGTTTGCCCTTAATACGGCGTTCTTCTCCCGTCTGCTTTCGACGTGGTCGCGCACGCTCGTCGGTGATGTGGATTGTATTCGACGGGAAGTCAATATCGGTCCACCGGAGCTTGGCGAGTTCATTGATGCGTAACCCAGACGTTGCCAGCGCCGTGATGACCTGTCCTAGCCAAACCAAAGTAGGCGAATCGTGGCAGAACGCCACCATGCGGGTGACTTGTTTCTTCGTGTAACAAAAAGTCGAACTACCGTCAGGCTTGCTCAGCTTGAGCAAGAAGCGACATGTCGGCGGCAGATGCTGCTCTTCGACCCGCCATTTCACGACCGAACAGATGAGATTCAGTTCGAGCACAATTGTCCGATCTGCGTACTCTTTCTTGGCGAGCCAGGCTCCGTATTCCTGGGTAGTCTTTTTGGTCATGGTCGACCACGTCTTGTATCCTTTCTCATCGCAGAACTTCGTGTGCTTGTTGCGAACCGCGCGATAACGATTTCGCGTGCCTTCGCTCACGCCTTCCAGGATTTCGGGTTGCTCGCAACGATCCATATAAAGTTGCCAGCCGCGGTCGATGTCAACATCCTCGACGACATATTGACGATCGACTTTGACGAGACCAAACTTGATGGCCATTTGAAGGTCCAGGTTTCGCAATCGTCGCAATGCTTCTTCACGATTCTTCGTGCCCAGCGAAGGCTTGCCCAGGTTGTATTGTCTGTTGATTCTCCCATCCGCGAAAAACACTCCACTCGGTTTTTGTCGCAGATACCAGGTAAAATGCTCGCATGCGATGGGAGCGTCGTTCGGTTTTCGCGGCATGTATATTCCTCCTAATTGTTTTCGTTGTTGGTTGGCCGTGCCGACATCCATTTCGGAAGTGGGCCCGGTAGCCGCTCGGTTGACTCCGAGTCGGTAGATTCC
>CALBSZ010000435.1 GCA_937967665.1 uncultured Planctomycetaceae bacterium
CGATCGGCGCCCCCAGATCCTTGATCTCAACGTCGGTTCCGGAGCCATCCGATGCGCTGTTTGCGAGAATCCTGAACTCGTCCAGCGCGCCGGTACCGACCGACCGCATGACACCGATCAGAATGCTTTCGTATTCATTCATGTCGACCCAGGCGACATCGGCTGGCCCTTCGGCGTCCAACTCGTACATCGTGCAATTCAGTTCGGCACGAAGGCATTGAAAGTCTGTTGCAACTGCCATCTATCAACTCCCGTAATTGGGTTGGTGTGTGAAACCGCTTTGGGTGAAAACCGCTTGGGTTGGTGCGAAAACTTATGCACGCTCGGCCAGCGTTACGAACGGGCTCAGCGTGGAACCGTTTTTCGGCGTCAAAGCCGAACGCCACCAGCAGCGACCGTCGTTCCTAGTCCAGAACTTGAACGTTCGCTCGTGATTCTCAAATCGGACGTGAATCGACTCGGCGGAATCCAGCGACTCAAGCGTGCCTTCCAGGTACTGCGACCAGTTACCAAGAATCAGGTCGCCGGCGTCGCCGATCGTGTTCGGGAATTCGGAAAAGAAGATCGGGCGCCCCAAAAGCATGTCCGGCCTGTCTTCCTGAAGTGACGGATTCCAAATGTTGTGATTGGAGTCGTTCAGGTCGAGCAACTCGGGCAAGCAGTCATGGTTGGCAAGCCAGATCGCCATGCCGTATCCCCAGCAGCGAGATCGCATCTTGAAGACGTTCTCTTTGACGATCGTGTCCGCCGCCTGGCCGCTTTCCTTGGCGACTTCGATCTTACATGGCGTGTTGAGGACGCCTTCGAACTCGCCTGTCCCCGTTCCGTTTAGCTTTTCGTTCAGCAGGTGATAGTTGAACTGGTCGGAAAAGCCAGCCGACAGAATAGCGGCGAAGGATACTGGCGAATCCGTGAGAAGCTCTTCAGTCGCATACGCCAAGCCAAACAGGCTTGTGGCATGCATCCTGACTTTTTCCATCTCCATTCGGCTGGACGTGCCTGCCTGAGTCTGCGTTCGGCGACTGACAGTCAGACCGCCGGATACCGACGTGCTGTGATTTTTGTCGGTTCGTGCCGGAATGTTAACCGTCGGAACGTCCATCGGCACATTCGTCGTCCGTCCGGCCGTCGGATCAGCTTCAGGGTCGACCTGGAGCATGTTGGGGCTGAACCCCTCAGGAACAAGAAATCCACCGTACGGATCGTCCGAGCCGCTTTGCTCATCAGAGCCAGCAGCGGCCAGGTACTGCAGTCGAGCGTCCGGCTTTGCGCGACCCTGGCCGACCTCCATCACCGCCATCATGAACTCGCGCGGCGATTTGAAGCCCTTCTTCGGGTCGTCTTCAAAGTTCTCGTGGACAGTCGATC
Organism: uncultured Planctomycetaceae bacterium; assembly: GCA_937967665.1. Lineage (GTDB taxonomy): Bacteria > Planctomycetota > Planctomycetia > Pirellulales > Pirellulaceae > CALBSZ01. The sequence goes on from CALBSZ010000435.1 coordinate 1,369, forward strand.
CAAGGCTGGCGCCGTCGCCAGCGGACGTTTTGCGATTCGATGGCGCCGAAATCCGCTTGCGCTGCTTGTTTTTGGCCAGTGTCTTTTCTGCGGCTTTCCGCTTCTCGATCTTGGCCTCAAGCTCGTCGGCCTCTTCGGTTAGCTCGTTGTATTTGTCGAGCTGCTCGTCCGTCATCACGCCGTCGTCGCTTGCCGCGGCGGCTTCCTCGATCTCCTGGATTTCGTCCAGGCAGTCGTTGTGGCGCTCAATTAGTGCCTTGAGAGTCAGCGTCTTAACCATCGCGTCGTTCCTTGTCGGGATTCGCCGATGGCCAGCAAAAACGCCGCTGCGTTTGTACGCTAACCATCAACAGACTTAGAGTCGGTTAACAGCAGCAAACAGACGCAACGGCGTTGTTTGGGTGCTCTTACCTGGCCGGCAGTTCAGTTCAACGGAACGCTGTCATCGGCCAGGCGTTTGTTTCCAGATGTTATTTTGAATCTAGGAATTGCCGCGAAATTGTCAAGCGGGAATTCGCTCGCGGCCTTTGTTTCGACGCTCATCTCTCATTTGCGAAGCCGATTTTCGCCGCTTTTGGCCAACTCCAAGCTCCGACAACAGGCTTTCCAGCGTCATGACGCGGTCGGCCATCCCCTCCTCAACGGCGCGCTGGGCAGACACCACGCGGCCCTCGCCAAACCCGTTTCGGACTTCTTTTTCCTTGACGCCGCGAAACCGGGCCACATTGGCCACAAACGCGTCGTAGTACTCGTCAACGGACGCCTGGGCGGCTGTCCTCGCCTCATCGGTAAGCGGATTGTCGGGATTCATCTCGACTTTGTACTTGCCAGCGCTGATGTACGTGACGTCAACGCCGTCCTGCTCGTTCATCTTGCTTCGGTCGACGTGGACGCTGAAAACGCCGATCGAGCCGGCTTCTCCGGACGGAGTTACGTAAAACTGATCGGCCGCCGCCCCGATGTGGTACGCCGCGGACGCCGCCAGCGAGTTGGCGATTGCATAGGTCTTCTTTTTGCCACGAGCCTCATAAATCTTGTCGGCCAACTCCTGGACACCGTACACGCTCCCGCCAGGCGAGTCGATGTTCAGCACGATGGCGTCAACATCATCGTCTCTCATCGCCTTGTCAAAATCGCGCCCAAATCGTTCCGTCGACGTGCCGCCACCAGACAACTCGCTGAACAGGTCCATGCGCTGCGCCACGACGCCGAACAGCGGCAACACGACTACTTTGCCGTCCACCCGCTTGATCGGCTTAGCACGGGCCTCCATGAGGGCATCGATGGCAGGCTTGTACATCTTGATACCGACCGACCACTGGCTGACCACGGCCGTGTAACGCACCAAAGCTTCCGGCATCATCGCCCAGCACTGATCGAAGAAACCGCCAACAACGTTTTTGTAGTGAATATCATCCGACATGGATCAGTTCTCCTTGCTTGCGTCTCCACGAGTCGAGCACGGCCGCCACCCGGGCCTCAAATCCGTCTCTGTCGCCTTCACAGGCCTGCAGCAGCCGCTCCATCGCCGCCGACGTGTATTCTTCAGCAATTGCGGCCGCATCAACCTGCAGGGCTTGAGCGGGCCCACTGCACGCGTCCGCAATCGTAGCGCGGAACTTGGCGTAGTGCCCATCCAACCAGGCGACAAAGTTGGCCTCCTTGCTCGCCGCGCGGCGCACCTCGTTGCAGTCCTTCGCAATCAGCCGCCGCGCGACTTCGTTCAGCCAGGCGATCGCAACGCTGCTCTCGTTCTCCTGAGCTTGCGACAGCGACTGACGAACGATCTGTCGCACTTCGTGGCGAAGTGCCGTTATGGACGCATCTGGCCTCTCTGGCATTTCGTTTTCGCCGCCCGGACCGCCGTTACCGGAAGCTTCGCCGGCTTGGTCCAGCGGAATCAAGTTGGCCGGGATGAATCGCCTGTCGCCGTCTGGCCCAATCGGGTTTTTCTCGTCTTGAGCCAGCCATTCGTTGATCGTCAGAGAGCCGTGCATCAATTTTGTCTTATTGACCTGAGCGCGCTTCACAGGATCGCCGCGGAGCAACCCGTCGACGATGAACTTCATGAACAGGCCGCGTCGCTTCTGCCGGCGGTTCAACAGCTGCCGTTTCATGGCTCGCTCAGTCCGCTCCAGCCGCGGCGTGTAGCTGTCGACAACCAAACTGATCTGCTGAGCGTCGATATTGCTAAACGTTGCGTGAGACAGCTCCTTGAGTGTATGCGGCGGCAAATCGTACGCCCGGGCCATATCGCTGACACGGAACGTAGCGGATTCGATCATCTGAGACGACTCAGCGTCTTGGCCGGTGGCGGTGAACGTTACGCCCTCCCAAAGAGTCGCGACTTTGTAATGCTTGCCGGCGCCCTGGTGGATCTCCCGCCACTCGCGCCGCATGTTATCCCTTGCCTCCTGGCTCGGCTTGCGCGGATGCTGTAATACGCCCGACAGCATCGTTCCGTTGCCGAAAAAAGACCCCTGGTGCTTCTCGATCGCCAGTCCAATCCCAATAGACTCGCAAGCAACATGAATGACCCCACGGCCGACGATGCCATTAGGCGACAGAGGACCGACGATGTTCAGCAACTCATGAGACGCAAGCTCCGTTTCGTAGCCGTCTTTGCGGTCGTTCATCTTATTGCGAATGAAGTAACGGACCTCGCCGTCCTTCCGCTCGTATCGCACGCGAGTCGGATGAATGGGCCATAGCGCCACAATGGGGCTGTCAGGGTTGTCCTGCACCTCGCGTTCAATTTCTGCCGTTCCGTTGCCGTAGTTGACCCACCAGGCGAATATCATCTCCAGGAATGTGTAGCTGTCCATCTCCGCGTTCGGCTCGTCGTGGAGAAGAAACCACAGCGGGTCGCTTCGCAGCTCGCTTCTGCCGCCATCTGGACGGCGCTCAAACAGCTTTAGCGGCAGACTGGCAAGCGTACCGGCGATCTTGGTCGTGGCCGCCCAGCATCCCGTGTAGGTGAGTGCTGTGTCTTCGCTGACGGCTTCACCGCTCGTCGTCTTGCGACCTGGCGGGCCGTACCAGAAATCGTCAGTGGGATCCCTGACGGCCATCGGTCCGAATAGCGTTTCAGCGAGCATTTATCGAACTCCGTATGCCACCCCAGGTGATAATCCCGCCGACAACAATCAGGGCAAGCGATGGCCGCTCCCACCACAGGCCAACAAACAGGGTAGCGAGGCCTCCAAGCAACGCGACGTTTCTAATGACACTTTCAGTCCTCTTCACCGTCGCTGTCCTCGCTCTTTTTTTCTGTTCGGTCAACTGGTCGACCCGATCTTCGCGGCCGCTCGCTTTCGCGTCGCAGTGGCCGTTCAATCTCACGCTCTGGCGTGTGGATTTCTCGATGCATTGTCACCATCCCATGCTTCCAGATTCTTCGTAAACCGACGATCCGCCCTCTCCATCCGAATCAACCACCAGCCCAAACCCCATCAGCAACGCGCACATCGGGTCAATCTTCTCCGACGAACTCTCTTTGTCCGGCATCCACTCTCCGCGCGCATTGGCCTTCACGACCATATTCCCTGCGGCCCACGCCAGCAGCGGATCGCCGTCATGAACGATCTTCCGTCGCGCCAGCAGTCGCATAAACTCGCGAATGGGCTCGTTATACGTCGATTGCGACTGCGATTTCGGTTCGCATTCGATGCCATGATCGTTGTAAAGTTCCGTGCCGAGTTGCCGAGCGTTGTTTCCGTCGTAGGCCCACTCGTAAACGCCGTAGTCGCTAGCCCATTGAAGAATCATCTCCCGCACGAGCGCCACGTCCGTCGTGTCGTCGCCTGTGGGGATCAGGTAGCCTTGTTCGATCCATGTCAGCCAGGGTTCGACGTCTAGATCTCGACGGCCGTCGCGCGGGCAGAAAGACACGTGGCGGATCTCGTATCGATCGTCGACGGGAAAAATCGCCGCAATGCTCGCCAAGTCATTCCGCCAGCCGAGGTCGAACCCGCCAAATGCGCTGCCGTTCCAGTCCGACAGGACGCCTTTGCAGTTCGCCCACTGCGAGGTTTCGATGATTTTCAGTCGCGACCGCACGCGAATGTTGCAGTGGTATCGTTTGAACGTTCTTTCAAAGGACTTGTCTAGTTTGGCCTTGGTCGCCTGCTGTCGCATGAAGTCCCACGTAGGCGATACACCGATTTCCGGATTTGCCTTGGCCCAGTTGACTTCGTCGTACGGATCGTCCCCTGGAATCTCGCCAGTGCCTTCGCAGTGCTCACATTCCTCGTTCGTGCCGGCGCATTCGCACGGCTGCGATTCGTCCAGACGGGCGATGAAGGCGAACGTCGTCGGCGACAGCTGCTCTTTGCGCTCACAGCCCTCCAGAATCCGACAGCACAACTCGTCCTGCTCTTGCCACAACTGCGATTGTTCGTCGCCGGCCGTCGTGATCGTGATGTCCAGCGGCTGCTCACGCGACCCACCGCCCGTCTCAAGCTTCTCTTTCAGGCCGCGGTGGTGTTCACGCCACTCGTGAAGCTCGTCTTTGACGACGAAGTGAGGATTCAAGCCATCGGTCTTGTCAGAATCGGAGCCAAGCGGCTTGAAAAACGAACCGTTGTACGGAGGTTCGTCCAGTACGATCGCGGAGTATTTCTCCTGCCGCTTGAACAGCTGGGCTTGGTCCTTCATGAAGTCGCACGCCAGGATCATCTTGGCGGCTTGTGAATGTACGATTTTAGCCTGGTCTTCCTTGGTAGCCGCGACATAGCCTTCCGCCTCTGGCTCTGGCGGGTCGTCAAAGAATAACAGTAGCAATGCAATCGCGGCACTGAAGGTCGAGTTGTGCGTCGGGATAAGCGATTTACCGGCCAGGAACAGATGGCTCGGCGAATCCACCTCGATGCACTTGGTTGGCCTGTCTGCAACTCGCGTGACGGCGATTATTTGTCGGGTACGAGAGCGTGGTGGTCGCGATGGCCGGTGTTTGAGTTTGCGTTTCTTTCGCGATAACCGGAAGCATGGTTCGTCTGAGAATGCGTGAAATCGGATTCTGTATCGCGGTCCGACATCCCGACCTTCGAGTCGTGCGCGGTCAACACCCATTGCTGGCTTGTATCCAAGGCTATTTGCAAGCTCGTGAATGTCTTCCGCAAGGCGCCGCTTCACCTGCACAATTTCACACTGGCCGTTAGGGGAAATGTGGCCGTCTGTGTCCATCAACCCTTGCATTAACGCCAGTCGCTGCCCGTAAGAGCCGTTCATAAACAGCTCAGGAATGTGCTTGTCCCCCCAAAGCCCAAGTCGTTTTATTTGGCTTTGGAAACTCCTTCCGGGAACGCCTTTCTGGCCAGGCAGGGAGAGCCCCCAGTTGTCGGAGGTCGCGCCTGGAGTTCGCTGCCTTGTGACCACAACGCCACAAGCTTCGACCAAACGGACCATCTCCTGGTCGGCCTTTGAACACGTAAACCTCGCCGCCCTTGAGTGGCCGTCCCCAAGCCACACTCCAAGAACGTACGGATTGATAGGCAACTCTTGACGCGTGCCCACCAATGCTCCTGGCACTCGCACTCGGTACTTGCGTTCAAGCCCTCCATCAGCCCGCTGAATCGTGACCGCTCTCGACAACTCTTCCGTTGTCAGGATCCTTTCTTTCTGATGCCTTGGCTTGACCAACCATTCGTGCTCGGAATCGGCGATAATCGGATCACCGCTTGAAAACTCAACCAAGTAACACGGGCGAGGCCCCCAGCTTTGGGTGTTGGTAACGTTGCATGTATCCCCGTTTTCGTCGAATACCTGATCACCAATCTGCAACGCCCCCATTGTACTCCATCCGCCGACCGTCCTAATCGGAGTGTCTAGCGCAAGAGCTTTCCCCCATTTGCGCGCGACAGTGATATAAACCTCGCGGAACCGTCGCCGGTCATCGTCGCTCCGCTTCCACCCGAACACATTCCACAGAATGAACGCCTGCGACGGCGATGGCGCGAACGGTTTTCCGGCCCACTTGCTGCCCTTGGTGTGGGTAAACACTTCGGAGAACAGGTCGAGCGTCGCGCTGGCAAAGTCGTCATTAAAGTAGTACGGCATCGACTCCGGATCACCCTTGGCCTCGCCCTTCGACCAGGGGTACAGCTCCTCCCGCTCCCAAAAGTACCGCCGGCACGCCATCGCGACCCACTTTGACGCAACGATTTCGCCGTCGACCACGCCTTTGGCCCACGCTTCGATAGCCGTTTTGTGATCCACTTTCTGAATCAACTTGCGTCACTCCGCAGTTTGAGCAGCTTAGCCACGCCGGTGTTCGCTCTTGACTCACCGTCGTACTTGATCTTCGCTCGGTCGGCCGGCGTCAGCCCCAGCCGTGAAGCCATCGATTCGAACACCCGGATGTATTCGACATAACGCTTGCCGAAGCTCACCTCAAGCGGATCTTCAAGAGCCCACTCGTACGCCTTTCGCGCCAACACCCAGGCTCGACACATTTCCTCCATCAACGGCTGGTCGATCGCCCGCACCCACGGAGCCCACTCGATGACGTGATCCCACAAGATCTCCGCTTCCGGCGGCAAATCCGCAGGCTTGACCGGCGCGCCCTCGGCAATGTCGCCGGCGCGTTCCAGGTCTTTTTTCGACTTTGGACCTCGGCTTCCCATTTCACTTTAGGCGCTTTGAAAACACTGCGAATTTTTGACACGACC
>CALBSZ010000436.1 GCA_937967665.1 uncultured Planctomycetaceae bacterium
GGGGTGAAGTCGAATCACTTGCGTATCGAAGTTTCCGCTTCCCGCCGCGACGATCTTCCCATCGGACTGCAGTGCGACGCCATAAGCCACGTCATAGTTCGACGTGACCGGAATTTGTGCCAGACCATCATCGTCGAATGTTGGATCCAGACTGCCGTCGGAGTTATACCGTGCAAAGCCGAATTCTCCTTCGGCAACTCCGGCTGCCAAGATCTTGCCGTCACTTTGTAAAACGACATCCAAGGCACCTGCTCCTTGGGGCCCAAAGTGAGTAACGACAATGCCCTCATTCCCAAGCGACGTATCGAGACTTCCGTCCGTGTCAAAACGCCACAACTTGAAGTCGTTACAACAGCCGCGGCCCGTGTCTCCCGCCACGACGATGCGGCCGTCGGTTTGAAGAGCGATAGCTCCGACATTGCCGCTGACAAATGATTTCCCGCCTTCTCCAAAGCCGGAGTCCAACGTGCCATCCGGGTTGTACCGCAAGATCGCGCCTCGACCTGCCGCAACGATCTTTCCGTCGGGTTGCACGGCCACGGCGTCGAAACTGCCTCCTACTGCTCCGGCCATCAAGTCCGTCGTTACGATGCCGTCACCGCCGCCGAACGTGAGATCCAAATCACCGGCCGCCAGCAGGCGGCGATCTTCCAACGTTTCAACGACGGCCGCGCTGTGGCTCCAGGCAAAACCGAGTCGGCCCGTTGCGCGTCCCAGTGGCCGGTTCCCGATGTTGAATCGAGTCGATAGCCCAAAACCTGTTCTTGACCATTCGCTGAATGGTGCCAGGAAGCGTTTTAGACATCCAAGCGAATGTCTTCGGGATGGAGAGCGCCGCCGAGACTGCTTTCGAAATTGAGGCATGGTGGTCTCGCTGTGAAGTGCAAACTATACGGGGAGGTAAGTTGGCAGGTCCGAGGCGACACCAGCAGCACAAAGAGCTACGACGACTCAGTGAGTCTTTGCGAGAGCGTGCATTTTCTGGCGGCGGCGAACATTTCACCAGTTTAGTTGGCGACGACGGTACTGTCCACTGTTTTGTGACCTTGCAACGAGTCGTGAGTCTCGTCTGATCGAGATATATGCAGCGCTGCGGGAATCTAGGTTCTGTTTTAAAACCGGAGAAGGGTGGCTGTGGTGGAGCGAAGCGACCCCACAGAACCTTGGATTCCGGGGGCTCGCTTCACTCGACCCCGGCCACCCATGACAACAACGCGAGTTTTAAAACAAAGACTACTGCTACAGCGCATGGACAGACAAAAGGGGACTGGCTCGGTGATACAAACGGTTACCAGCTCGACAATCACGTCGCGTCCGCCGTGCCTGTCCCCTTTTCTCGCAGGCCCCCTTTTTCGCAAGTCACGGGTGATACTGGTCCGCAAAAAAGGGACAGGCACCATCGATCCACCGGGTTTGCCGGGACGAACCAAACACAACGATGGAGCCAGTCCCCTGGTATGTCCCCTGAATCCGTCGAATCCGGTCACGACTGTCAAGCCAGCGTTGGTAAGGGGATTTGTTGCGGATCAGGTCGGTGGTCCAGGATTCGGTGTTGTTCATTACTGCTTTTTTTGGGGGGTAATTGTCCCTTATGGAGCGTTTTCATCATCCGTGCAACGAAATCGGGCGATGTTGACTGCGGTGTTCTTTGCCGACCAAAATGCCGCGACGCCCGTAACGCAGTTTATCGACAATAGGCAAACGAAGATCATGCTTGATCGGAATACGTAAGTGTAATCAAAAGTAAGGCATTGACTTCGCGGATTGGCGAGCCCAAGCTGAAGCAGCAAAATGAACGCGATCGCGAATGGAGGTACTCGAAATGATCGGGGCTTTCCATTGGCGGGAAGATTCGGACGTTTCATGTGGAGAGCTATCCGTCCATGGGTAAACGAGTCATCGACAAAGCGGACTTCTATCTTCGTCGCGGTGATCGCAAGCGGCTGGGAAGGCTGCTGCGCAAACGCCGATATGCCCCACCGCTTGTGGCTTGGCTCGTTTTTCGGGCAGTCTGGCAATATCGGGGAATGTTACCGTGGCTCCTGGACCAAGGTGCACCTCCCGACTGCAAATTGGATCCGGGTGACGGCACACCCCTGATGGACGCCGCGGTAACCGGCGATCTGGAAGCGATGCGTTTGCTTCTCGATCACGGAGCCGATCCCAACGCCAGAAATGGCAGGAACGAACTGCCGCTGGGGTTTGCTTGTTCCTATCAGCAGTGGGAGGCCGCCAAATTGCTCGTAGAACGCGGTGCGAATGTCAATGGAATCGAAGATGAAGGGATGACACATCTCGATTATGTAAGAGACGAAGAGGGCATTCGCGTATTACGTGCACTCGGTGGCCTGCTCTACGAAGAAGTCGACCAACACAACGGAATGAATAAGTAAGGCATCGTCCGGTGGTTTGCGAGTCTGTTTGATCATCGATTCGCCCACGGTGCGGTAATGACGATTACGCGGAAGAAACCGTTGCGCCGGTGTTTCGCAAGCCACGTTGTACGGTGATGGTCACGCGGATTCTGGTACTCCGATCGTTCCGTTCGACTTCAAATTGAAGGGCACCGTCCGCTTTGTGACCTATGATTTGATAGTTGGTAGCTCTTTCGGCGGGGTGAATCGCCGTCGTAAGAAGCCCGTTAACATCGGGGTTGCGGCAATGTGTGGGCTTCAAAGCATTGTCGATACAGAATCGGGGCGGCGTTTACGCTACCAAAGGGAAAGGGGCAAGGCACTTATCCAGGCTTGCGCGATTCGCGGTTGGTGGCAGTGATTGTCGATTCGCGTGAGCGATTCTGGTGCCGCGACGGGATTCCTTGTACAGCAAGTAGAGTGTTTGGTCATGGCTCGAAACGGCACAAGAAAGACGTTGCAGATTCGGCCGCGGTTGCTCGTGCCGCTGGCGCTCCTGTTTGTCGTTGTGTTCTGCGGTTTCTACCGAGCACCACCAAGCAGCGTCGAGCAGTTCGCGGCGGTTCGTCTTGGAGCTGTTGAGAATCTGTCGTTCGGCAAGTTGGGCGGCGGCTCGGAGACGAACAGGGTCATGATGCGTCGGGACATGACCCTGGGAGTCACGTTCGTAGCGCTGCTGCTTGTATTCTTGGCATGGCTGGCGGCGATCTTTCGTCTGGCCCACTGGAAGAAAGCCTCGGTCAGGACAATCGCTGAGCGCACTGCCGAGCTGAACACGACCATTACGATGTTGCGGGGGGAATTGACCAAGTGCGAGGCGGCGAAGACGGTGCTGGAAGAGAGCGAGGAAAAGTACCGGCGGCTGTTTGAAAACTCGCGCGACGCCATCATGACCTCGTTCCCGCCAGAGTGGAAGTTTAACAGCGCGAACGCCGCGGCGGTGGAGTTGTTCGGCGCGAAGGACGCTCAGGAAATCGCCTCCCTGGGACCGTGGAATGTTTCACCCGAATGGCAGCCAGACGGAGAGCTTTCCTCGGACAAAGCGAAGCGGATGATCGAAACGGCGATGGAGCGGGGCTCGCATTCGTTTGAATGGACCCACCAAACGATCCGCGGAGAGACATTCCCGGCGTCGGTGCTTTTGACTCGCGTAGAATTGGGCGGGAAGACCGGGCTGCAGGCGACGGTACGCGACATAACCGAGATCAAGCAAGTGGACGCAAAGTTGCGACTCCAGAGCTGCGCGTTGGAATCCGCGGCGAATGCCATTGCCATTATCAAACGAAACGGGAGCTTTGAGTGGGTGAATTCGGCCTTTACGCGGCTCACGGGTTACTCAGCAGAAGAAGTCGTCGGCAAAAGCACGCGTATCCTGAAGTCTGGTGAGCATGACACGACTTTTTATCGGCGGCTGTGGGAGACCGTCTTGGCCGGGCAGGTGTGGCAGGGCGAAATGATCAATCAGCGCAAAGATGGCAGTCAGTATTCAGAAGAAATGACGATCACGCCGGTGAAGGCGTCCCGAGGCGAGGTTACCCATTTCATCGCCATTAAACAGGACATCACCGAGCGGAAGCGGGGCGAGGCCGTTGCGACGGAACACATGTGCGTGGCAAACTTGAGTGCAGTCATCGGAATCGCGCTGGCCCACAACGACACCGTTCGCGCGGCTCTGCAGGCGTGCGCCGAGTCCATCGTCGCACACGTTGACGCCGCATTTGCTCGCATCTGGACTCTTGGAGAGGAGCAAGATGTGCTGGAACTGCAGGCGAGCGCAGGATTGTATACTCACATCAACGGCGATCACGCGCGTGTCCCGGTGGGCCAATTCAATATCGGACTCATCGCCCACGAACGTCAATCGCACTTGACCAACGAGGTTATTGGCGATCCCCGCTTTCCGGAACAGGAGTGGGCCAAGCGGGAAGGCCTGGTGGCTTTCGCGGGATACCCATTAGTCGTCGGCGACCGTTTGGTCGGCGTCTTGGCAATGTTCTCGCGCCATCCGCTCACCGATTTCACCATGAAGGCACTGTATGCGATTGCGGATTCGATTGCGGTCGACATCGCTCGGAAGTGGGCGGAGAAAGAAGCCTGCGAACTCAATATGGAACTGGAACAGCGCATCGCGGAGCGTACACGCCAATGGGAGACCGCCAACCAGGAAATGCGCTTAGCTAAAATCGATGCCGAACGGGCGAACGAAGCGAAGAGCCAATTCCTGGCGAGTATGAGCCACGAGCTACGCACGCCGCTCAATGGCGTGATCGGGATGACCGAGTTGTTGGAAACCACGGAACTAGACAAGCGACAGCGTCAGTTCGTGGAAGCATGTCACAACAGTGGCAGGTCGTTGTTGACGCTCATCAATGACATCCTTGATTTCTCCAAAATTGAAGCCGGAAGAATCGAATTGGAGAGTGCTGAGTTCGAATTGGACAAGCTCGTTGAGGAAACGGCTGCCTTGATGGCGTTTCAGGTGACTGCTAAAGGCGTGAATCTGTGCGCACACGTGTCGCCGAAATTACCTGTTGGAGTGATAGGCGACAACGTACGTCTCCGGCAGATTCTGGTGAATCTGATCGGGAATGCGGTCAAATTCACCAACGACGGTGTGATCAACGTGCGCGTCACACCGGTTGAAGATCGATCCGCTGAATGGGTGCGATTCGAAGTCTCCGACACGGGTATCGGCATTCCTCACGACCGACTCGAAATCCTATTTGAGTCATTTGTACAGGCCGACTTGTCGACCACACGCAAGTATGGCGGCACTGGACTGGGGCTGGCAATCAGTAAGAGGCTTGTCGATCTGATGGGCGGGCAAATCGGTGTCGAAAGTCAATTGGGACTCGGTTCGACCTTCTGGTTCGAAATCCCATTAAAGCCCGGTGACAGCAACTTCGGTCGGCCGCAGTTGCCTGCCAAGAAGACGATCGACTCTGTTTCAGCAGTCCAGCCAGAATCCCCTTCCGCGCTGGCGGAGAGACGAATCCTTTTGGCCGAAGACAACTCCACCAACCAGTTGTTTGCACGGGAGGTGTTGCAGCAGGCCGGCATGCTTTGTGACTGCGTCGAGAATGGCGAAGAAGCGTTGCTGGCCGTAGGATTCCAGCCGTACGACCTCGTCTTGATGGATTGCCACATGCCGAATATGGATGGCTTCGAGGCTACGCGGACGATTCGGAAAATGGAGCAAAACGGAGAACTCAACGGGCACCTCCCAATCATTGCTCTGACTGCGAACGCCATCAAGGGTGATCGCGAACGGTGCCTCGAAGCCGGTATGGACAACTATATAAGCAAGCCGTTTGAGCCTCGGCAACTGTTACGGGTGATGGAACAGCTGCTCAGTGAGTCCGGCGGGTTCGAGGCGAACGTAAACGAGCGGGAGACGACAGAGCACGCAGAGGTACTTCCGATCAACTATGAAGAATTGATCTCGCGATGTATGGGCAACCTGGCTTTTGCCGAAGAGTTGCTCGCCGACTTCGAGGCGGATCTGCCGCGACGGATGGAAGAGGTGACAAGCCGCATCGCACAGGGTAACGCCAAAGACGCTGGGGAAGTGGCGCACTCACTGAAGGGAGCCGCGGGGATTGTTGGCGCCGAGGCGGTCCAGCGCATCGCAGCCGCCATGGAAGAAACGGGGAAGTCTGGAAAGCTGCAGGATGTGACGATCCTGCTGGACGAACTTCATGCTGCTACGAGGCAATTCCTCGAGGTGGTGCCAGCGGTCGCGAGCAAACTTGCATCGCATCCGACCGCATAAGAAACAAAAGGTAATCAAGACCGACGATCATTGAATATTAAATTACGTTACTTCACCGAAAACCACACAAGCGTGATGTCGGGCGTGAGTGAAACCGCGTTAACGACGGCGAGTAATGCGACAGGAGCGAACAATGTCTGAGATCTTTCGAGCCCTCGTAGTTGATGACGATCCGATTGCGCGCAAGACAGTGAGGTTCGCGCTGGAACAAGAGGATTTTCTGTGCGACTTGGCCGTCGATGGAGAAGACGCGCTGCGCTTCCTTGCCGATAACACTTACGACCTGGTCGTGACTGATTTGAAAATGCCCAACAAACATGGGCATGCGTTATCTGTCGAACTCCTGGAGTTCAACCCTCGCCCGATGATCGTCGTTCATTCTTCCTTGGACGACCCTCGTCTCACAAGGGATTTAATGGGCCGTGGCGTGGACGATATCGTCTACAAACCGACAAACTACGCGGCGTTCGCGGCAAAGGTCAAAGGGTTGGTCGGCCACCGCCAACGACAAGCCAGGGACCAGCAGCCACCGCAGCAAGAGGCCCACAGTCAACATTCCATCGCTGACAGAGAGAACTTGTCAGAGCAAGAAGACCCGTCGCTTGTCACGCCACCAACAACGTCCAATGGTCATTTCGTGCCCATTGCCGACATCGAGAGTAAGCTATTGCTTGTGTCACGCGTCCTGCCGGTCTCGAAGACCGCCCACGATGTGTTCACCATGACACGCTCTGAATGTGACGCCATTAAGCTGGGTGCTGCTATCCAACGCGACGCGGCTTTGGCCGCCGAGGTCCTGGCCATCGCTAACAGCAGTTTTTACAACCCCTCCAGAAATCCGATTACTCAACTGGATCGAGCGGTTGTGAGGATTGGCCAGCGGCGGATCGGCGAACTGGCACTTGCCGCCGCGACATTATCCTCGCTGTCGGAACGCAAACTCCCCTGGATGGATATGCCAACGCTGTGGCGTCAAAGTATCGCGGCTGGTGTCGCGGTCGAGCATTTGGTGGACCAGGGCAGGCACGGCAAAACTGGCGACAGTCTCGCGCTGATCGCGATCATGAATTCTCTGGGACGCGTCATCCTGGGAACACTCTATCCAAATCACTACCGCCAGTTGATCAAGCGATGCACCGAGCATGAGGAGGCGTTACTTGATCAGGAAAAGCAGATCTTCCCAGAAAACCACGCCGCGATCATGACTCGTTTGCTTTCTGTCTGGAACATCCCGGAAGAAATCTGCAAGCCAATGAATTACTTGCTGGATTCGTACGCATCCCTGTCTCGGCTGTCCGAACCGACGCGGACGCAAGTCGAACTCGTGAAGCTGGCTGTGTTCATCGGTCAACTCGCTACCACGGCCTGGCATTCGTGGGATCTTGTCGAAATACCGCCCGCCTCCGTATTGAAAAAACTGCGGATTTACGACGTCAAGCAGATTCTTGGACAAACGCGGGCCGATGCACAGGCAATCATGAAATTCAAGACTGATTCCTCGTCAGACGCCGAACCGGAGTTGCCGCCGATACCCCGCGAACCGGTACGGGCGATTTGCTACGAGAACATCTCGACACTGCCTTTCGACTTCATTGCCCAAATGATCAGCGATCTGGACGTTGAAGCGACCAGCGTGTGCGTCGACGACGGTGTGAAGCTGCGGAAAACACTGGTGAACGCTCTTGGACTGACAAGGGACGACCAGCCATCCGCGCTAGCTTTCGCTGGCGGAGCCAGCATGCTAATCGTTACGGACAGCAATCATCCTCCTGAGTTACATTCGAATTGTGAGATATTGATGATCCCGGTCATATATAGAAAGTTGCGGTTTGCTCTGTTAAGAAATGCTGCCGATCGATCGGAG
>CALBSZ010000437.1 GCA_937967665.1 uncultured Planctomycetaceae bacterium
CCTGATGTCTACCAGGCCGGCACCAGCGACCCATTCGCGAGCGGCGACATCATGGTCAACGCCGAATTCAGCGCCGCGACTTATCACCCAGCTATGCAGGGTGCAATCGACCGTCTCGACTTCCGCATCAATCTGGCGAATGTGACAACGGCCCCCGATGTCTATCTGCTGCTGAAGCAGGGCGGCAACTACTATCGCGGCGGATTGATCGCGGATGTATCAAACCGTAGCGACTGGGTACGATACTCGCGTTTCGGCCTGGCGTCGTCCAGCTTCACGCGAGTTGATCGCAGCCAGGTCTCGGTACATCCAGATTTCAGCCTGACCGCATCCGATCCGCTCGAATTCGGCTATCAAGTGCACGCTTCCACGACTTCCACAGATCCTGTGACAGCCACTTGGGATGTCGATAACTTCGAGGTAGCGCTACACACAGACGAATGGACAGTCACTGCTGAATTCAGCCTGCAAGGTGGAGGCAGTGAAACCGTGCCGCTGGCAGTAAATGGATTCGATTTCTCGCTTGGCCGTGTCTTCAATGCTGCAGGGATCTACGACGTAGATGTCACGATTACCGACGATGATGGTGAATCGGACACGAACACATTGAACGTCACGGTGGTGGATTTACCGACAACCAGTCCAGTGCCGCTCAATGTTATGGAAGACACCACCAACGTGTCTATCGGGGGACTGGGAAGCGCTGCGCATGTGGACGCTGAACCATTGGTGGTCGTATCCGTTGGTCAGCCCAGTGCCGGAGGAACGGCGACGATCAGTGCCGGTATGGATGAAATCATCTATTCACCGCTGGCAGACTACAACGGTCCGGAAACGATTGCTTACACTGTTCGTGATGCCCTTGGAGGCACCGCGCAAGGAACTATCAGTATTACCATGGATCCAGAGAATGACCCGCCGGCACCAATGCCTGATAGTGTCATCGTTCAGCAGGATGGAGCTTTAGCGATACCCGCGGTCGACCCGGACGACCAAAGACACATGGGGCTACTGGATAACGATTCCGACATTGACGGAGATTCCTTGCAGGTTGTGGCCGTGACGGACGGCGCAAAAGGAACGGTAATGCTAGATGACAATGGATCGCCTGCCAATCCGGCGGACGATGTCGTCACCTATACCGCGAGCAACGGGCAGTTCGGGATGGACTCTTTCACCTACACGGTCAGAGATTCCCAGGGAGCCGAGAGTTCGACCCAAGTCACCGTCTCCATCAATCGTCCTCCGACTGCAATGCCGGACTCGTATACCGGCGCAACCGCCGACCCGTTTACGGTATTGCAAGATTCCAGCGGCAACTCGTTGCCGGTGGTCAACAACGACACAGGTGAACCCGGTGATTCGCTCCAGGTGCTTTCGGTCGATGCCCATTCGGCGAACGGTGGCACGCTGTCGGTATCACCGTTCAAGACGCGAGTTCTGTATTCGCCACCAGATGGGCATGTTGGCGAAGACACATTCACCTACACCATAACCGATAGCCGTGGCGGCATGGCCACGGCAAGTGTTACGGTCAATGTTGTGTCCGTGGGTGATGTTGTGTTTGACTATACTTCCTCCGGCGCAGACGATTTGATCCTGCGCAAAAACGGCACGATGCTTGAGTTAGTAGATACTTTGGATCAACCAGTCCGGTCATCGGTCAGTTTAGACACAGTAGTTTCGGTAGATATCGCAGGTGCAAATGATGCAGACAATTCCTTGACCATTGATTTTGGTTTTGGAGCAAACGGCTTCTTCACCGTTCCCGGGGGGATCGATTTCCACGGCGGAAGTGGGCCCAACGACGTACTGCGCGTCGTGGGGACTGGCGCAACGTCAGGTAATTACGCGCCCATATTGGGGTCCGAAGATGCAGGCGTAATTCAAGTTACAGAGGGGGCAAGAACTGTCGTCATCACTTTCGATGAATTGGAGCCTGTAATCGTGTCCGAAATGGCAGGTTTCGATCTGAATACACCTGCAAGCGAGGACATGATTAACGTCGCAGCGAATTCGGGAGGTGACGGCATCGTATTTTCCGGTACCAGCGGTGGAGTGGCATTTGAATCGTTGGAGCTGAAGAGTGTGGCTCATGCGTTGCTAAACGTAGGCAGTGCCGATCAAACCGGTATCGCTAATGATACGATTTCGTTGTTGACCAACATCGACAGCATTGCCGGGCTGAATCAGATTACACTGGTAACAGGCTTGGGTAACGATACGATTGATATCGGAGACAAGACACTTTCTATTCTCGGCGCTCTTACGATTACAGGTGCAGGCACGTTGTCTATTGGAGGTGGATCGCTGACGGTATCAAATCTTGACTTCAACGGCGGCACGATCAGCGGGCACGGCACAGTTGACGCCGTTGTCTCCGGAATACAGCATGCCACTGTCGGCGGCACGTTGATCATTCAACCCAATATCACCATTGGACAGAGCGGTACGATCACAGGGACTGGCGAACTGCGTAGCAATATCGCCGCAGGGCTTGGTTCCATAGTGACCGCTACAGGGGATTTAATTCTTGGCAATACAGCTTCGGCAAATGGATTCACCACACAAGGGGAACTGAATGTTGGCACGCACCAGGTCACCATAAACGACAGCGACTTAGGCGACCTGGGCAGCATTACTCGTCTTGCTGGCGGCACGCTGAGCGGCGGGGTGAGCCTCGCTGCAGGTACTATCATGGAATCGCTGGAAGGTGAGGGTACAATCCACGGTCGCTTCGTGAACCGAGGGCAAGTCACTGCTACAGGCAGCGGGTTGATCTTTACAGGAGAAGTGAGCGGCAGCGGCGATTTTGGTGGTCCAGTGACATTCAGCGGCACCTACCTTCCCGGCGACAGCCCCGCCCGTATCGAGTTCTTCGGCGGTGCGGCATTCACGACGACCGCGGACCTCGGTATCGAGATCGGCGGAGTCCTCCCGGGTCAACAATTCGATCGTCTGGAACTGGACGCCGTTGCCGACCTTGACGGAACACTGAACGTCACACTGATTGGTGGTTTTGTCCCTGCGGCAGGAGATGAATTCGAGATCATTCATGCGGACGCCGGCGTAAACGGAACATTCGCGGTCGAGAGTCTGCCGACGCTACCTGCGGGCTTGGACTGGATCGTCGAATACAACGCAAACGATGTGACGCTCGCCGTGGTTGCCCAGCCGACGGAAATCGTCGGTCGTCACATCTTTTACAACAACTCGTACTTTGACGACGCTGGACAGGGCCGTAGCGACGACGATGCGATCGCACCGCTGCCCAAGACGGCCTTGCTTCCCGGGCAAACAGCGACGTTTGACAATTACACCAGCTACAGCAAAGGCATTAACGGCATCATGGTCGATATCGCCAATGCCACCAACCTTGAAGCGATTTCGGCCACTGACTTTGAATTCAGGGTTGGCAACGACAACGATCCGGGGAATTGGGCCACCGCTCCCGCTCCCCTGAGTGTTTCCGTGCGGGAGGGTGCCGGCAGCGGCGGGTCAGACCGGGTGACGATTATCTGGGCGGACGATGTCATTAAAGGCCAGTGGTTGCTAGTCCGTGTCCTGACGGCCAACACAGGTCTCACTCAGCCGGATGTTTTCTACTTTGGAAACGTTCCGGGTGATTCGGGTAATTCCAGTACCAACGCCTTCGTGAACGGTTTCGACTTCGCCGGTCCCCGCGATAATCCGACACTTACGGCAGGCATCGCCAGTCGCTTCGACTACAACCGTGACAACCTGGTTGATGGCGCGGATCTCGCAGTCGTTCGCGACGGAGTCACGAACTTCCTGACTGTGGTTCATCTTCTAAGTGTTCCGTCGTTGGCACCGCCTGCGGCTCCATTATCCTCAACATTGTATGTCACAGCGGAACTCGCACGTGCCGAAGGGGAAGGCGAGGCACGGAACGTGACAACCCTGAACACGACTCAGCCGCTGCGGACTCAGGCCTGGGATGAGCTGGTTGTCCGCGCAAAGATGCTTCGCCAGCAGGCC
>CALBSZ010000438.1 GCA_937967665.1 uncultured Planctomycetaceae bacterium
CTTGCCAATCACGTTGCCCCTTCGCGCCGGCAGGCCAACGGTCGTCGGAGCATGGTTAACTACGATACGGTTCACTACTAAACTTCGGACGATCCTTCAGGAGAAATCGAAGTGTCCCCGCTGCGTCCCCTGCTACCGGGTTAGGAAGCCACAGGTCAGGCGGATCCTACGCGGGCAAGTAATTCACGCAACTCCGCGTCGACATCTTCGCCGTGGTCAAGTGTCATGGCCACCTCGTCACGCAGCAACTCGCCGTAACGACGTTTCATCCGGTGGACGGTTACGCGAACCGCGGATTCACTCATGCCAAGCTTCTCGGCCGCCTGCCGGCCGCTCATGGTAGTTTGTCCCGACAACGCACCCTGTAAACAATCAAACCGATCCAGGTGGCCGGACTCTTCCATTTCGCGACGTAGTCGGTCCATGGTTTGTTTGATTAGCGAAACGGCCCAGGCACGTTCAAACATCTCGTCCGGCGTGACCGTGTTGACGGGAAGTTGCTGATAATGCAATTCACCTTCGTCCACATTCAACGAGACAATCTGTTTGGCGGGTTGCCGTTTCGTGGCTGTTTCGTATTTGTGTTGACGGGCAATGAATTGCTTGAGGGAAACGATAAGGAAGTTGCGAAATCGTCCCCTCTCAGGATTCGCTCGCGCCAAGATGTCCTTTTCAAGCATCCACGCCAGAAACGCTTGCACGCAGTCTTCGGCATCGTGCGGAGAAAGGCCCGTGCGTCTCAAATAGGCATAGAGCGGATGCCAGTAGTCACGAATCAACAAGGCAAGTTCTTGTCGGGCCGCCGTCCCGTAACCGGTGGCGCCGATCACGCGGCTCCAGGATGTCGTGCCAAAACCAGCACGTGTGTTGGGAACGGAATTCGCGTGATCGTGCATCGCAGGCAGTGGGCGTTGGCGGCGCGTGAAGGGTCGAATATACTGCTGAGTATAACTACGCCCTACCACCAAAGACAATCCTGTCAACATTCGCTGCTGAAACGGCCTGTTTTCCTCCGCGAAACGCCGGCATGGCCGTCACGCGGTGTATCGCACTGGGCCGATGGCGTTACGCGTTGGGAGGGCGGCCGAATGGAACACGTTCGCTTAGAGTTCGCCAAAGTCATGCAGGATTTCGCAATTCGGCAACGCCTTCTGTAACTCCTTTACTCCCTCGGGCGTTACTTGTGTTTGCCTCACGTGCAAACGGGTAAGCTTTTTCATGTTCGCCATCAGTTCTAGGCTCTCGTCCGTGATTTCCGTTGCCAGCAGGTGAAGGTTTTCCAGGTGCACCAGTCCACGAATCAGTTTAAACCGGGCGTCCGTCAATTCGCATTTCTGTAACCCAAGAGATTGTAACTGTACAAGCTTTCCCAGATGTCCATAGCCGACATCGGTTACTCGCGATAGACCATAGAACTCGACATGCGTCAGGTCTGACATCTGGCGAAGATACGCTAGCGATTCGTCCGTGATGTTCGGCCCTTTAACGAACGCACAATGTTCCAACTTTGGCATGTGTTGCAAACACGATCCGTTCACTTGCGGACAGTCATACAAGTATAAAAATGTCAGGTTCGTAAACTTCACCAAACCGGCGTCGGTCACGTTGGGAGCGGCGTCCATCTTAAGCCGCGTCAGCGTCTCGGCGTTTAGATAGGAGAGTCCGACATCGCTAATCACGGACCCAGCGCATTCGAAATGTTCCAACGACGTCGCGCCCTGCAGGATCTTCATCGTCAGGTCGGTGGCCGGTTTGCCATGATGGATGCTGCGGAGGTCGGTCAGCTTTCCCACCAGGTAGTCGATGTCGGACTGCTGCCAACCATCAATTTGCCACATGCGAACCCACCAAATACGAAATGGCTCGGACGGTAGAGCCTCGCCCAGGTTGATGCGAAGCGATTCGCCATTCGATTCGAGTTCCACTTGGATGTCGCACGCTTTGAGGAGCACTTCCGCGACCTGCCTCGTCGAATCACCGTCTAGCGATTGATGTGGAGCCGGTGGAGCGGGTTTGTCTTCGGCTTCGACACGCGTGACGGCCAGTACGACGCGGTCGTTGCGTCGAATAACGAAGCGCTCTGTATCCAGTTCGACCCCTTCCTCATTACGCGCCGTCAGTCGCATGCCGTCGATCGGTTGAATCCGCCAAATTCCGCTGGGAACAGGTTTGGCTTCGCGGGGGCGAATCTTTTGGGACTCGCCGTTTTCTCGATTAATGATTTCGACGCCGTCGTCACGGAGCCGCACGTCGGTTGAAGCGGACTCGTCAATCCTTACGACCAACGTCCCGCGCACTGGCTGGATCCGAGACGCGGCAAAGGCACCGCAGAAGAATCACAGCGGGCACAACGTTGGGCGCCCACGACCGACGCGCCTCGGCGGCACATTCGTTGGGATGTCGACCGCAGCCTCCTTGGAGACTTCCGCCGGGGCAACGACCGTTTCCGTCACGCACCTGCTCGTGTCGTACTCCGCTTGCAAAACCATGGCAGTTTGTTCCTGTGGACCAGCATCGACGGGCCTGGGAGGATACTTGATACTTCGCAGCTGTTCAGCGACTTCGGCCATGGTCGACTGCCGGTCGTCCGGGGATTTCGCTACCATCTGCTGAAAGATGCCGTTCACCTCGCTGGGCAAGTCCGGGACGAAGTCACAAAGCTGCGGCGCTGGCTTCTCGCGATGAGCGACAATGGTTTTGACCGGCGTCTCCTCATGAAACAAGCGGGACCCCGTCAACAGGTAATACAGAGTACAGCCTAGGCTGTAGATGTCGCTACGAGCATCGGCCTCCCGTGTATTCTCGGCCTGCTCCGGTGACATGAAGTCAATCGTTCCCATCATGTGACCAGGATCGGTTAGCGAGCCTTCGTGGTACTCACTTTCGCGTTGGTCGAAGCGTGCCAGGCCGAGGTCGAGGATCTTGATCCGCCCATCTTCCTCGAGCAACAGGTTTGCGGGTTTGACGTCCCTGTGAATGATCCCCTTGCGGTGCGCATACGCCAGACCGTCGGCGGCTTGGGCGATCCATTCGGTTGCCTGTTGCGGGGCGGCCGGCCCAAGTTCGCGAACGTAGCGATTGAGGTCGTCGCCATCGACGTATTCCATGATGATGTAGTTGAGGTGCTGGACGTGTCCGGCGTCGAAGACGGTGACGATATTCGGATGCTGAAGCTTGGCGAGTGTCTTGGACTCGCGGATAAAGCGTTCCACATGAAGGATATCGTCGCGCTGCGTTTCGATAAGGATCTTGATGGCGACCAGCCGGTCAAGGTTGGTCTGAGTGGCCTTATAGACCGCACCCATGCCGCCGTGCCCAAGCAGTTCATTGACCTCGAAGCCGTCAATCAGCGCGGTCAGCTCCGCCGCCGTGGGTAGGGCAACGGCGCCACCCGACCGGGAATTCGACTCAAGTCCCAGTTGAAGCAGGCAGGCGATGCAATGGCCACCCTCGGCCGAACTGGTGATGGGGTGGGAACAGACGGGACATTGAGTGGTGGCAGGCATTCGTAGGCTGGCAGATCGAGGAATAGGTCGGGAGTGAAACCGCTAAAGTTACTAATTACGGCCGAGCCCGAATGTTACAAAGAATCTTGCCCACATGTAAATGTAGGCAGAGATTTGCGTTAAAGCGGATACCATTCTGCGCCCCAACCTGCGTGAAATGACTGGCTGTCATCCATGCTGGCTGCTATTTCGCGCTCTGTTCACAAAACGTCGTATTTCCTCTGTAACAATCCACAGCGTTTGCCATTAGTAACTCACGTACCGCGTTTCGGGCGTTTTACGGTGCGTCGGCAATTTGGTTCGTTAGGAATCCTTGGATTGCTTTTGTCGGCATTCCTCGCCGGCGCACCGTAACACGTCCGCAACCGGTTTTCCATTGTTGAAAAAGTCGAATGAATTATCGAGAAGAAACTTGCATGACACTCAAGATCGATTATCCTGGAAGTCTGCCGACAAAAGCTATACCAAGTCGTTTTGGAGCTTGTTCCAGAACGGTTTTCCAATGAACCGCGTTGCGCGCCCTCGGGCGTTCAACGCGGTTTTTTCGTGTCGTTTCGGAACCCCCAAGACTTCGCCCGTCGCTTTCGGTGGATGCCGGCGCGACGCATGAAATCCACACCCATCGAGGCGGCGGCAATTCCTCAGGAGTCGATCGCCGAATCAACACCCATTCCGCGCCATTGAAGTCGAATATCAGCCTCAGGAGTCACACAATGAAGCGTTCCCGCAAACACCGTCCTACCAAACGACGCCGAAACACCTTGCAGGGCGAGAAGCTCGAAGACCGTCAAATGTTGGCAACTTTGGTGGTCAATGACGACGGTGGAGCGGATCATACCACCATCGCCTTGGCGATCGGCGCCGCGACGGCTGGCGATACGATCCAAATCAACGGTGGTTCCGACGGAATTCACACCGAGCAAGGGATCACGGTCGACAAGGATCTGACGATCGAGGGCGCCGGCGGTCCGCAGCAAGTCATCGTGCAGGCTCATGCTCAGCAAGGCATGGCAACCGACCGCGTCTTTACGATCAACAACGGCGTCAGCGTCACGATTGACGATCTGACCATCCGCCACGGCAACAGCAGCGGGAACGGCGGGGGGATCTACAACAACGGCACGTTGAGCGTTACTAACAGTACGGTCAGCGGCAACACGGCCAACAGTTCCGGTGGTGGGATCTATAGCAGGGCGGCGCTGACCGTTACTGGCAGCACGCTGAGCAGCAATATGGCCAACAACGGCAACGGCGGCGGCATCCTCAACCACAACAACGGTACGCTGATCGTTACCGACAGCACGTTGAGCGGCAACATGGCGTTCAATCACGGCGGCGGGATCGTCAACCTCTCCGGCATGGCGACCGTCACGGGCAGCACGCTGAGCGGCAACACGACCGATGCCGGCCGCGGCGGTGGGATCGGCAACATCTTAAGCACGGCGACCCTTGACGTTTCGAACAGCACGCTGAATGGCAACACGGCCAGTGTCGGCGGTGGGATCGGTAACACCTTCGGCATGGTGACCGTCACGGACACCTCGGTGAATGGCAATACGGCCTCCAGCGGCGGCGGAATCTACAGTTCCAACGGCCCCCTGACCGTCGTGGGCAGCGCGCTGAGCGGCAACGCGGCCAACAGCGGCCACGGCGGCGGGATTTACAACCGTAACAACGGCATTGTCACGGGCAGCACGCTGAGCGACAACATGGCCAGTAGTCAAGGCGGCGGGATCATCAACTTCGGAACGGTCAATGTCACCAACAGCACATTAAGCGGCAACATGGCGACCGTAGCCGGCGGGATCAGCAACGTCACCACCAACACGACGCTGAACAATACGATCGTGGCGGGCAATGAGACCAATTCCGGTACCCCATCCGACATCGGGGGAAACAACAACGTGAATACGGCCAATAGCCATAACAACCTGATCGGCGACTCCGCGACGGCGGGCGGCCTGACCGATGGCGATGCAAACAATAACATCGTCGGACATGACCCGCTGCTTGGCGCGCTACAAAACAACGGCGGGCCGACCGAAACGCACGCCCTCATGACTGGCAGCCCGGCGATCGACGCGGGCGACGATACGCGTGCCACGGTCGATGGCATGGTGGGCAGTACTGCCCTCACCACGGACCAACGCGGCACGGGGTTCGACCGATTTGTGGATGGCGATGGCGACACCACACCGACGGTCGATATCGGAGCGTATGAATATGTAGTCCCTGTCACTCCCGAAACCGAAGTCACGCTCAGCAGCGGCGTGCTGACGATTGACGACATCAATGGTACGAGCAACGATCAGCTTGAGATTTCGTACAGCGGCGGGATGTACACGATCACGGACAGCGGCGGTTTCATCATCGACGCCACGGCCGTGGGCGGCGGCACGGGTTCCACGGTTACGTTTCCCGATACGGGCGTCACCGGTCTGGACGTCAACACGCTGGCTGGCGACGATGCGATTGTGATCACGAGTGTGCAAGCGGCGCTTTCGGGCGGGGTCGATATCGATGGCGGAACCGGAGAAGATACGATCGAAATCAACGGGGCCGTGGACACCAGCGGGGGAAGCTTTTCTCTGGCGGCCAGTGGCGATATTACGCTGAATGGCGCAGTGAGTACGGGCGGTGGCGGTTTCACGGTAAACGCCGATAGGGATGGCGACGGCAGCGGTACGTTCCGTGTGAATGATGCCATCCTCCAGACCGCCCTCCGCGCGTCGGACGCGCGGGCGGGTGACTTGTTTGGCTCTTCGGTCTCGGTTTCGGGTGACACGGCATTGGTGGGTGCCTCTGCTGAAGACGGCGGCGGCGGTAACCCGGCGAATGACAGCGGCGCGGCTTACGTGTTTACGCGTGACAGTGGTGGGACTTGGACACAGCAGGCGATCCTCCGGGCGTCGGACGCGCAGGCGAATGACCTCTTTGGCCATTCGGTCTCGGTTTCGGGTGACACGGCATTGGTGGGTGCCTATCGGGAAGACGGCGGCGGCGGTAACCCGGCGAATGACAGCGGCGCGGCTTACGTGTTTACGCGTGAC
>CALBSZ010000439.1 GCA_937967665.1 uncultured Planctomycetaceae bacterium
ATTCCCGACGATAAGCGGGCAAATCCGGCCGGTTTGCGTGACATCGTTGGCAACGTGAATGAATGGTGTGCGTCGGTGTTTGAAAGAAGAAGAGTTTTTCGTACACGATTCCGCACAGAGTACGTTTTCCGCTGTTTGCGCGGCGGTTCCTTTGTCGGCATCGATGTCCGTTGTTCGTTGCGCCACGGGCTCCTTCCAGCGGATCGCGACGGCACCGCGGCGGGTTTCGTTTTGCCAGGGCTCGAACACCCCACACTTAACCTTTCTTCTTTTCCTCACTTCTTCGCGACGAAGTCGCGCGCGAAAAACTTGAGGAATTTACCGACGGCGTCTTGTCGGTCTAATCCAGCCATGCGGGGGTTGTGCCGAAAATGTAGTTCTCCACGCCCTGCGTCTTGAAATCAGCTTCGTGACAGCAGCGTACCACTTCGCTGGCCTGGGCCAGGTTCAGTTGCATGTTCGGTTCGTCGGCCGTCAGCAACTCGCGCATCAGCCGGCGATGGGCGGCGTGACCACTTTCGTTCAAACTGACGGTGTGAATCAGTTCCCCGCGACTGCCTCGGAACTGAATGGACTTGTCGGCAACTCCCATTCCCTTTCCCAACCGGATGGTAAATTCAATCATCCGGAACGGTGTGGCAAAGAACCCGTCAATGCGTGCCGCCGTGGAAACCGTTGGTTCGCAATCGCCCGCTTCATAGACGGCCGAACGCGACGCCGTCACGACGGTAGTAAACTCCATCCCCGCCGCGTAAAGCGGGGCTTGCATTAGTTCGAAACCGTGCCACGCGGTATCCCAGGTGATCGGGTCGATGGCCCGCTGGCCGATGCCAATCGGTTCCAACATTTTAAAATCGATGCGGCGAATGCGGCGGCAATCGAGCAAACCCTCCGCAGCCCTGGCGGTCGCGTGCAGCATTTCCTGCTTGAACAGTTGATGTCCGATGGGAAAGACATTACCACAGCGCCGCAAGTCGTCCGTCTCGCCCATGTTCATCGTCAGTGGCTTTTCAACCGCTACCCGTTCACAAATCGGTGATAGTTGGATTGCCAGCGACGCGTGCAGATGCGTTGGTGCACAGATCACCGCCAAGGTACTTTCCGTCGGCATGCCGTGGCCCAGCAACTGGCCCGCGAGCGATACTTGTGGATCAATCCGCAGGAACGATTCGGACGGATCAAGAAACGCCGGCTTATCGCAAACATCCAAGTAGTTCACGCGACCAATGGTTTTTTCGTTTGTCAGTTCACGAATGGCGGGAGCCAGCTTCTTGTGCACCACATCGCCACATCCCACGACGACCACATCGCGTGTCTTTGGCGCGACGTTCGCGGGGGTACGCTTTTCCGTGTCTTGAAATCGGATCATTGCATGTTCCTTTCAGCTTTGCGGATGTCTTCGAAGGTGGCCAGGCAGCGACGGTCTGTCGCAGCGATGGCCACGATTGGAAAGGAAGACAGCCAGAATCGGCTGCGGGCAGGAATTGCGCGGAATTTGATAGCGAGTCGCCGGAAGTCGGCCCAAGAAACTAGTTTCCCGACAAAAAGCCGCGGCTTTTCAGGCCGCGGCTTTGAGTCGGACGTTATTGCAGCAAGTTTCTACTGCTCGACCATTGCAATGGCGTCTTGGGCCGGTTCGTTGGCGTAGATCACCGAAAGAAAGGCAGGCAGATAGCGATCAACCGTTGTGATTCCCGCCAGCAGCCAACGTCCGAAAATAGCGTCACTCGGAAGACTGCCTTCATAATGCATGGCGATTTGATAGCGAATTTCACCGTCTCGGAGGTCGAATTCGAACTTCCCAATCTTTAATCCCAAATTGGCGCAGTGGATGGCGGCACCGACATCTGCACGAGATCCTTCCGGGACGCGATGTCCCCAGCCGACGAAGAACTGCAGAAGTTCGTCTTCGACGAGGATGGCGACTTCATAATGTCCGCCCTGCGGCATTTGCACATTGAGTCGGACTAGGTCGGAATCTTCTTCGCAGCGAAAATTCAAGTTCAGCCGGGTCAAAAGCTCGTGCAATTGTTCTTTCTGAGTCATAATTTCCTCCCAGGTTGGATGGGCATGGTCTCACATTGGTCGAGACCGTAAACTGTTCCTAATTCAGGGAAGACAGTCGCTGGTCAGCGCACGCAGAAATTCACCGCCTTTCTTGCCAGGTAAGTGCACTGCTTGGAAATCGACCATTCAAAGCGGATGCTCGGAGCCTGCGCAGTGGGCCTGAGGAGATGGAACGAATGTCACGCAATTCGCAGATTCTCAACGAGATAGATCAGGCAAAAGCCTGGTTTCATGCCAAGAAGGTCCGCCCGATCTGGGCGAAGCCGGCTGAGTCGGATCAGGTCGTCACGACGCTGGAGGGTGAAGAAAAAGTTGCCGCCGGGGAATTCCTGTGCCGGGGCGAGGCGGGAGACGTGTGGCCTCAGAAGGCGGAAAGCCTGAACTCGAAGTACGAGCCGACAAGCGAGCGAAATGCCGATGGCTGGCGGAAGTACGTTCCACGCCCTGATGCGAAGGGAGTCATGGCAGCCAAGGTAGAACACCCATTCCGTGTCCGAGCGTCATGGGGCGAGTTGTCTGGCAAAGCTGGTGATTATATTGTCAAAAACTATGACGACCGGGATGATGCCGACCCGGAAGATGTATGGATTGTCGATAACGCGTTGTTTCGCGCCACTTACCAATCAGTAGACGATTCCGGGGGCAGCGAATGAACGTTGCGCCGACCGGTAGGAATGTCGCAGACGCCGAGAATTCCGGGATCGTACCTCTCATTCTGGGAATAACCGGCCATCGTAATCCAAGCACTGCGCATCTCGACCAGTTGAGCGGTGAACTTGCGCGAATCTTCACCGAATTGCGCCAACGATTTCCGCATACGCCGCTGAAATTGATTTCACCTCTGGCGGAAGGCGCGGATAGAATCGTGGCAAAGTTGGCGGTCGAGAATGGCGTCGGCCTGATCGTACCGCTTGCTTGGCCGGCGGATATATGCCAGGAGCAACTTCATCGTTCAGGAAACCGCGGCGAGTTCGACCACCTTGTCAAAGCTGCGGAACAAGTCATTGAACTTCCGCTCGCCGAGGGGATCACGCAGCAGAGTCTGGCCGCGGAAGAGGATGCTCGTAATCGTCAGTATCAGCAAGTCGGCGCCTACGTGGCCAGGCACAGTCAAATCCTGATCGCACTCTGGGACGGAGTGGTCAAACGTGATGGTGGAACTTCACGCGTCATCACGTGGCAGCAACAGGGCGCACTCGCCCCCTATGCGGCCAATTTGGGCTGGCTGGACAAAGTGGAAAACGGCCCCGTATTTCACGTGCACACTCCCCGCGAAGGAGAAACGGATCAGCAGGCCGCTGTGACCATGGAAGTGCGTTATCCCACGGAATACACCGACATGCCGCAGGCGGAACATGATTTCAGCCGCCTGTGGGGCTGCATCGAGGAATTCAATGCGGATGTCTTATCTGACGATCGCGCCTACCAGCAGCAAGTCGCGACAAGCAAGGACTGGTGTATCCCAGAGGACAAGTGTCCAGAATTGGCGCAACCGTTGTCGATGCTCTTGGAAGCTTTCGCTCGGGCGGACGCGGCGGCAATTCGGTTTCAAAAGAAGACGAACTTCACGCTCAAGGCCCTGTTTCTCATGGTTGTGGTCGGGGTTGGCTGCTTCGAGTTTTATGCGCACCTGTTTGTGGATTCACCGCTGCTTCTCGTCGGTTACATCGCGTTGCTGTTCGGCAGTATCTGCTGGTATTGGTTTGCCGTTCGCCGTGACTATCAACGCAAGTATCTCGATTACCGAGGGCTTGCGGAGGCCCTGCGGGTGCAGTTGTACTGGCGGATCGCTGGTTTGACAGATTCGGTGGCCGACCATTACTTGCGCAACTTACGTTCTGAACTGGACTGGATACGCCAGGCATTGCGCGCGTGCCACTTGGTTTCCGGCGGACATCAGCGCCCGACTTCCGTATCCGAGGACAAGTCAGCGGGAATTGCTTTGGCAAAGGTATTTTGGATCGACGATCAGTTCAAGTATTTTTCCGATAGCGCGCCAAAGAACGAGCGCATACATAAGCAATGTACGCTCTTGTCGTTTGGTGCGTTTTGGAGTTCCATCGCCTTGGCCTGCATCCTGCTTTGGGTGCATATCTACACGCATCACCTGCACCATGGACTGGTTGTTGCGGTATTCGTATTGGCAACGGCGGCTGCCCTGTTTCACGAATATACCGAGAAGCAAGCGTGCTCTATCCAGGCCAAGCGTTATGACTGGATGCGGTGGCTGTTCCATACCGCGCAGCAAGAGACCGAAGGTCTTTTGAAGACCGGCAATAATGAGGACGCGCAGAGCTTGATCCTCGAGCTCGGCAAGGAAGCCCTAGCCGAGAATGCCGAATGGGTCTTGCAGCGTCGCGAACGCCCCATCATGCCCCCCCACACCTACGCTCCTCGCGAACATTAAAATCATACACACGGCCCTTCGCCGCCTCCCGCACGTGTCCGACGCTTGAGCGACAGCATGATCAACTTGATTGTCAAAGCATATTTCTCATCAATCGGGCGCGCCTGCCAGTGGAGTGGTGTCGCTCAGAATCGTTCCCTACCCCAACTCTCTTTCCAGGCAATTCAAGAGTTCAAAACAGCGCAGCAGGGCTGATACGGCTACTCCTTCATGGATGGACTGGCCTTCGGCGTGTTCGCTGCGGTTGTGAGCGCGGTTCTACTCAAGATCGACATTATGTTGTTGAATTCCATCCGCCCGATCGAACGTATGGCAGAATTCTTTTCTCCGTCGCGCGAAATCATGTTTTCAGGAAGCACTTGAGGTTCGGTCGCGATAAACGATGTTTTTTCAGGATCGATACAGTTGCCAATACGAATTACATCCTTGTTTCCAGACTCTGGCTTCTTCGAAGTAAGGGAATATACCATGTACCGATTCTTTCCTCTTTTCCGCGGCATTTCCTGGATCACCAGCATCGGACGAGGCTTACCTTCGACAGAATAGATTCGATGTCCTTTTTTCCACGGATGAGGCACACTATCATTTTCCGTCACGGATTCCAGATGAAGTTGGATGAAATATGGGATATCACGAGCGCGCAGATGGCGACGTTGATTGAGGTTATTCATCGTCATTGTCCTCATCATCGTCCTCGTCGCCACCGCCGTACATGATCGCTAGTAGACGTTGTGATTCGCGCACGTCGTCATCGAGGAAACCTTCGGGCCAGTTGGCAATGCGACCCTGCCGATCGATTTCGATCGGAGTTAATACCGTTCCGCAAAACTTGACAATTGGTTTGGAGTTTCGAGCCATCGCGGACTCTCGAAGCTCAGTAAAAATTGATCTGGACGTTTGACTGTGCCAAGTCCTCTTCCAAGATCGCGCGAATCACTCGACGAATCACTCGACGAATCACCAAATCACTGTGTGTTTCAATGAAAAATCCTCTCCCTCTTGCGACGCGGTCAATCAGGGTTCTGGTAAACTCCAATTGCAACGAAGGGTGCAAGTGCACTTCTGGATTTTCAATGCAGATCAACTCTCCAGATCGCATCAGACCAAGTTGTACAATTATCGGAAATATCTGGTGGAAGCCGGCGCTGAACTGGCGCGGTGGTTGTGCGAGGTATGCAGAATCGCCGTCGCCAAAACACGGATGCGTAATGCGGCTCAGATTGTCGCTCGTCTTGTAGGTAAGCAGTGATTCTGGAACCAAACAAACCCCCGTTGTGGCAGACGTTGGGGAGCCCAAGGAAACCATGTAGTGCCAGGGCTTATCTTTTCGTGTAAATTGGCGGATCTGGTCTGCTAGGCGAGTGCCGACCAACCGCTGCATCCAAGCGGACACATACGCGTCCAGCGTGCAACTGTGACAACGCCTAATGTGATGTTCACGGTCGCAGTTGGGGTCGGAAAATCGGAGACGGTCACACGGACGCTACAGGCGATACGGGGAGCCAGTGGTTGGACGATGTTAAAGGGAAAACATACGCCGCTTGATCTGTATGCGCGACTCTACCAATCGCGATCCAAGCCCATCGTTCTCGACGATTTGGATGGACTACTTTCTGACAGGAATACTACTGCGCTGCTCAAGTGTGTTTGTGACACGAAGCCCGTCAAACGCGTCGAATGGGGAAGCTTTCACCGGGCTTTCAACGGTCGAGATGGGCATCTCCCTAGCGGATTTGAGTCGATCAGCCGTGTTTGCATGCTGGCCAACGATTTTCACACGTTGAACGCCAACATTTCGGCAGTCCAAGACCGAGGAGTGCTGAGTTTGTTCCAGCCAGATGCCGTCGAACTCCATCGTGAGATCGCTCAGGCCGGCTGGTTCGATGACGAAGAAGTGTTCGACTTCATCGGACACCACCTATTTCTGGTTGCTCGCCCCAGTTTTCGGTTGTACGTAACAGCCCGAAATCACAAGAGGTCTGGCTTGGATTGGAGAGGGTTGCGAGGATGACGCCGACCCCAGTGACGAGGTGTCTCGACTGCGTAAGGAAATGACACGGACAATTCAACGAGAGGCATA
>CALBSZ010000440.1 GCA_937967665.1 uncultured Planctomycetaceae bacterium
GCCTTTCATTATCTTGGCCCGTGGATCGTAGTTCTTGTAGACGCGGTGGCCGAACCCCATTAGTTTCTCTTCGCGGTTTTTCACTCGTTCGATAAACTTCGGGACGTTCGAGACGTCACCAACACGATGGAGCATTTCCAGCACTTTCTGATTCGCTCCGCCGTGCAGCGGTCCGGACAGCGCCGCGGCCGCTCCCGCGAGCGACAAATACGGATCGGCCAGCGACGATCCGATCGTCCGCATCGCGGTCGTACTGCAGTTCTGCTCATGATCGGCGTGCAGGATCAACAAGACTTCCAACGCTCGCTCTAACACGGGATTGGGCTCATAGCGGCGCTCGGTCTTGCGGAACATCATGCTGAGAAAATTGCCGGCATAACTCAACTCGTCGTCCGGCAGAACGAAATGCAGCCCTTGGCTGTGGCGAAAAGTCAGCGCGGCGATCGAAGGCACTTTCGCAATCAGCCGTTTGATGTTCAATTGCCGAGTCTCCGCGTCCTGTACGTTGCGAGACTCCGGATAGAACGTCGACAAAGCCGCCACCGTGCTGGTGAATGTCCCCATGGGATGTGCGTCGTAGCGAAACGCCCTGACCAGTTCGCGAATGTTCTCGTGCAGCAAGGCGTAGCCGGATAATTCCTCACGCCACGTGTCAAGTTCGTCGGACGAGGGAAGCTCGCCAAACAGCACCAGCCAACTGGTTTCGGGAAAACTCGACTTCTCGGCCAGTTCTTCGATCGAATAACCTCGATATCGCAGCACGCCGCTTTCCCCATCGATCAACGTGATCCGGCTTTTCGTGCTGGCCGTGTTCTTGAACGCCGGATCGTAGCTCATCAAACCGAAGTCGTCGTCCGATTGTTTTATCTCGCGCAGCTTTATGGCGTGGATCGTTCCGTGATCGACTTCAAGTTCGTGCGACTTACCGGTTCTTTCGTCAGTTATCGTCAGATTGTCGGATGACATGGGATCACTTTCATGGAATGTGAATGCAGCAAGGGATCATCAGCAGTTAAAGCAAACGCCGTGCCGAGGTTAAGCGCGGCTCGGTTGTTGGGAGCCGACGGCTCTTTCATTCGCGACTGCCGTCCTGAACTCGCTGCAAACGGACTGCGCTGGCGATACTGTCCGCCACATTCGACAAAATGTCGGCGTACGCGCGTTGCTCGCCTGGCCCGGCATTTTGCCACGGCGGGGGAACATGAGTCGTCTGTTTCGCGACGTCGAATTAGGTCGCCGATCCGCCGCTGGCGTTGGGTTACGAACGGCGACGGGTAGAGTGCAGCGAGCCGGCGGTTCTCGTGAGTTACCACTAACTTGTGATTCAGCTGAGCGGCATCGGATTTGCCCGGAATTGTCAACGTAGTGACGGAGATCCGTGGCAAGCCTTTCGGCACGGGCTGCTGACCCTTGCTCGTTGGCTTCAGCCGTTCATGATGAATCAGGACGAAACGTAGTTCGTTCGTTTCGGCTGACGGTTTTCCCGCATTCTTGACAGGAGGATTTATCATGCTTACGCGACGCCGTTTTCTGGGCTTCAGCGGCGTTGGGATGTTGACGCTTTCCACCGGCTGCCAGCTTCCCGATTTTCAACAGCTTGCCCGCGGAGCCGATTTGTCCGGGGATGCCCTGGCGCAACAGGCGCGGCTCAAGCGGGTCCAGGACCGGCTAATGGGCTACCAGCGTACGACGCGGCGGTCGGCAAGAAGGCGGCCATGGCAATCACCGGCATCATTCTGTTCGTGTTTGTCGTTTTGCACATGCTGGGAAATCTCAAGCTGTACCAAGGTCCGGAGAAGCTCAACGCGTATGCCGAATGGTTGCGAGAACTCGGAACACCGTCACTGCCGCATGCCGGAATGCTGTGGATGGTGCGAGTCGTCCTATTGGTCGCCGTCGTAATTCACATCGTGGCGGCGATTCAGTTGACGATGGTCAACGTGCGCGCTCGGCCGGTCAGATACGCCAAATACAAACCCGTGGCGAGCAACTATGCGGCGCGAACGATGCGGTGGAGCGGCGCGATCGTTCTGCTATTTATCGTTTATCACTTGCTGCACTTTACTTGGGGTACGGCACATGCCGACTTCCGGCCGGGCGACGTGTACCACAATGTCGTGACCAGGTTCTCGAACACGTGGGTGTCCGCGGTTTACATCGCCGCTCAACTGGCATTGGGACTGCACTTGTATCACGGCATGTGGAGCTTGTTTCAGTCGCTGGGCTGGAGCCATCCGCGTTACAACCACTGGCGGAAGACGTTTGCCATCGGCTCGGCGATCGTGATCACGGTCGGCAATGTTTCGTTTCCGGTCGCCGTATTGACAGGAGTTGTTCATTAAATCTCGACGCCAAGATCCCGGCGGGGCCACTAGAAGAAAAGTGGGGTGCCTGCTAAGCGCAGCTCCGGCTCGTCGCGCCGAACAACCGGCGAAAACTGCAAGTCATCGTCGTTGGCTCCGGACTGGCCGGTGCATCGGCCGCGGCGACATTGGCCGAGCAAGGCTACCGAGTGCAGTGTTTCTGCTATCAGGACAGCCCGCGGCGGGCACACAGTGTGGCGGCTCAAGGCGGGATCAACGCGGCCAAGAACTATCAAAATGACGGCGACAGCATTTACCGGCTGTTCCACGACACGATCAAGGGGGGCGATTTCCGCTCGCGCGAAGCCAACGTCTATCGCCTCGCGCAGCTCAGCCTCAACATCATCGATCAATGCGTCGCCCAGGATGTTCCGTTTGCCCGCGAATATGGCGGGCTGTTGGACAATCGTTCGTTCGGCGGCGTACAAGTCAAGCGGACGTTTTATTGTCGCGGGCAAACCGGGCAACAGCTTTTGCTCGGCACGTACCAGGCTCTTTCGCGGCAGATTGCTACGGGGCAAGTCGAGATGCACCCACGCAGCGAAATGCTCGATCTGGTCGTGGCGGACGGGCGGGCATGCGGCATCATCACGCGAGATCTGGTCACTGGCGAAATCCAGCGCCGCGCGGCCCACGCCATCGTGCTGGCCACGGGCGGCTACAGCAATGTCTACTACTTGTCGACCAATGCCAAGGGCTGCAACACGACCGCCATTTGGCGCGCGTACCGTCGCGGCGCGGCATTTGCCAACCCGTGCTTTACACAGATTCATCCGACGTGCATTCCACCCAGCGGCAGGCATCAATCGAAGCTGACGCTGATGAGCGAATCGCTCCGCAACGAAGGCCGCATCTGGGTGCCGAAAGAATCCAACGGTGAACGATCGCCGGACGAAATCCCGGAAGACGACCGCGACTATTATCTGGAGCGAAAATATCCGGCCTACGGCAATCTGGTGCCGCGCGATTTGGCCAGCCGGGCCGCCAAGCAGGTTGTGGACGAAGGCCGCGGCGTCGGGCCGGGCGGCGTCGGTGTCTATCTCGACCTGAGCGAAGCCATCGAACGACTCGGCCGTCAAACGATCGACGACCGCTACGGAAATCTGTTCGACATGTACCAGCGGATTACCGGCGACGACCCACACGAAGTACCCATGCGGATCTATCCGGCTCCGCTAACTCGTAGCGGAACGGAATTGAAGGTGACGTGGAAAGGCGAGTCAGAGCTGGTTGTCGCAGCAACTCGCGACCTAGGCCAGCGCGTCGATCGGTGGATGAAGGTATTGGACATTCCGCGCTGGCGAAACGGCGAAGAGCAATCACGCGAAGTCGACCTCGCTGCACAGGAACGCCCCCGTGAGAGGCGTCAGGTCCGTCGCGCGTGGTTAGGCGCGATGATCCGCGCCGCCGGCGACGTAGGCGTCGAGATCGCTCGCATCTATCTGGATAGTCCGGCGGACAAAGCCGGATTAAAACCCGGTGACCGCATCCTACAGACCGACGGGGAAGACGTGTCCTCCCCACAGACAGTCGCCGAGCAAATCCGTCGGCTCGAACCAGGGACGAAGGTAGACATCGTTGTTGATCGCGACGGCGAAGAACTGACCGTGGAGGTGGAAATCGGCAATCTGGAAGATTTCCATGAGCGACTGTTCGGCAAACGGTTTCGCCAGAACTTTGACGATTTTCACGAGATGTTCGATCCTGATTTCGACGGCATTCCTGAAGGGGTCTTTTCGTTTCACATTCCGTCCGGCGAAGACGATGAGTTGACGCTGCGCGAGCTGTTGCAGGAAATGAGGAAAGAGTTGAGGCAGTTCCGCCAGGAATCTCAAGAGTCCAACAATGGCGACCGCGACTCGGCGAACGAAGAGGACACGGAAGCCAGGTAGTAAGCAATCCATCACAAGCACACCCGCCAGAATGAAAATAAAAGGAGAACCGCTATGATCCAGCAGATGCAAATCAACGAACAAGTCACCGTTGGCGGACAGCCCGCCGAGGGCGAATTCAAGCAGTTGGCCCAGGACGGCTTCAAGACCGTCGTCAACTTACGGACCGAAGGCGAGGAAGATCAACCTCTCTCACCCGCCGACGAACGTGACAAGGTTCGCGAGTCGGGGATGGAGTACGTCCACTTTCCGGTTTCCATGGGCGAGATGAGTCCTGCGTTGGCAGACGAGTTCCGACAGCGGTTTCCATCGTTTGATGCACCAGTATTAGTCCACTGCGGTTGAAGTCGACATTTTGGAAGACGGCTCGTTGGATTTGGACGACGAGGTGCTGGCGGAGCTGGACCTGGTGGTTTGCTCGATCCATTCCACGTTCAATCTCAGCCGACACAAACAATCCGAGCGGGCCATCCGTGCGATGGATAACCCGCATTTCAATATTATGGGACATCCCACGCGCCGGTTGATCAACAAGCGCGACGCCTACGAGATCGACGTCGAACGGTTCGCCGAGGCGGCACTCCAGCGCGGCTGCTATCTCGAACTGAACGCCCAGCCCGACCGCCTGGACCTGTCCGACGTCTACTGCAAGATGGCCAAGGACGTGCGTTTGAAGGTGGCCATCTCGACTGACGCCCATAACAAGACGGATTTGCAATTCATGCGTTTTGGCATCGGTCAGGCCCGCCGCGGCTGGCTGGAGACCAACGACGTGCTGAACAGCCGAAACTGGCGCGATCTGAAGAAACTGTTGAAGCGCACATAGTGCAAGCTCGTCGTTTAACCGCGACCGACCCAACGGAGGCTGCTGAAAAAGTCCTAAATGCCACCGGCTTGTCCGGTGGATTTTACGTTCGCTGCTAAGCGACGGTCAAATGCCATGGGCTTGTCCCGTGGATTTTACGTTCGCCGCTAAAGCGACGGTCTCGACGGATTCAAATGCCACCGGCTTGCCCGGTGGATTTTACGTTACTTGCTGGGCCGACGCCACTTGCGAGCGACGAACGTGAATTACCACGGGGCAAGCCCGTGGCATCGGTGGTTTGGAGTCGCCTTTTTTTTAGCGACGAACGTAACAATTCCACGGGGCAAGCCCGTGGCATCGGTGGTTTGGAGTCGTCTTTGTTTTGCGACGAACGTAACAATTCCACGGGGCAAGCCCGTGGCATCGGTAGGTGGGAGTCGCGGTTAAACGATACAATGCCATGTCCAAACTTGATTTCAAGCAGAATCCGAAAACCTCTTTCAAGGACGCCGATCAACTCAGCGAAGCGGAGGCGCGCGAGGAGGTCGAAGCGTTACGCGAGGGCATCGAGTATCACAATCATCTCTACGACGTCGAAAACGATCCAAAAATCTCCGATGCCGCGTATGACAAGCTGTTCGCCCGCCTGCGAGAATTGGAAGACGCTTTTCCGTCACTCGCCTCGGAGAATTCTCCCACGCGGCGCGTCGGCGCCGAGCCGCTGGACGCACTGAAGAAAAAGAAACACGCCGCGCCGATGTTGAGCCTCCACTCCGTGGCCGAAGCGAAAGAGGTCGAGCGATTTGTCGAAACGGTGAACAAGCTGCACTTTCCGAAAAAAGTCAGGTGAGATTCTGACGAATCTGATATTTAACAA
>CALBSZ010000441.1 GCA_937967665.1 uncultured Planctomycetaceae bacterium
ATTCGGGATAAAGAACGGCCTCGGCCGGCGCCAACGGATTGACGTAACAATGAAACGGTTGACCTGATTTCAGGTATTGCTTCAGTTCCGCCGCTTTGCGCGATTGATAGCTGCCAATATTGTCCGAGCCGCCGTGAAGGGAAACGCGGTCGGATTCATAGTCGACCGAGTTGTAGGCGTAGGTATAGCGTGCGGCCACTTTGTAGGTTGTGGAATCATCGCCGCGGTGCGTTTCCAGTTCGGCATGCACGATCTCCGCCGGGACTTGCTCCCACGACTGCATGTCATGCCAGTCCCAGAGCGTCCACAGAACCAATCCCGCCATAAACGTTCCCACGCCCGCAAAAGGGAGTGAAAACAGGCTCATACAACCAGGCCCCATCGATCTACGTTGTGCCATGCTGGATTCCATTTCTTCCTTCGAGTACTACAGCGCAGGGTCGCGAAAAAAGGGGACTGGCTCGGTGATACAAACGGCTACCAGCTTGGATATCAGGTCGCGTCCGCCGTGCCGGTCCCCTTTTTCGCAAGTCCCCTTTTTCGCAAGTCACGGGTAATAATGGTCCGCGAAAGGGGGACTGGCACCATCGGTCCAGCGGGTCTTCCGGGACGAACCAAACACAACGATGGAGCCAGTCCCCTTTTTCGCTACCGGGAACCCGGCGCTGTCCAACGAGTCAGTCAGCCGGAATCGCGGCAGGACCGCCGCCAGGGAGCGGTGTCCCTGCTATCGTAGAAGATATGACGCAAAGAAAAAACGCCACGTTGACCTCTGCCCCAGCGCAACACAACGTGCTGCTCGGTCGAACGTGGCGTTTCGCTTCTGCCGCGGCAGAAGCATGGACTGGATTTGGAAAGGCGCTGCAGGCCGGCGTCAAACCATGAAATACTGGTAGTAGACGTAGGCAAGTACGACGGCCGAGATCAGCACGGCGAAACCGAAAACGCGTGTGTGCCTCAGCACATAATGATCTATGTCGATGCGTTTATCGAACGCGGCCAGGATGCGGCTGGAGTCGTACCAGCGGGAGCCGTTCGACGCCACTCGGCCGAAAACCTGTGGGCTCACAACGGCAATCAGTCCGGCCAGGACAAACAAGACAAACACCGAACAAACGACAGTTGATTGGCTGATTAGAGCAAGTAAATCAAAAGCAAGCATAATATCTCTCCGTCGACAGTGCAGACGAGATCGACGTCACATTAAAAAGATAGGTTACGCGAATCGAGTGTCAAATCAGTTTGTCGCTTGCCGCGTCAGCCCACATCGACCAGGTCCAACACGTCGCGGTAACGCCGCAGCACCATTCGCCGCAATTTGGCGAATTCTTCGGCACGCAGTTCCGGATCGCGTTCAATCAAGTCGCGCGCGACCGCACGGGTTTCTTCCAGCACGTCGCTGTCGCGCAGCACATTGGCGATCCGCAGTGGCGGAAGGCCGTGCTGGCGCGTGCTGAACAGGTCTCCGGGGCCACGTAGTTCAAAGTCGAGTTCCGCCAGGCGGAAGCCGTCACTCGATTCCGCAAACGCGCGCAAACGCTGATTCGCTTCTGCGCTGGTCGCTTCGGCAAAGACACATACATAGCCCGGATGCTTGCCACGCGAAACGCGGCCGCGCAGCTGATGCAATTGGGCAAGTCCGAATCGTTGCGCGCTTTCGATCGTCATGATCGTGGCATTCGGTACATCGATCCCCACTTCGACGACCGACGTGGCTACCAAAACTTGAATCTCGCCCGCGTAGAAGGCTTGCATCGCCTCGTCCTTGTCCCCCGCCGGCATGCGGCCATGCACCAGTCCCAGCCGGAATTCCTCCAGTTGGCCGTTGGCCAGTTGTTCAAAGGCCCGTTCCACACTAGCCAGCGACTCGCTGTCCGCATCGTCCACTAAGGGAGTGATCACGTAGCCCTGGCGGCCTTCCCGCAGCTTCTTTCTGAAGAATTCCCACCACTGCTCCTTCTGATCCGCCTCGCCAAGATACGTATGTACCGGTTGTCGGCCCGCCGGGGTTTCACGCAGGGTAGAGATATCCAAATCGCCGAAGACGGTCATGGATACGGTGCGTGGAATGGGCGTGGCCGTCATGACCAGGTAGTGCGGATCCGGGCCGGCTCCCTTCAGGCTGGCACGTTGCGCGACGCCAAACTTATGCTGTTCGTCGATAATGACCAGGCCCAGGTTGTGAAACTGCACGTCGCTGCCGGACAACGCCTGCGTTCCCACCAGCAGATCGATCTCACCGTCCGCAACTTGTGCCAGCAGCTTGCGGCGCTGCGATGTCTTCAGGCCGCCGGTCAACAGGCCGACACGGACGCGGCTATGCTGGAGGCTTTCGCGCAGCGTTCGCGCATGCTGCCGGGCCAGGATTTCGGTCGGCGCCATCAAGGCCGACTGGTACCCGTGGGCCACGGCCAGCAGCATCGCATACTGCGCCACCACCGTCTTGCCGCTGCCGACGTCTCCTTGCAGCAAGCGATTCATGGGGATATCGCGCGACATGTCGTCGCCAATGTCGTCGATGGCCTGCAATTGATCGTCGGTCAGTTCAAACGGAAAGCGTCGCAGGATCCGGGCATGGATTTTCGGGTCCACGGGCAGGGCCGGCGCGTGGCGGCCCTGCGTGAATCGCCACTTGCGCATGGCCAGCGCAATCTGCAGCACCAGCAGTTCCTGGTAGATGAAACGTCGCCGTGCCGCGGACAGCTCCGTAACACTGCCCGGATGGTGGAGCATCGGCAGCGCTTCGGCAATCGGCAGCAGGCTTTCCCTGGCCAGCAGCGACTCCGGCAGGACTTCCTCCAGGCATGCCACGTGGTCGTCCACGGTCTTGTGGACGATCCGCCGGAGTTGGGACTGATTGAGTCCGTCCGTCAGGGGATAGACCGGCAGCACCTCGCCCTGCGCGGGTTCTTCGTCACTGGTCAGCCATTGGACGCGCGGGTGCGTCATCTCCCAGCGAAACGCTTTCAGCTTCGGCGTCCCCGATAAGACGACCCGTTGTCCGGCCTTGAAGCGTTCCTTCATGAACGGTTGATTGAACCACAGGGCCCGTAAGAACAAGTTGTCCTGACGCAACAGGATTCCGAGCATGGAGCGGCCCGGTCCCGTGCCCCGAAAGTCGATTTCGTCGACCACGCCCACGACGCTGGCCAGTTCGCCCTCGACAAGCCGGTCGATGGAGCGCAACTCGCTCATGTCCTGGTAGGTTCGCGGAAAGAAGAACAGTACGTCCGCGGCGGTGTGAAGCCCCAATTTTTCCAGCAACCGCGCCCGGTCCGGTCCTACGCCCGAGAGGAACTGCACCGGCGTCGACAAGGCGGCGCGTTTCGACTTGCTGGAATCACTCATGCCATCATCGTACGGACGCAACGTTCGAGTGTTGAAGCGAGTGCTGATCTACAAGTTCAGATCGTCTAGTTCATCGATAAGACTATCGAGTTCGTCTTTGTCGCTGTCCGCAACGGTGGACGGCTGCCGCCGGGCCAGCAGGTCGTCCATGCCGACGGCTTGTCTCCCCGCCATGACCAGTTGTTCGTCACGTTCGCGCGCTGCGACTTCGAACGCGTCCTCCGTGCCTTCCGGCGCGCCGAACAGACGCGAGAGATCGATCTTCATACTGCCCGCGGCCACGTCAGCACCGGCAATCGCGGGCGTCTTGTGCTGCGGAAAGATAATGGCGTTTTCCGGACAGACGCGACTGCAGGCGGGGCAGCCTTTGCGGCAGTTGTCGGGTTGTTCGACCAGGATGGTCTCGACGCGGTCGACGCCGTAGACGCCGAAGAGGCAGAAATCGATGCATTCCATGCAGTTGGTGCAGCGACTGTAGTCAATCACGGGATACCAGCGCCGACCGCCGGTTTCTTCGATACGAAACAACTCGGCCGGCCCCGAGTCGGGCTTGGCCGCCGGCGGTTGACTGCCCAACGC
This sequence comes from uncultured Planctomycetaceae bacterium, assembly GCA_937967665.1. GTDB lineage: Bacteria > Planctomycetota > Planctomycetia > Pirellulales > Pirellulaceae > CALBSZ01. The sequence goes on from CALBSZ010000441.1 coordinate 3,928, forward strand.
GGTATCATTGGTCGGCTGAGCGAAACGTTCCAGTTGTTCCGGCTTCGCGTTGCCGCCGACCCAATTCATCAGGTCCACGACTTGCGTCGCCTCCTCGGCAGCGATGCGCTTGATTTCCGCCACGAATTCCGCCGCCTGCTTGCTGGAACGCAGGTCAATGCAGTAAATCTTGCGATTGGGCAACTGGCGGCCGTCGAGTACGCGATCCTTCTGTTCTTGTTCCGTTTCGTCGTCCTCGTCCTCTTCGTCTTCGGCCGTCAGCAACGTGACGCCACAGTGTCCGGCAATGCTGTTGCGGTCCAGAATCCACCGCGCCGCGCGCTCGTACATCCAGGAGTGCACGACCAGGTTGCCGCTGACACCCTGCAGCGCGAGCATGCCGGTGCCGTCCGGCGCCAGGTCGTACAGATGGGGAATCACGGTGACGTCGATGCCGACTTCCATCAGCAGCGCGGTCACAATGTCCTCTTCCAGTTTTCGTTTCGCCGGGTTGTTGCTCTGCCCTTGCGAGAGGACCACGTTGATACGTTTCGGCATGATTGCTTCTCATGTGGGAATTCGGGAATGTAACCGAGTGACAACGGTTACTCGTTCATTTGACCTTTAATCGTTCGTTGCGTCACTTCCCAGACTTCGCCCAAGTACTCAATATACTCTTCCGGAGCCAGGAATTCATCTCGCACCGCTTGCATCTCGAAAAGCCAGCCGTTTCCGTACTTGTCAACGTTGATGGCGGACGGGTCCGCGAGCAGTTCTTCGTTAAAATGCAGGATATTTCCGGTGGCGGGAGCATAAAGCGTGCTTTCGGCCTTCTTGCTTTCGATTGCCCCCATTTCCTGCTTGATATGGATTTGAGCCGGCGCGTCGATCGTCCAGTCCAGGAAGTAGACATCTTGCAGCAGGCGGACGGCGTAGGCGGCGAAACCGAAACGCCAGCGATCGTCGACCGGCAGCGCCCACATGTGGTTCCGGGCGTATTGTCGGTCCGTCGGAAATCGGGCCTCGAATTCGCCCATCAGGAACACCAGCGAGTCGCTCATGTGTAGCGAACCCCCTGATGCTCCTCTTCAAAGAAGGGCGGTAGCAGGCCGTCCACGCGAAGCAGTCCCTCGCGCGTCAGGTCGACACGATCGTCGCCGATCTGCAACCATCCTGACTGTTCGTAGCCGCGAAACACGTCGGACCATTCAGTGAATATATCGACGTTGAACTTGTGCCGGAAATACGGTCCTTCCAGAAAACCTCGCTTCAATTGCAGGATGACTTCGCGAATCAGCGCCTGGTGCGCTGTGGGCCGCAGCGCACGGCCGAGCGGCAGTTCGCCCTGTTCGGTGAGCGTCCCGATGTAGCCTGCCCAGTCTGGCAGATTCTGGTAGTGCACTCCGGAGATGTGCCCGA
>CALBSZ010000442.1 GCA_937967665.1 uncultured Planctomycetaceae bacterium
TGGGCAGCCGTTCGCTGGCCTGTACGAGCAGTTTGAGGAATGCGGCGTAGTCATCGTCCTTATGGAACACCTCACCCCGTGCGTTGCCGCGGTTCAACACGTGATAACACATGTTTCCCACTGAAGCTCGTGACGTTCTTGGCATTCCCCCAACATAGCAAAGCCGCCCAAGTAAATCAATAAAGTAGAATGTCCCCTTTGTTCTCGCTTTGTTCTCGTGTGCGCACTCGGCACTGTGGATTCGTGCAAAAGGGGTGACTGTTAGAGATGATCCAGGACTTCGCGTGCCTCGACTTGGACCGACTTGTCGGGAGCGTTGTCGATGACGTTTTGCAGGGCGGCTCGCAATTCCGGGAACGGGTTGTCGGGGTGCTGTTCCGCCAGCTGCGTGATGGCGCGAATGGCGTTGTTCATGACCAGAACCCGTTTCCACTTCCTCCCATCTTCGCTCTGTTCGTCTTTGACCGCGTGAGGATTGTCAGGGTCCAGCATCTCCATCAGCACGCGGGTGCACTCCAGATCCCCGTGGCGGGCGAGCCCGGTGGCCGCGTTGTAGCGGACGTTAGCGGCGGCGTCGTCGAGCATCAGGCGAAGCCGTGCCTGAGCCGCCTCGCCCCCGATCACTCCCAAGGCGAACGCGGCGGTGGCGCGAAGGTTTTCGCGTGCTTCGTTTTCGGCGGCATTATTCGAGCGATCCTGAGATGCCTTGATCAGTACTCGAATGACTTCGTCGTTGTTGCTCAACGATTCCTCGGGCAGGTTGCTGTCCAGGATGGCGATGGCTTCGACGGCCGCGCGGCGCACGGTGATTTCGTCCGGACTGCGCTCTTCCGCGGCCGCTTGGATCAGCGCCGGCAGCGGGGTGGCCACGTGGAACTCGCCCAGTGCGCGGCAGAGAAAGACTCGCATTTCGATGGTGCCCTTGATGGACTCCGGATCGCTCACATCGGCGGGCGTTTCCTGCGACAGCACGTCGGCAAGTTCAGCTGCCAGACCCTTGTCGTCAAGTAACTGCGCGTGTTCCGGGTTGCGAAGGTGGTTGGAAAGGGTCAGTGCGGTTTGCCAGCGGTTGGCTTTCGTCGAGCGCAAGTCTTTCACCAGGTCGAGTGGGTCGCTGCCCAGATGGGCCAGCCAGCTGAACATCATCCACACCACCACGATGATCGAAACGATGATCAGGGGAATCAGGAAGAGCTGCATGATGAAGCCCGCACTCGGCGCTTCCACCGGAGGCAGAGGGGGCAGGGGACCGTCGTTGGCTGGCGTCGCGGGTTTTTCAGGGAGCGGAGGCTGGCTGGTCATGGATATTCAATTCTTCAGAGCCAAACCGGTTCAGTTTAGACCGGTCCAGATTGCCGTCAAGCATGCCGGGCATGCGGTCTTTTGTCTGGGCAGCAGGTTTTTTGGGTTCCTGCCTTCGCGCGCGCCTGCCGTTCGGGGATAATGCTGATGTGGTATTGACGAACACTGCGTGTGGGGATGCCGATGCGATGGTTTCTGGCTTCAATGACGCTCTGCGGCCTGTCCGTTGGTCTCGCACTGCCCCGCTGCGCGGCGGGCGAATTGGAGGACGTGGTGGTCGCCGCGTTTCAAGCAGCGCACGACGGTTGGAGTACCGACGAGGTGTTGTTGGACGACAAGCGGCTGGCCCGGTTTGATCAGGAATGCCTGAGGCGCCTGCCGGAAGTCGCCGTGAAGGATTGTCGCTGGACGCTGCTCACGCTGCGAAAGCAAGGGAAGCTGGGCGTTGCGGCGACGAGGCGACGTTCCGATGCGCATGACAACTACCTTCACGCCGCCGAAATCGCCGCTCGATTCATGCACGACAAGCACAAGCTGTCGATCGACCGCGTGCTATGCGATCCCGAAATGCGGGCCGAGTTCGACCAGGTGGCGGCGCAGGCCGCGCCGGGTGTGGACGGTTATCTTCTGCGTAAAGCGGCGTTTGCCTTGCGGAAATCCCGACGCTTGAAACCGGAACTTGTGTTGCGCGTCGCGGATTGGGGACGCCAGGTTACCACGCTCACGGCGAGTCGCGTGTTACGGCATCCGGAAAGCGTACCGGATCGGCCAGGAGTCTACCTGTTCCGCGATCAGACGGGCTATTTGTACATTGGCGAGTCGTCGAATTTGCGCGACCGCGTAACCAAGCACGTGGATCGATCCGACCGCCAGTCACTGGCGTCTTATTTGTTCGACGGCAATTTGGACAGCGTGACTATTGAACTGCACGCGTTCGATCCCGCTTCGAAAGCGAAGGAGAAAACAGTCCGGCGGGCTTACGAGTCGGAATTGATCCGCAGCCGCGAGCCGCGTTTCAACGTTGCTCCCTAAACGGCCGGCAGTGGGGTTTTCCTGTTGGGTCGCCATGACGACGCGGCGCGGCACGACATCGTTGACCCTCATTCGGCAACGCCAGGTTCCGTCGCCCTGCAAGCTCGCAGCGCCAGCGAGCGGGTGACCTACGCCGGATACACTTGCTGGCGCTGCCTGCTTGTATTTTGACGGCTCACAGCAAACTTGGTGCTGTCCAACGAAGGCGCATAAAAAAAGCCCGGCGCGGGCCGGGCTTTGTGGGGAGTGCCGCTTATTCTGCGTCGTCACTGTCCGGATCGGCAGGTCCCTTGGCGTCGCCATCGGAGTCGTCGTCGCTGGCGTTCTCGTCCTTGACCTTTACCGGTTGAGTGGGAACGGCTTTCTCCTCGGAAGGATCGGCCGTCGGGGCAGCAGGCGGTTCCGAGTCGGTTGGACTGTCCTTCGTCCCTTCGATGGATTTCTCCACTTCGGCTTTCACGTTTGCCAGCAGTTCGGACCGCATGTCGTCCTGCGCGGTCTTGACTTCCCGGCTGATCTGATCGGGGATCTTGGCGAGCGCCAGGTCAATGCTCTGCTGCATCTTCGTGGATCGCGAATCCATTTCATCCGGCAGTTTTGCCAAGGCTTCGTTCACCTTGTCTTGCAAGCTGTTCGACGAGTCGGCGAACTTTTTCTGGAGTGCAGCGGTACTGTCGGCGACCTGCTTCTTGACACTCGTCAATTCGTTCTTGATCTGTTTGTCTTGTTTGGCGACGGCGCTATCGTACTCCGTTTGCAGACGCTTGGATTCGGCGAGCACATGCTTTTCGGCGTCGGCGCGAAGAGTCGCGATGGCCTTGGCCGTCTGCTCGCTCAGCTTCTTGGCTTCGGCGGCGATCAGCTCGTTGGCTTCACGATGCATCCGTACGATTTCGGTTTCGATCTTGGCCTGCAGCTTGGCCGCCTCGGCGTCGATGAGTTCGTGGGCCGTTTGGTCCAGTTCGGTCGACAGGGCCTCGGCTTCCCGAGCCAGATCGCTGTCAAGTTTGGCCGAAAGCTGGTGGTTCAATTCGCCGCGGATTTCCGCTTTGCGACGTTCCCAAATGCGACGAAAGAGTTGAGCGGAAGCGGTGTCAGCAACGACGAATGCCGCCAGTAACGCCACGACCGCAACGAACGGTGGACGAATCATGAGTCACCCCCGATAGCTGGTTCTGCCGCCAATCGCGAATTGCCGGCTGGGACGGAAAATAACGAATGCATCAATGCTAACACACGCGAAAGTCAATCACAAATGGAATTTCCGGAACGATGTGCTCTCGAATGTCAGCCAAAGTAGGGGGTGGTGGCGGAATGTCGAAATGCTTCAAGTTCGGCGATCTAAAACTGACTGACCAAGACCACGCCGTGAATCAACGTGCCGCTATGAGTAGTGCAAGACGTAACGCCAAACGCTGGATCGTGAACGAGCAGGTGGCCACCGCCACCATGATTTGGCGCAAGAATGAACTTCAGGTGCGCGTGTCGGACGAATCAGCCACGGGTTGCCAGGTCAAGTTTGAGAAATTCATTCCGCTTCGCGAAGGCGAGAAAGTGCGGCTCGTCCGCCAGAACTGCGAACGCATCTACGAAGTCCGCCGTATCGAGCGGGCGTCGAAGGGGATGGTGGTCGGCATGCGGTACGTGGCCGAAGTCGTGCACAACGACTATGACGCCCAGATTTCGGCGGCGCTCGGAACAAACGTCGTCATGCTCGAGGATCGTCGACCTGCTTTCCAGAAGACGATCGCCGTATTGGCCGTTGTCGCGGTAGCCGGTCTTGTAGTCGGCGGGTTCTTTGTCATGTCGCGGGAGAAAGACGACGACCTTTTGGCCAGTTTGTGGGGCGCAGCGGAATCGTACAGGGAAAGCGGAACCAACGGTACCGCGGGCATGGTCAAACCGGTGTCACTGATCAACCTGCAGGCGGGACTCGCCGTTCGCCAGCGGGAAGTACAGGACGAACTCAGCCCGGATCCAGAAGTTGATGGAACCGGAGAACTTGCGGGAATGGAAGATCACTTCCCGGCAACAGGCGGAGATCCAAAAGGTGCTTGCGGTGGCGTCGCCGGCTTCGGCGGATCGGCAAACTCAAATGTCTCCACCAGGATCTCGTCGGCGTTCGCAAAGCGTTCAGCCAGACTGGACTCGAGAGTAAAAACGAACGAACCGCTGCGTCCTTTGCGATCGCTGAGGAAATAGTAGTGCCACTGGATCGGGATGTCCGCCACCGTTCCCGCCGCGATGACTTTGAGAACTTGTAAGCCGTTTTGGTTCGTTGCTTCCGAGGCATCGATGAATTGCCCGAAGCGATCGCCTAACGCTGCCTGGATATCGGCCCGAAACTTGTCAAGCGTGAATTCCGTTTCGGCAGGGGCGTCGGCCATCCGCGAGACGTTGCACTGCGCGATCAAATCACCGCGGTCGACATGCCGGAAGATGACCACCTCGGGGCGATCGGTCATCACCTGCCAGCGTCGATCATGCAGCAGCTGGAATCCGCCGGTCGTCGTGCGAAACCGCAGCAGCGCCGCATCCGGGTCGATCTCCAAGGGTAATCCGGCCAGGGCTTCGTCCGTGAGATGGGGTGACGATTCGATGGGCAGCGCCACCAGACGCAAACGGGCCTCGACGTCAAATCCGGGTTCGGCGTGGCCGATACTGCGGTTTTCCTTGATGCCGAGCGCCAACCAGGTGACCCGCTGTCGCTGGAGATCGAAATTGTACTTGCCGGTCAGGTCGATTTCGGTGGAGACGCCATTCACCGCGCCGCTCACGGTCCCGGTCAACTCGATGACCGCCGTGTGGCGCTCGACCCGGGAAAGAGTGCTGTTCAGTGTCGCTTTGTTGACCGCCTCCAGGCCCAAAAGCGGCGTAATCAACTCGGGGGCATGTTGCCAGGTTTCTCCGATCTCCACTTCGCGATTCGGCAGCAGACGCGGTAGCAGTATCGAGTTTCCTTGCAGGTGGATGAGGTCCAGCTGCTCGCGGGTGAGTGGGATGAGGGGCGAAAACAGGGTGAGCCGTTCACCTTTCGATTGCACGACCACCAGCCGGGCGGAGTCATCCAGGGTGGATTGTTGCAGGTGATCGTCGACTCGGATGGCTGCCGAGGCCTGGTCGTAGTACCGCACGGCCCGGGTCCCGTATCGCGGGCTCGGCGGCAGGACGGTCTCGTCGTAAGTCAGCTCTCCTTTCACTTCGAGCGGCAATTCGCGGACCTGTTGGCCGCTGGCATTGAGCTTCAACTGACCTCGTACCTCGAGGATCGCCTTTACCCTCTGGGACCGGCCCGGTTTGGCGATCGCTTCGAGCCGATAGGGGGGATCAGCGGCAGCCGACGCTTCCACCAGCACCAGCGTTGTGAAAATCGCCATCCAAGCGGTGCCGCGCAGCCGGCAAGCGAATTGTGGCCGGCGCGTTTGGCTCGAGGGTTCGGCGCCGGAAGTGCTGCTGTCCGGCGTGCCGGCGATTCGAGCCGGTCTTTGCTGGTCTCGAAATGGAGAAATCGTCGTTACAGGGGAAACTAAGAAACGGTCCGTATCGTCGAAGGACATGCGTGAACTCGATTGGTATTCGGGTGACGTGACAGCCTGAATGCGTTTCATAGCAACGCTTTATCGCTATCGTCCAAAACTCGCTGGAATCGTTGCTCAATTCGTCCGGATTCGGCCGCAAACTCCCGGTAATCGATGTTTGGTGTAGTCTTAAGTGGTGTTATAATAATAGGTTGCGGTGTTTGTCTGGGCGTCGAGAAGCGGCCGGGAAGAAACTTTCGTCAAAAACGCGAACATTTGGTAGAATCTGGCGACTACTACGATATGCGAGCTGGACAGCAGGTATTTGTCGAATCTGGGAAAATAGGGGCCAGGACGATTCCTTGTTGAATAGTTTGGCAGCGGAATGAACGGTCGAGATCGCATGTAAGTGAGTATCGGGCTGTTGGTTAGCGCCTATACGTCAGGCGCGGAATTGTCAAGAAATGGGAGCAGATTTCGGAACCGAATGAACTTTGGGAGCGTATTAGACGTGGACATCGGCAGACCGATGTCCACCGGCCGCGACCCGGGATGGGTTGCCAGGCACTCCAGACTTCGTCAGGCGATTTGAGGCATCGCAAGGAACACTGGCCAGGTCTTGGATTTTGTGGAATAGAGGTAAGTGATGCATTCTGAATATAAAACGCCGCTTTTGAAGCAACTGTGTGACCAGCAGGTGCGCTTTGCGCCGCGGGAGAAGAAGTTGCAGCAGATCGAGCGGGCGGAGCGGTTGATTGGCGAATTGGATGATACGAAGTCGTATCCCTACGAGTACGTTTGCTATCGTATCACGGAGTACCGTCCCGAATCGTTTCCGCATGCGACGATTTCGGGCGAGGACGTGCGTCACGACTTGCGGCTGTTTGTCGAAGATGTTTCCGATGCGGCGAACGTCCCCGTGGAACAGGCGGGAGAACCGGTCCATACCGTGGACGAACTGAGTCGGATGTTTAACGTTTCGACGAAGACCATCTCGCGTTGGCGGCAGGACGGGCTGGTGAGCCGTCGTTTCATTTTCGACGGGAGGAAACGCGTCGGATTCTTGAATAGTAGCGTGGAACGATTCGTCAGCAACAATAAGACGCGAGTGAAACGCGGTGCCAGCTTCAGTCAGCTCACCGAGCAGGAGCGCAGCGACATTGTCGAACGCGCGCGGCGTATGGCGGCTCACGGCGGCGGTCCTTCCGAAGTAACACGTCGCATTGCCAAGAACATGGGTCGCAGTATCGAAACGGTGAGGTACACGCTGAAGCAGTTCGACAAGGCCAATCCTCACATTGCCGTCTTCCCGGACACCACGGGGCCGCTGACCACCGAATCGAAAGAGCGGATTTATCAGCAATATTTGGGCGGCGTGACGGCCGAAGTGCTGGCCAGGCGGTATCACCGCACGCGCACGAGTGTTTACCGGGTGATCAATGAAATGCGTGCCCGCCACATCCTCGACCTCCCCTTGGACTACATGTACAGTCCGGAATTCGATCGGCGGAATGCGGACAATCGTATCCTGGGGCCAATGCCTGAAAACGATGCGAGTGTCCGGAAGGCGCGCATTCCCAGCGGTTTGCCCCCGTATTTGGCTTCGCTGTATGACGTGGCGTTGCTGACGCGCGAGCAGGAACAGCACCTGTTCCGCAAATTCAACTACCTCAAGTACAAGGCCAGCAAACTGCTGCACGAGTTGGATCCGTTGAAGGCAAAGAGCAGCCTGATGGACGAGATCGAACGTTTGTACGATGAAGCCGTCAAGATCAAGAACCAGATCGTGCAGGCCAACCTGCGTTTGGTTGTGTCGATCGCGAAACGCCATGTCAATTCGACAGACGACTTCTTCAGCCTGGTGAGTGATGGGAATATGTCGCTGATTCGGGCTGTGGAGAAGTTCGACTACTCGCGCGGCAACAAGTTCAGCACGTATGCCAGCTGGGCCATCATGAAGAATTTCGCGCGGACCATTCCCGAGGAATTCAAGCAGAAGGATCGGTTCCGCACGAGTTTGGACGAGATGTTCATGGCGACGCAGGATGAACGGGGTAACCAATTCGCCATGGAATCGGCGCAGCAAACGCGTCAGAAGCAGGTCGGGCGAATCCTCTCCCGGCTTGACGACCGCGAGCAGAAGATTATCATTAGTCGATTCGGGCTCGATTACGACCAGGAGCCGCAAACCTTGAAGGAAGTGGGCGCCGAGATCGGAGTCACCAAGGAGCGGGTTCGTCAAATCGAGGCGCGGGCGCTAAACAAACTGCGCGTGGCGGCCGAAGAAGAGAAGATTGATGTGCCCGAGGGTTCGTAGCTGAGAACTCGGACGTCGGAAAATAAGGTGCCCCAAGCCAGGGGAACTAACGCTAGGGAGGTGAGCTGAACTCTTTCGGATAGACGGCGGGCTGTCGGGCACGCGTAGCCGTGTGTTGGCAGTGGTCTTTCCGTGAGTTCCGCGTCGCGCCTCCCTTTTTTCGTCGGCCAATCGAGCCCTGGAGTTGGAGTTGGGGGAAAGCACGGTTTTTTCAGGCCTGGATTCCGGGGTCGCCGTTGGGGTGATGTCTGCGTGGTTTGACGGTCACGGCTTGGGAATCCCTGGGCGCGGGGCGATGTCGATCAGGTTGCCTTGAATTGGACTTGCCCACCGGTGATTTGGACTTGCCCACCGGTGATTTGGACTTGCCCACCGGTGATTTGGACTTGCCCA
>CALBSZ010000443.1 GCA_937967665.1 uncultured Planctomycetaceae bacterium
CCTGGCGCCGTGGCCGGGCGCGCTGCTGTGGGACGTGGGAGCCGGCAGCGGCGCGGTGGCGATCGAAGCGGCTCAGATCGCCCGTCAAGGCAGTGTTTTTGCCATCGAAATGGACCCGGAGGATTTCGAGCTGATTGCGGAGAATGCCAATCGGTTCGGTGTCGGCAATTTGACACCGATCCTGGGAACCGCCCCGGAAGCCTGGGAGAAACTTGCCGATCCCGATGCCGTCTTCGTCGGCGGCACGGGACGTATGGTGGCCAAGATTGTGGAGCAGGCATTCGCGCGGTTGCGGGCCGGCGGCCGCATCATCGCCAACGTCAACAGCCTCGAAAACGTCAACGCGGTGCGCGCGGCCCTGCATGCCTGTTCCGGCGACGATCGAGTCTGGATGATCAATATTTCCCGCGGGGTGTATCAACTGGAACAAGTACGGCTCGAATCCACGAACCCGACCTTCTTGATCGGCGCAAGAAAGAAATGACCGCGGTGGACGACTACCCTCAACTGGATGTGCTGGCCGTCGGCGCGCACCCCGACGATGTCGAAATTGCCTGCGGCGGTACCTTGGCCAAGCTGGTGCGGCAAGGCTACGCGGTCGGGATCATCGACCTTACCGACGGCGAACCAACACCGTTATCCACTGGGCCGGGACAGCGGTTGGAAGAGGCCCGGCAGGCAGCGCGTGCGCTGGGCGTGGAACATCGCGTCACCATGGACCTGCCGAACCGGCGGCTGTTTGATAGTTTCGAAGCGAGGGTTGCGCTGGCGAAGGAGTTCCGCAAGTACCGGCCGAAAGTCGTGATTGGCTTCGGTGACAAGACGCCCTTAGCCTCGCCGGACCATTGGCAAGCGATGCTCATCACGGACGCCGCCGTTTTCTACTCGCGTCTGACAAAATGGGACGAGTACTTCGACGGCTTGCCCGTACACACGATTGCCGCTCACCTGTACTTCCGGTTGGCCTTTGAACCGCAGACGCTCGCCGGATTCCCGAGTCATTTTACGGTCGACATCGGCGAAACGCTGGAAGCCAAGATCGCCTCGGTGCGCTGCTACGCCTCGCAATTCCCACCGGCCAAAGAACACGTCTTCGACCGCATTCGCGGCGCCGCGCTGCAAGCGGGCGCGGCCGCCGGGTTTGCCGCGGGGGAAACTTTCGTGGCGACCCGGGCGCTGGGATCGGTGGACCTCATGAAGACCGTGTTTCCCGCCTGACCGGTTCGCTCGCTACCGCGGACGACTCCGGCCTGCATCCTGAATCGCCTGCAACCGCGCCGCCATCTGCCGGACCCGATCGGGATGTTGGGCAGCCAGGTTCTGTGTTTCGCCGGGATCGTCGGCCAGATGGAAGAGCTGCACGTTCGAATCACGATCTTGTGCGTTGACTCGACTCTTGTTCGGCTTCTTCGTCGGGTGTTGCAGCAGCTTCCAGTCGCCGACCCGCAAAGCGAGGCCCCGGCCCTGTTCGACGAAATGATCACGGCCGGCCGCACCTTTCTCCCCCAGCAGCGCCGGCAGCACGTTAAAGCTGTCCGGACAGGCGTCCGCCGGCAGCGGCTGGTTGGCCAACGCGGCCAGACTCGCCGCGAAATCGATCGTTGTCACCAACTCGTCCGAAACACCCGGCTTGATCCGCCCCGGCCAACGCGTGATCAGCGGGGTCCGCGTGCCGCCTTCATAAATGGTGTACTTGCCGCCGCGGTAGGGACCTGCCGGCGTGTGCTTGCCCAATTGCGTTACGGCGCCGTCCTGGTAGCCGTCGTCCAGTACCGGCCCATTGTCGCTACAGAAGATGACCAGCGTGTTCTTGGTCAGGTTGAGTTGCTCGAGCGTATCCAGCAGTTCGCCGACACACCAGTCAAGTTGCACGATGGCATCGCCGCGAAAGCCGAGTTTCGTCTTGCCCTGGAATCGTTCGTGGGGCATCCGCGGCACGTGGCAGTCGTGCGAGGCAAAGAACAGGAAGAACGGTTCATCACGATGCTCTTGCAGCCATTTCTTGGATTGCTTGACCCACTCGTCGGCCAGATCTTCGTCGCGCCAGCGCGCTTTGTGGCCGCCCGTATAGAAGCCAATGCGCCCGATCCCGTTGTGAATGGTATCGTTGTGCCCGTGGCTCCAGTTCATCTTCAGTGTGTCGCGGGCGGTGATGCCGGTCGGCTGGCCGTCGGGGTTCTTGCGGCCTACCCACAGCGGATCGGCCGGATCGAGATTTCGCACGCGGTGATTCTCGACATACACACTCGGCACGCGGTCATTCGTGGTGGGCAACAGGAAACAATAGTCGAATCCGATTTCCAGCGGTCCCGGCTTGAGCAAGCCATTCCAATCGGGCTGAGGCGCCGCGCCGAGCCCCAGGTGCCACTTGCCAATGACGGCTGTCGCGTAGCCGGCATCGTTCAACAGGGACGCGACGGTCGTCGTTCCCGGTTGGATGAGCGCCGTGGCATTGGGCGGCGCGATCCCCGTTCCCTTCTGTCGAAACGCGTACATCCCGGTCAGGAACGAAAATCGTGTGGGCGTGCAGGTCGACGCCGAACAATATCCGCTCGTGAAGCGCAGGCCCTCGGCACTCAACCGATCGATATTCGGCGTCTCCAACTCCGTCGCCCCGTAGCATCCCACATCCCCATACCCCAAATCATCCGCCATGATCACGACGACGTTGGGACGAGAAGTTTGTTCGGCGTTAACCGGTTGCGCACAACATACGTGTGCAACGAGTGCCACAGCGGCCGAAATGGCCAGTGTCGTTATTTGTTGTAAATGACGCGGGAATGACCGGCGGCAACCGGCCTGCGTCATGGTAACGAATGGAAACATGATGAATCCTCTCCTTCTCATCGTGCGTGGGCTGCGCTCGATTCTCTCGCTCACTAACACGCCTTCCGTGCGCAACAAAGCCCCAAGGGCGGCACCCGTATGTTGGCGCCTTTGCGGCAAGGAACCGAAACCGATCCCCACTTCATTGTCTTCTGGCAGATTTCTCCAGTCAATTCCCAGCGGCAACTGGGACGATTGCAAAGCCGGCGTGAAGGGGATTCCGCTAACCATCCCGGGCGGGTTCAGCCTGTCCAACCAGTTGATTGCCGGCGATCAAACGGAGATCACCTTCGACGTCAACGTCGACCAGGGCCGGCCGGCGGGCAGGTATTCCTTTTCCGTCGTGGGGCAATGCCAGGTCCCCTTCAACAAAGATCCCGCTGCGATCGACCGCCCCAACAACCTCGTCTCCATGCCCCGTCCCCCGCTGACGCTGACCGTCGTCACGCCGCCAAAGTAGGCGTTGCGGTAATCAGGTTCCGCCTCTTCCGGGCCGTTACCGCGTCGGGCCCTGCCTGGCCATTGTAAATTTGCCCAGCGCTGGATCGACAGGGAAGTTCAGGATTCTACAGTGGCTCACAACTTGTTCTTCGCGGCCATGGTCCGATGGTAGGGAACGTGCGGGTGGTAGCGATCGTCACTGAAGAAGCGATTCTAGCACGTATGGCAGATGGAGCCTTGGCGAGTGAAATCCGCCATTCGACGCCGCCAGTTCGTCGATGAAACGTGTGCATCGCGCTGTAACTCTGCAAGTGTGGTGACTTTGTGATCGAGTCGAAGGCGGTGTTGCGCGATCGAAGGGATGAACGTCTGAAAAGGATGCGGACGCGGCGTGGTGACGACGACCACCAGTACCACGGACGCGCCACGGAGTCATGGATGTCGGATTCGTCACGCGCGTCGACGCGCGTCATTTCAGCCTTGGTGCTGCTGGCAGCGCTGGTGGCCGGTGGGGGCTTGCGCACTGCCGGGGCGACGCCACCGGTGATTCGGTCCGCCGACCACCCTTACGACCCGGACTGGCTGGAAGTGGACTGGATCCTCTCCACAAAGTGCATTTCCTGTCACCGTCCCAACCAACAGACGCGGATCGACTTGTCGACCTACGAGGCCCTGATTACGGGGAAGGTGGACGATGACGACGACATGCGGATGGTCGTGCCGAGCAAACCTTCGGAATCCCTGCTGTGGGACTACTGTTCGTGGAACGTGAACGCGCGCGGGGATTCGGAACTCGCCGACGAACCGATGATGCCCCCGGAAAAGGCGGAATGGCTTTCTTCCGGCCAGTTGTCGACGATCTATCGCTGGATCATGAACGGGGCGCTGCAGTACAAGCTGCCCCAGACGTGCAATATCTCGCCGCTCACGGAAGTGGATTTGCCCTCGGCGCGCGTCTGCGCGGAGTGTCATCCCAAGCAGTACAGCGAATGGTCTCGTTCGATGCACGCCTACGCGCAGCACAGTCCGGTATTCGAAGCGTTCAATTTGACGTTGGTCGAACGCACGGCGGGAACGATCGGTACCTTTTGTACTCGCTGCCACACGCCGGTTGGGACCATTCTGGGTGAAAACGAATCGGTGCGGAATGTGAACCGTTCCCGGCTCTCCCTGGAAGGAGTGACCTGCATCGCCTGCCATCGTCGCAGCACGCGGCAATACAAGAACAGCGGTCAGATCAACGTGGATCCGGGACATCTGAATGACGTCTGCATGTTCGGTCCCTTCGACCATTCCGTCTCGGCCGACCACGGCGCGCATCCCGCCAAAAAATTGCCATACTTAAAAACCTCTCAATTCTGCGGTGAATGCCACGACGTGACGGCGCCGACGGGCGTCCGGCTGGAGGAGGCGTTCAGCGAATGGCAGAACAGTCCCGCGGCGGATCACGGCATCACCTGCCAGGCCTGTCACATGGGTCCGGTGCAAGGGATCCCGATCCCGGACCACCAGCGGCCCCTTGGTTACGCCGCCAAGGTGCCGGGAGTCGAAGAATCCGATTTGCCCCGCCGGCGCCTTACCGACCACACCTTTGCCGGTCCGGATTACTCGCTGCTGCCCGACACCGAGTTTCCTCACAAACTGGACTGGATGTACGAAACGGACTATCGCGACCCATCGAAACTCACTCCCTACCAGCAGGCAACACTGAAGGACTTGCGGCGCCAGAACCGCGCGAGCTTGAAAGTGGCGAACGAGAAACGCTACGAAGTGCTCCGCAACGCGGCCCGTATCAAGGTGTCGCATCCACTTCAGGCGACGATCAACACGGAGGTGCCTGTGAAAGTGGCGGTGACCAGTATTTTCGCCGGCCACAGCCTGCCCACGGGGTTTACGGCGGAGCGGCAGGTTTGGATTTGGATCGAAGTCCGGGACCCGCAAGGTCGCGTGGTCTTCACGTCCGGTGATTTGGACCATAACCACGACCTGCGCGATCACCACAGCCATCAAGTTCTGCTTGGCAAGACACCCCACGATCCCTACCTGCTGAACTTTCAAAACAAGTTCACGGCGCTGACGAACAAGGGAACGGAAAAGTCGGTCGTCCTTTCGGTTAACCGGCACCTGATGCCGCTGGAGGTCATCCGGCCCGCGCCAGGCATTGCCGCGTCCTTCGGACGCCCAGGTACGTTTCGTATTGCGAAGGGCAGCCTGCCGCCGCTGCGCACGATGGGGCAGACGTATCCGGTGCGGGTGGGCAGTCGCGAGGGCGCCTATTCCGTCCACGTGCGACTGCACTTCCGACACCTGCCTCCGGCGCTGCTGGATCACATCGGCACTCCTCACCTCAAGCATCTGCTGGAAGTGGTGTTGTTGGACGAGTACCGCGGAGTGATCCAGGTTGGCTGTGCTCCGCCATTGGGTCTGACTGCGGAGCCCTTCCAACTCTCCCACCCGACACCTGTTATCCATACGTTGAATCGCTAGATGCCACGAAGGTACCTATCCCGCGCTGTTTTCATGCTGCTGCTGGCAGTGAGTCATGGTGCAGGCCTCTGCGCGCGGCCGGTATCGGCGCATCCGCCTGCCGCAGCGCAGGCCTTGGACGCCCTGGCCATGCCGGGCGCTCCGCGCAGGCAAGCCAGTCCGCCGGAGGGCGACGGTCTGGAAGTATTCGATGTGCCGCCGGGCGCCGACGCGGATGCTCGGCCAACGGCGACTTCTTCGACGGCTGTCGCGGTGACCGGAGACTTCCCACCCCTGCCGCCGAATCCCTACGAGGATGATGAGGCGGACCTGCCGGAACTCCAAACCGAACTCTGGTCGCACGGCGGATCTTATCTGTACTCACCAGAAGGGGACCGCCTGCATTGGCCCATGGGCGAAGAAACGCATTACGAATTGCTGCGGCTGCCCGAGACGTGGGTGGCGCCGGAGCCGCTGACCGGCGCCACCGAGTTTCTGGGGACCGGGCCCGTGAACGTCGACCCTGCGCGGCGGTGGCCCAGTCCCAGCGGCTATCACTGGGATCCACGCTTCGTCGGATACGGAAGCTACGGCGTGTCGGCATTTGCCCTGGAACAGAACCAACAGCGGCAGGATGCCATCGGACACCAGTTGATTGTCGACCTGGATTTGGCGCTGACGGCCACCGAACGGTTTCACATGCAGTTTCGGCCGCTCGGACGGCGCAACACGGGGGGCTCGTTCTACCAATTCAACGACCCCGCGGGCTACGAAAACAATGCGACGGGAGAACCCGACCGGTACTGGTTCGAAGCGGAACTGCACAGCCTTGTCGGTCCCGTTCATGATCCGTTCGCGAGTCTCGACTATCACATGGTGTTTGGCAAGTTCCCGTTTGCCCTGCATAACTCGCTACTAATGAACGACGACATTATCGGAGCCGTCGTCAACAAGAACACGATCTACCTGGGGACACTCAGCAACTTGAATGTGCAGGCCTTCGTGGGCTTCAACGATGTCGATACCTATCAGCTGGTCGAGTCCCAGGTCTACGGCTTGCACCTGTCCATCGACCATCGTCGCGATTTCTACGAGGCGACATACGCCTATGTGGCTGCCGACCAGGACCGGGGCGCCCACTATCTGGGTTTCAGTCGGACGAGCTTCTACGGGGCGCTGACCCTCGCCGGACGCCTTCTCCTCAAGCAAGGCGACCAGGGCGGTACAGGGAGCGCGCAGTTGATCGTGCTGGAATCCAATTACGACCGCTACTTCGAATACAGCCCGTGCGGCTTCGAACACGGGGTCTTTTACTGCAATGCGTTCTACGCTTCCGAGGGCTGGAATTCCATTGCCGGCGGCAACTTCAACCGCCTGCGTACCGCGTTCGAAGTGAATCCGCTGGTCCGCCTGGCCGCCGGCCCGGCGCGACAAGATACGGCGGGAATCGCCTGCGGCGTGCAACTGTTCCGCCGCCACGAAGACGAATCGTGGATTCCCGAGTTCGCGTTCGAAGTGCCGGGTGGCGAGCCTGTTTACGGCTGCGGCCTGCGTTACCTGCGCAAAACGGGGCCACGTTCCTTCTTGGAAGCGCTGGGGACCTTCAACTTCTCCAATGACCCGCAGTTCGACCGTGAAGGCGTGTTCACGGGACATACTTGGATTTTTTAGGTCATTGGAACATCGGGTGGTTGGCGTCACCGCGCCAAAGCAAATACGCCATCAGGTCCCGGATCTCGTCACGAGTCATCGTGTTGAGCAACCCTTCAGGCATCATCGACGTCT
>CALBSZ010000444.1 GCA_937967665.1 uncultured Planctomycetaceae bacterium
GACGATTCACGCGAGAATTCCGAGCGGAGGAAACTCGCCTCGCAGAGTGACCGCTGTAAGCTGTTGATACAAAGCGACTTGCGTTTTATCGCTCGGGTTTATCGCCGCACGGTGCCGCACGAGCCCTTCTACGCGATCTAGTAACGTCGATCGTGGCTTAATTGATCAAATCAAATCGCCAAACTCTCTCAAGCGGCTTACCGTTTCAGGAAGTCGTTGTCTTGCAAGAGCCTCGAGAAATTCCTCAACCGTTTTCGGCGGATTCTTCAGCACGGCTCGCTGATTCTTCGCCGCCGAGCAAACGGCGGCTGGATTCAGGTCCAACAGGTGAGTGATGAATTCGTCGGGATGCTGCGCTTCGAGGCCGTACTTCGCCAGGTAGTCGCTGGGGAAGTCGTCCAGGTTGAAAGTGACAATCACCGACGCCCGCGTCCGAATGGCAGCCGCCAACACGTGCCGGTCGTCTGGATCGGGCAACTCCAGTCCTTCGATCAGATCTTCATAGCCGCTCACGAGACAATCACGAACGTGGGAATTCATCAGTTCCCGCGTCCGCTCCAATTGCTCGCGTTTCAGATCGGGGCGATCTTTAAGCACGTTTCGGATCCACTCGTCGTGAATATCATCCGTCCAACGAGCACGGAAGAGATCGGTCAGCGCCAACCGCATTAGCAGATCGCGAAGCGGCGCGGGATACAAAACACATGCATCGTAAAGTGCTGTGAAAGTTGACATCCGCAATCCGTTTCGCCTCAGTAACCCATGTCCAGTTCCTGGGCCTGTTCGGTCAAATCATCAAGAGCCTTCGACCGCTGACGGTCGACGTCGTGCTTGTACTTCATTAAGTCGCTGAACAGAACGCGGCGATGCGTACCGACACGACGAAACGGAATCACTTCATCCTCAAGTTGCTTGATCAGGAAGGGCCGAGAAACGCCCAGCAAATCGGCAGCCTGTTGCGTCGTCAGTTCCGCATGAATCGGCATCAACGTCACGGCGTTCCCTTCGGCCATCGCCGACAAGAGGTCGATCAAAAGACGCACGGCAACCGCGGGCAATTCGATTTGTTCGTCCGTTTCCGCAATTCGGACGCTGAGATTCTGATTCAGGTACGGGGCCAGCCGGCGACTGGACCTCTTCGCAAGCTGAACGTCTTCGGTCGTTGGTGTGACGGGCTCTTGCATCGTCAGTGTGGACATGTTTCTTCTCCAGTTCAGTGTCTAGAGAAGTATATCACACAAACGAAATAAACGCAATAGTCGAAATATCCGAAAACGTAGCTTCTGTCCGTAAACTGCTATTTTGTAGGCACTAATGCCGTGAATGCTCGAAATCGGGAGAACAAGTTTGGCTTGTCTTTGATCGAGTTGTTGACACATTACGATTTGCCGGACGCGACGGTCATCGAGCGGCACTACGCGCAGTCTCCGCGCACCGATGTTCAGCAGTGGTATCAGCTACTATCCAGCTTTCGTGGAGCCGTGATACACAACGGACATTTCGACTTTGGTGGAATTCACGACATCGCTGATGTATCGAACGTGGTGATCCATCTGCAAGACATTCTCACGCGCATCGTCCTGAAGAAAGCCGGATTCGAGGGACAATACGTTAACCACCAAGGAATACATGTCTTGGTTGACTGGGTAAAGGACGACACGCCAGTCGCACAGCTTGGCTACGGGAATTGGACGCCGGTTTTTGGAACGACGAGCAGAAAAAGTTCCGCGAGCCGTTGACCGATTCGGTTTATCGAGATTTGGAGTTGGTGTTTTTGACTCGGCAGTGTCACAGCCGAGGTCATCAGGTCCCTACCCAGTCGTTTGCTGACAGCACCGGTCCGATGACAGAATTGCTCATTTAGCTTCTCGAACGGGGCTTCGATGAAAGAGCAGCAGGGGTGCGAGATTCTTCAAGCGAAATCCAATCGCGTTAAGTTCGGCAACCGCACCCGGCATTATTCGGCCTGAGCGATGCGATTGTCTGATGTCAGCTCATCGATCACTTGTTCAGCCCAGTCGTAACGTTCAACCTGAACCAACAAACGTGCAGTGCCGGCCAGCAAGGCACGCTGCCATGTCCAGCGTCTTGAATCCTTTTCGTGCTGGGCATATTCAATGAGCCGCTGTACTTCATCAGCTCGGACTTCATGAAAGGCTTCATGACGTAACGCAATCACCGCTCTGATCATCGAGTAATCCTCGGAGGTTGCCGCGTCACTGCACTTATCCAACAAGCGACGCGCGGCCGCTTTGTCACCGGCAGCGACGAAGGCTCTCGCCGTTGCCACCCCAGAAATACGAAGTCGGTCGAGAGACGTTAGCTTCTGTTCTTGAGTCTCGATGCTGGGCAGCAGCCGCTCCAAGTTGAGGCTATCCATGTAGCGGAGTGCGTAGGTCTGAAACGCCTTGATCGGGCAGCCTTGGATTTTTTGTTGGGGCAGGTTCTCCTGCAATTCTCGCGCGAGTTCGATCGCCGACGGTTCGTCGCCCAATCTCACCAATGCGGGGAGGACTGGCTGGAGGTAACGTTTGCAACGATTCGCATCTTGATTGATCTCGTTGCCGAGTTGCAGATACGCCCCTCGCGCCTCCTCGGGATTGGTTGTCTCAAGAACCTCGATCTCGACAAATCGTGCCGGGATCTGTTCCGGCAGCCGCGACAGATTGGCGTTGGTCAGAGGAAATTCGCCGTTAGGCGGTTGCTTGATGAGCAAATCGAAAAGTGCCAGTTGTTTGGGGCGATT
>CALBSZ010000445.1 GCA_937967665.1 uncultured Planctomycetaceae bacterium
TATGCGATCCAATTCGTATCAGGAGGACGTTGAGTCGGGTTCGGTAAAGGGGTCATTCGGTAAAGGGGTCAGGAGTCAATTGTGCGAAGCACCCGAAGGGCCGTTCCGGCAATTGACTCCTGACCCCTTTACCCACACGCGAAGCACCCGAAGGGCCGTTCCGGCAATTGACTCCTGACCCCTTTACCCTCCTGACCCCTTTACCCACACGTGATGACCTCATGCGGAGACAAACGATGAAAGATCAGAAAATTGTCGTCACGGGCGCCAGCCGGGGACTCGGCGCGGCCATCGCCTTGCGACTTGCGTCGAGCGGCAACCAGGTGTTCGCATGGGCGCGCAGTCAAGGTCAACTCGCCGAAATCGCCGCGCAAGATCCGACAGGTCACATTGTGCCCATGCAAGTCGATGTGACCGCGGTCGAACAGATTGAGGCAGCCTATCAGACGATCGAACAGGAACACGGGCCGATTTCTGTCCTGATCAACAATGCCGCGGTCGTACAGCGCGATCATTTCTGGAAACAGCCGCTGGAAGTGATGGATCAGATGATCGACATCAACCTCAAAGGGACCATGTACTGCACTCGCTTGCTTCTTCCATACATGCTCCCCCGCCAGTCGGGACGGATTATCAATGTTTCGTCGGTTGCCGGCACTCGCGGCATCGAATTGCAGGCGGCGTATTGCGCATCTAAACACGGCGTGGTGGGATTCGCCGATGCCTTGGCGCAAGAACTCCTGCCCCATGGTATCGTGATGTCGACGATCTGCCCGGGCGCCATTGACACGCCGCTCTGGAACGAACAAACCAATCCCTATCCGGGCGATCTGGCGAACGTCATGCAGCCCGAGGAACTGGCGGAACTGATCGAGTTTCTCTTGAACCAGCCGGCACGCACGATGTACAAGCGGTTGGTGATGTTTCCGACGAACGAATGGCATTAGTTGGACAACGTGCTCGGATCCAGTTAGATCGCGTGCAGGTCGCGTCAGGGTCGGGCGCGTTGCCGTTGGTTGAGCCGTAGCAGGTAGTGCCAGACTGATTCGAATTGTTTCCGGGCGTCGCCGTCGTAGAAGGTGTCGAGCGCCGTGCGCTGTCCGTCCTGGGCGAACTGGATCATTTTCGTATTGCGATCAATACGCAGCGGATCGCGCAGCCAGCGGTGATAGAATTCGTAGCGCAGGCGTTCGGTCGCATAGGAAAGATTCGTGCTGCGTGCCTCAAACGGGGCCGTCGCCTGCTGGTCGCCAATGGCGTGACAGCGGTGGCAAGCCAGGCCTCCCTGCATCGCGGCCACCTGGTCGCCGACCTGGGCCAGCTCCGCTTGGAACGCCGGTTGCGGATTTTCGTCCACGGCGAAACCGTGTTCATGGCTGAGTCCGACGGCCAGCAGCGCTCCGCGCGCGGGCAACGCGGGCATGCGGATCTTGAAATGGGGTCGAGGTCGATAGGGCAATTCGCCGGCGAACAGCCGCTTCGTCCAGGCAGGTTGTAGTTTCTCACCGGCCCATGTCAGGTCCGGGACTGGTTCGGGCGCGATTCCTTGCGTCCCCTCCTCCAACAAGACATATGGCAGGTTCGCCTCCTCGTCATCCCGTCCGTGGCACGCCCGGCAAGACATGACGCGCCACTGACGCTCCGCGAATTCGGCGGGCGAGACTCGCCCAAAGCTGGCCAGGTCGGTCGCCAGGAACGCGCGCATCGCTGTCAACTGCGCGTCCGTAAACGGGAACTCCGGTGCGCGGTCGTGATGGTGGCCCAGACAACCCTGCGTAAGCGATTGCGAAGTCCAGGCCGCGATTCGCGGCTGCGGCTTGATGTTGCTGTTGAACTGATGGCAGTTGGCGCAGCCGATCGTAACGAACAATTCGCTCCCTTTCGCCGGGTCACCTGCGATGGCGACGGGCGGAAGCTCGCCCGCCGACCTGGCATGGATGAACGCCGCCAACGCCTGGCATTCGTTTTCCTTCAGCGGAATCCGCGGCATGCGACTCCATGCGAAGTGCTGACGCGGATCTTGCAGGAAGGCAGCCAGCGACGCCGTGGAATACTTGGCTGCCACGAAGTGCAGCGACACGCGGTCGAAGTCGTCCTTCGCAGCCGGGGGCGTGAAGCGGTGGCAGGCGATGCAGCCGCGGTCTTCGAATAGCTGTTCGCCAAGGGCTCGGTCGCCGCCGGCAAGGTCCGCCTGCGTCGTGCCCGTGGCAAGCAAATACGACGCAATGTCCGCCGCCTGCTGCCGGGCCTCCAAGTCATTGCTCAGCAGTCGCGGCATGGTGGACCGGTTGTGCAGCGCGCGGGGATCCAGGATCCAGGACACCAGCCAGTCACGCCGAAAACGCAAGCCCGCGTTCTCCAACGAAGGAGCGTGCTGAGCCAGTTCGGGCATGCCGGTGTCCGCGAGTGATTCCACGGATGGTAACGTCGCAGGCTCCTGATGGCATCGAAAGCAATGGTTCTCCGCCACCAGCAGTCGGCCTTCGCGCAGCCGCGTCGCCCCCTGCAAGGATTCCTCACGGCTATCGTAAAATAACTCCGTCGGCGGTAGCGGCTCCCAGGGAAATTCGTCTCCGCGCCAATACATCCGTAGCTGGCTGGCAACGTGCGGGTCGGAGGGCGACGTGTACTCGATGCGCAACTGGTTGTAGCCTTTGACGAAGGCGACGGTTGCCGGCGGCGCGGCGCTTAAGTCACCCGGCGGGATCGCCATGACTTCCTGACCGTTCACAAATAGGCGGGCGGCGCCTTGGCCACGAAAGGAAACCTCGTGTTCCCCTTGGAGTCGCATCTTGAAGTAGCCGGTCAGCGTGGCGGTAAATGCTGTCTCCTGCAAGAATGGCGTCGGCGCGGCGAGCGGATCCACATAGAGCGCCGCGAGTCGCGTTACACGCTCGTCGGACTGGCCATCGGCCTGGTGAAAGCGGACGTGAAGCCCCGTCCGCAAGGCATCGCGAACTTCGCGATCCAATCGTCCCGGGCGCGATGTTTGAGCCCACAATAACGTCGCGCTGCCAGCGTTTCCTAGCAGCAACAAAGTCACAACGACACTGGCCATGGATTGGGTATTGATCATTCTTCGGCAGGTACTGCGTTGATGGTGTTGTAAATCGTGTGCTTGATCGGCGTGCCATCCGCGGCAGTGATCGAAAAGACAATCTGCATCTGCATGACGGGTTGCATGTCTTCCAATTCTAGATAGACAGTCCGACCGTCGCTTAGCAATGTCGCTTCTTCCACGTAGACTTCGTCCCGGCCAAATCGTTTGGGCTCCGACACGCGAAAATCTTTCGAACCGTAATCTTCCGAATAACGATAGTTCCACCATTGGACATCGTAGTTGTCTGGGTCCGCCGCGCTGTCTGGATCAAGCTTATTCGTAAACGTCAGTTCGATTCCGTGTGGACGCACTTGGAGTGCGATGGGCAGGTGCACTGGCGCGCCCGTGTAACGGACCCGCTGCAAGCAGCCGTCCTTGGCGGCGGAAGTTTGCCATCCGAGCATGCCGGATACGTACAGCTGACCGTCGCGCGGACTGAAGCGTCCGCGCATGACACCCGATTCAAAGTAAAACGGAAACCGGACGGTGCCTCCTTGCGCGACCCCGCGCACGTGCTCCACGGTGGTCAGCATCATGGCACATTGGCCGTAGGACAAATGCAGCAGGCTGCCTTGCAACGGCCCCCAGCGATCGCTGGTAACCCAGACTTTCCCACCGCTGGAGTTGTCCTGGATGCGCGGCAGCCAGCAGATCGGTGGATCGTAGCCTAATGGCCGGTGTGGCGTGATCCGCGGACCACCGAATCCATAGTAGCCGCCGCGTTTGACTTCGAAGATCGCCGAGGCCGGAGTCCAGTTTCCTTCCTGCGGTGACGCCGTGATCATGCCGTCGGGGCCGACGCCGAGTCCGATCGGGTTGCGGAAGCCGACCGCGAGCGATTCGTGGGTCGTGCCATCGGCGGAAACCTTGACCACTCCTTCGTGAGCGCGGATGTAGTAGAAGTTCCCGTCGGCATCCGTTTCCAGACACGCCGCGAAGTCGTGGCCACCCGTCGACGTGGCGCCGTCGTTGTTTACGTTCTCGTAGTAGTCCGCCTCGCCATCGTTGTTCCGGTCATGCAGGCGGGTGATCTGGTCACGCCCCAGGACATGGACCTTGTCGTCCACGATTTTCAGGCCCAGCGGTTGGTGCAGTCCGGTCGCGAAGCGGCGCCATTGAAGATCCCGCAGTTCGTCGTCCACGCCACGAATCGACCAGACATCGCCATGCAAGGTACACACAGCAATATCTCCATTGGCGAAAAAATCATGGCCACCGACGAATAGCAGCGCTTTGTACGGATTGTCAAACGGGAGCGTCAGCGTGTCGATCTGAAACGGGCCATCCTGTTCGCCCCGGGTGCCGGCGGTCCGCAATGTTTCATTCCACAGCGGCTCGCCCGGTTCCGTCAACTTCCGGATTCGCTCGGCGGCATCGGCAGGCGGCAGCACGCCAGCATTGCCGGGTTGGACAGACAGGGTGAACGTGAGCGTTTCATCGGCAGGCGGGAATCTGAGTTCCAGATAGGTTTCCTCGCTGGCGGGAAGGATCGCATTGTCGTCCCCCCACCGGACGGTGATGGATAAAGGCTGTGCACCCCATTTCGCGACCGCGCCGATGGTTCTCTGCGGCTGGCGTTCCACCATGCGCAGAGCGGTCACGCTGTCGCAGGCCAGCAAGCGAAGTTCGGATTTGTGTGGTGAAATCGAGAACGTTCGCAGTAACGCAACGGGACTGGCCGACGCGTCGCACGACGGAGCTTCCAGGACGCGGGCATCGTCAACGGCGTAGGATAGCACCAGCCTGTGACCGTGCTGGTAGAGTCCGTGGTAATGCACCCTGGCATCACCCCAGGCAGGACCGGAGCAGGCATGAAATACCGGACCAGCCATTTGCGGCGCGCTGGTAATTCCAAACTTCTGCGTCCCGAACTTGACGAAAGCGCCGGTCCACGCCGCGCGAAACGATCCCGTCTTGGTGTCGTAGGCCGCGAACGCCGAAGCGGCATCGTCAAGCTGCATGCTCAAGCACTTGGCCACCGTGGTCGTGGGCGTCTCGAGCACGCTGGCAATGAACGGGCCGATCTGCATCTCGTTCCAGCGGCCATCGGTTTCCCGCGCAAAGTTGCGGTTGTCCGGCGCGCCGGGGTCGTCGGGACGCACTGTCTGGCCGCACACCTGCCGGGCAGAGAATATCCCGGCGAATATCCCGGCGAATATCCCGGCGAATATCCCGGCGGTGAAGAGCAACAGGTAAGCAATGCGAATCATTCGTTTCCTCGAAGTTCTGAACGACGGTCTGTGGGGACATCCAAATCTTACCACGTTCCGTTTTAAACCCGGACAAGAGTAACTGTGGTGGAGCGAAGCGACCTCCACAGAACCTTCAGGTTCCGCTTTGAAGCCGGACAGGAGTGGCTGTGGTGGAGCGAAGCGCCCCCTCAGACCCTTCGATTCCGGGGGCTCGCTTCACTCGACCCTGGCCACCCATCACCCCAACGCGCGTTTTGAAACTAATACCTAATAAATAAGTTACTCGGCGGCCGTCCCTATTGAAACTCAAAATCACCGCTTGAGGTATAATAACGGACTGAACCACAATATCCACCGCCGGAGTGCGATCCATGCGCGGGCCCCCGCTATCGTTCCTGCTGCTCGTCTTGATTCCGGCCACCGGTACAGCGCAGGACGCCGCCGCGCTGGCGGCGCGGATCGACGAAGCTATGGAAAAGACCTGGCGCAGCGAACGGTTGACGCCGTCGCCGCGCGCGTCGGACGAGGAGTTCCTGCGTCGCTGCCACCTGGACATTACGGGACTCATTCCGGCAGCGCAGAAAGCACGCGACTTCATCGACAGCAAACAGCGCAACAAGCGCGACCTGTTGGTCGGCGAGTTGCTGGAGTCCAAAGGCTATTCACGACACTGGTCGACGGTGTGGAGCAACCTGCTGATTGGGCGCGCGGGCGAACCGATCGATAAACTGGCGAGGCTCCAGTTCCAGCAGTGGTTAGATCAGCGGTTTGCCGCCGGAGCACCGTTGAATGTGATTGTTCACGAGTTGCTGACGGCACAGGGCACGGTGCTCGACAACCCGCCCGTCTACTGGACGATATATCACGATGCGTCGGCCGAGGAATTGACGGGAGCGGCCGCGCGGCATTTCCTGGGAACGCAGATCCAATGCGCTCAGTGCCACGACCATCCGTTTGAGAAGTGGAAGCAAACCGACTTCTACGGCATGGCGGCCTTTTTCGGACGCGTCCAGCAGCAACGGGTCTTGGGCATCCCCAGAATCGCCGACGTCCGCCGCGGAGACGTACGCCTCGGCGGCATGACCGACGCGCCCATTGTTGCTCCCCGCTACCTGGACGGCGTTAATGCCAAGAATGCATTGTTCTTATCGCGTCGCAAGCAACTGGCGGATTGGGTCACGGCCAGCGAGAATAAATTGTTTGCGCGGGCGATGGTCAATCGCATGTGGGCGCAGTTCTTCGGGCGCGGGCTGGTGGATCCGGTCGATGACATGGGCGATAGCAATCCTGCCGTCTACCCGGAAGTCCTGGAGCAACTGGCCGACGCGTTTGTCGCAGCGGACTACGATCCAAAATTCTTGATCCGGGTGATGACGAAGACGAAAGCCTATCACCTGACTTCGATGCCGTCGCGCAATAACCAGGATGACTGGACGTATTTCAGCCGCGCGTACCTGAAACGGTTGACGCCGGAGGAACTGATTGGCTCGGTGATCGTCTCCACGGGCGTCGGCGCGAATGAGAAGTTGATGGAGAGCCCGCTGTTTCAGTTGATGCTGGAGTCGGTGAAGCAGGACTTTGTGTTCGTTTTCGGAAACATGGACGAGGCGGAAGAAGTGTCCGAGTTCAAGGGGACCATCGCGCAGGCGCTGATGATGATGAACAGCAAGCACGCCGCGCGGGTGACGGACTGGAAGTTGTTCGACCCGATTTCGCTCAAGCTTCGCACCGCCCGTTCCCTCGAAGCGTGCCTGGAATGGCTCTACTTGTCCACGCTGTCGCGTCGTCCGTCGATCGTCGAGACGCGGGGATTGTCGCGGTACTTGCGCGGAGCGTCGGGCGTGAACGAGCGTTTGGAAATATGTGAAGACATCTACTGGTCGCTGTTGAACTGCAGCGAATTCGCTTTCAATCATTGACCACCACGTCGGCTCGCCGCAAACCAGCATCGAATTCCGGGCTGTGACAACAGCCTTAGGAGTTCGGGTGCGGCGAACGGGAGGGTTGGGACAGAGAGATACAGATACAGAGAGATATGGATCGACGCTACTTCTTACGTACGTGTATCAGCAGTTCCGCCGGGGTTTGGGTTACCTGCCAGTTGAACCCTTTGGTGGCCGCGGAAGAGAAAAACGAACGCGCGATGATCCTGCTGTGGATGAATGGCGGCCCGCGTCAGATGGATACGTTCGACCTGAAACCGGGCACGGCCAATGGCGGATCGACACGCGCCATCCGGACCTCGGCCAGCGACATTCAGATCAGCCAGCACTTGCCCACGCTGGCCAGGCAAATGCATCACGTATCGCTGATTCGCTCGATGACCACCAAGGAGGGAAGTCACGAACGGGGAAGGTACCTGATGCACACGGGCTATTTGCCGTTGGGAGCAACCAGGCATCCGTCGTTCGGTTCCATCGTTTCGTCGGAACTCGGCCAGAAAGCTTCGTCGCTCCCGAATTTCGTTTCCGTCAGTCTCCCCTCGCTGGGCCCCGGCTTCCTGGGCATGACGCACGCCGCGTTTCATGTTCCCGATCCGGAGACGGGCGTTCCCAATGCCGCGCCGGCAGCGGGAGTGAACGACGGCCGCTTCAATCGCCGTCTCAGCATTCTGGGCGCGCTCGAGCAATCGTTTGCCGCCAGTCGTCGTGGCGGGCCGGCCGCGGACCATTTCGAAGTCTATCAGAAAGGCGTGCGGCTGATGCGTTCCGAAACGCTTTCGGCGTTCGAGACGCAACGGGAAAAGGAACCGGTTCAGGAGGCATACGGAAAGAACCCGTTCGGCCGCGCCTGCCTGCTGGCGCGAAGGCTCGTGGAAGCGGGAGTCAAGTGCGTGGAAGTCAGCATGCAGGGCTGGGATACGCACACGGGCAACGAAAAGAATACGCAGGAACTGATGGCGTCGCTCGACCCCGCGATGGGAACGCTCATCCAGGAACTCGCCGACCGCGGCCTGCTGGAAACCACGCTGGTGGCTTGGATGGGGGAATTCGGCAGGACGCCGAAAATCAATGTTCTCGGCGGTCGTGATCACTGGCCGAAAGGCTGGACCGCGGCCTTGGCGGGCGCCGGCGTGCAAGGCGGACTCGTCGTTGGTAAGACGAGCGCCGACGGCAGCGAGATTACCGACCGTCCGGTTACGCCTCCCGAACTGTTCGCCACCTTCTGCCACGCCCTCAAGATTGACCCCGCGAAAGAAAACTACACGCCCACGGGACGGCCGATCCCGATTGTCAATTCCGGCACGCCCGTGAAAGAACTCTTTGGCTGAATCGCTCGGACTTACCGCCCGATGCTGGGAGGATCGTCGGCCAGGAAGTCGCGAGGCGCTCGGACTGTATAGTACGGGTAGACGACCGTGGGACTGGCGGGACCGGGCTGCGCAAACTGGTTCGGATCTTCATGCCGGCCATGGAGCCGCGATAAGAATCCGCCGCCAGAACCACAGCCCCCTGCCGGCCCACAGCCCCCTGCGCTACAACCGCCTCCGCAGAGGCTCCGGCAGCCAGTGCCGCTGGCCAACAGCATACTCCCCAAGCAAAGCGTAAATAAGATTCGTTTCATGATCTGGGTCTCGTCAGGATTCGGCGTTTCGACAAGCAAGCGCGCAAAATTGACGTCCAACAGGCAACTCCGGGCAGTATGACCCGCGGCCTGCGCTTCATGCGAACGGCTTACTCCATTCCTTTGCATCGACCCTATAATCGTGAAAATTGAACAATTTGGTACAACCGCTGTAATCTGCTTCGCCGCGGAAGCTATGATGAGGGGTAATCTCGGTGGTTTCTGCATCAATCGAACCACACAATGCCAACGATACGGAACCGATAACCTGTTAGGTGAGCGGAAGATGAGGATTTATCTGCTGCTTGTAGTCCTGCGACTCCGTTCGCAGGGCCCCGCGGGCGGAGCCGCAG
>CALBSZ010000446.1 GCA_937967665.1 uncultured Planctomycetaceae bacterium
TAATGAATATGCAACCCGGTTCGTAGGCGTCCAGTCCCAACAACTGCAACTCGGAAAAGTTTCCCCGCTCGATCGATACGGTGCCGTACCACTGGACACTTTCCGCCGTGCCCCAGGCGATGCGGAGGCGCAAGTCTATCGGCTCGGCCCGCGCATCCGCGCAGGCGAGCAAGCAGATAATCAGAAAACCCGCTCCGGCGAACAGGCGAATGATTCGTGGCGTAATCAGCATCCTTGCAGGCGTTCGAGACGCTGGTGCTTCCGAACTTCCATGTCCAGTCTTGAGAAGGCGGATTATAAGCAGGATGCAATTTATATATCCAGAGCATTGTCGTAGCCGTGGCAACGCCGTTTGTAAAAACTGCAATACGATCGATGCCAGCAGTGCTAGTAGGGTGCTCGGAGTTCCGTAGAATTGCAACGCTGGCAGTCTTATCGACTCCCGCTGCACGAAACATCCAGTGTTGGCACACGCCTTGCGTGATTGCTTCCTCTGCCACGTGGTCCCGGTAGACCCTGGCAACTGCGAATCATCGACTTTGCCCTCTCGCTGATCGACGAAGCCGGATTGCGAGACTGGATTGAAGAGGGCGTGTAGGCGCGCGACCGTGGAATTCGTTCCGAGACACGGTCGCTTGCCGAGTTTGGCTTGCCGTTGCTTGTTGCGTGGCTGACTAGAAAGGAATCTAGGTAGCTCCGATGTTCAATTTCTCCGACTCGGCCTGGCTCATTGGCCTGGCCATTCTGTTTCAGCTTGTGGGCTTTGTCAGCGTGGCCGTGGCCCGATTTGGTGAACAGTCCCGCCGTCGAAGAACCGGTCAGGCACTGTTCTTTCTTTCGCTGGTAGCTGTCGGTGTCGTGACGATGCTAGCACTGGCGCATACACATGATGCCTGGTTGCCGTCGGGCGCATCGCTGTCCTTGATGGCCGTGGGTGTTACGTTGGATACTCGCCCGTCCGACGCGGATTGCTGAACTCCGCGCGCTTGCCTGCCCCGCTGCGGTTCCCCCGAAAATCGGCAAAATCGGAAAATACTCTCTCGCCGTTACGACCGGTAGCCGAATACAAGAATCGGGCAATTTACTCGGATACCCGAATTGCGTAGGGGGGCCTATCGCAGCGCGGTGATCTTCGCGATCGCTTCGCCATTCCCCCCTGGCAGTGCCGACGACCGGCACCCGATGCCCGCAGGCATTTGTTTATGAGGAGTTATCGATGACTGCCAGTAACGCCACACGCCGACATTCGGTCTTGCCCGCCGGGTCGAAGCAACTCGATACCGCTGGCGGCCGTCTGATTCGTACAAGAATGAGAGATTCAATTCTCAGGAGGGGACCCATGCGACGTTTCGTTGTAGGATTAGTGATCTTCGCGATCGCTCTGACTTCATCCGCGACGCACGCCAGCGACCATCAGATTGCGGAAACAATCTTAAGCCAACTTCAAGTTCGTAAGGAAGCGGGCGAGTTGGAAGGTTTCGGGATCAAGCTGAACGTCGAAGATGGCGTGGTCTGGATGAAAGGTTATGTTTCAACACCTGCTCAGCAGAAGCTGGCACTTGACGTGGCGCGCTATACTCGCGACGTGAAGCAGGTTGTCAACGACATCGAAGTTCGCGGCGAGGAAACGGCCCGCACGGAAGTGCAGCAGCCTCAAGGCCTGCTGTCTCAATTCGGTCGTCAGGCGGACCAGGACGCGGCGCCGTCTGGTCCCCAAACGCCGGACCGCGAAAAGACGATCCGTCAACCGCAGGGGTTGTTGGCAGGGTTTCTGTCGCGCGGAGACGCAGCGGAAGACGCGTCGCCAAAATCGGAAAAGCAGCCCGCGGTGAGCGAGTCGAGTGACGCAAGTGCCGGTCGCAACGCGATCGCCGGTCCGGTGGCCCCGCTGTCGTTGGAAAAGTCGGCAACGGAAACGTCAAAGCCGGGCGAGACCGACCAGCAGATCGGCAGTGCCATTATCAAGCAACTCAAGGAACAGCAGGCTCAAGGAAAGCTGAAGGGCTTTACACTCGACTTGACCGTCAAGGACGGTTCGGCGTGGGTGAAAGGCACGGTGGTTTCCAAAGATCAGCAGACTTTGATTCTCGAAACCGCGCGCCGTGTTGCCGGTGTCAAGGAAGTCGTGAATGACATTCAAGTCACGTCTCCGCAGGTTGATGCCGTAGCCCAAGAGGGCCCGTCTGTCCAGCATGCCATCCATCGAACGGGCAAGGAAGCGGAAGCGCGGACGGCCAGTCAGCCGCGAGTTTCACCGGCAACTCCGTTGATGCTGCAAGGCAGCGGGAATCCCAGCGATAAACCACTCGAAGTTCCGTCGGCAACCGAAATTGCGAAATCCGAACCTGCCGAACAGGAACTGGAGGTGCCGGCGACGCCGGAACCGCTGAAGAACGCCAATCCGTTGCGAAACGGTAGCGCTACCCCGCAACCGCTGGCGGAATCCGCTCAGGAAGACGCGGCTTCCCTGGCACGCGACGACCAGGCGATTATCGATGAGGTGACCGCCAAACTCAGAGAGCAGAAGGATGCCGGCAACCTGAAAGGGTTCACGCTGGATCTGCAATCCGAGGAAGGCGTGCTTTGGATGACCGGTTCGGTTTCTTCAGAGGAACAGCAGCAACTGGTTCTGGATGCTGGCCGCTGGACCCCAGGCGTCAAGAAGGTGATCAATCAGATTACCATTAAAGGCGCGGGAAAGTCGGACGATGCCGCCGCGGACGCGAATGACCAAACGATCGCACAGGACATTGCCGGAAAGCTCAACGAGCTGAAACAGCAAGGTGCCCTGCAAGGGTTCGGGATCAAGGTGAACTCGACGAACGGCGTGGTCTGGTTGTCGGGGCAGGTTGCCAGTCAAAAGCAGCGTCAGATGGTTCTGGACGCCGCACGCTACACCAAAGGTGTCGCCAAAGTGGTCAATGACGTGACGTTGATGGACGACGACGCCAGTAGCCAGGTGGCCCAACAGCCTACCCAGACGCCGGAAGAAACGTACGCGAACGGAATTCCGCGGATGCCGATGGACGAACCCGCGGCACCGCCGGCACGCGATATTGAAGCCGAGATTGCCGCCGCTTATGCTCGTGGCAAGAACGCCGGCACGGCGGAAGCTACCGCGATGGCTATGCAGCAGCGACCGCGGTCGTCGTATTACCCGAATCCGTATCTGGCGCCGTCGAATGTTCCGGCGCTGCCGGGTTCAAACGCAGAGCAGGTTTCGGCGGCCAGTGGTGCGACCGAGCCGGCGAGTGCGGAACTGCCTGCGAAGGAATCGATTCCCAATCCGTATGCCTTGAAAGGCAATCCGGGAATGCCGCTGGCGATCGGTGCGACGCCGCCGCGAACCAGTTATGCCAACCCCTACGGCAGCAGCCACGCCGCTTCGGCTTCCTACAAACAAGGGATTCCACGGCGACCGCTGCAACATTCGGGGATGCCCATCCTGGCCGCGCCCCTGGCGGCGCCGCTAGCACTGGGGCATGCCGTGCATCAGATGGTGAGTCAGCCGCAGGGAGCCTACGCCGGTCCGACTCCCATGCCGGTGCACATGCCGGGCAGCGGGCACAGCGTGACGCCAGCCCGCTATGACCATCCGCAAATGCCCGGTTACGCGTGGCCGTCGTACGCCTCGCACCCGAACTATGGAGCGGTGACGTATCCGCGACAGTATTCGCCTTCAGCCTGGCCGTATATCGGCCCGTTCCATCCGTATCCCCAAGTGCCGCTTGGCTGGCGCAAGGTGACCCTGGAATGGGATGACGGTTGGTGGATGCTCGATTTCAAGGACAAGTAAGCCGTCCTCAGAAAACCCCGCTTTTCGAAGCGGGGTTTTTTTGTGGGCTATTGCCCCTTGCCCGCTAGCACTCATTCTCAGCCAACCGCTACCTCCCGAAAATCCGGAATATTCGGAAAATCCCGCAAGTCTGACCTAAATTAACACGATAGATACCTACAACGACTTGTACACACCCATGGGGAAGGTTCCATGTTTCGTTCGACTTTAAGTTCAAGCCTTTGTCTCCTGTTTGCCCTGTACGCAGTCAGCAGCACTGGCTGCGTGGGCATCACCAACGGTGTCAATCTTGGTATCGCCGGTGTTCCGATTCCGGTGAGCCCGCTGCTCCAGAAGAACAAGGAAGACGAATTCTGGGAGCACGAGCGTTACGGCAAAGTGCCGATTCTGGGTCCGATTACCGCCGGCACCGTGGTGGAAGACATGGATCCTCCCAGCGACGATGAGGTCATGCGAGCCTTCGAGCGTGCTCGACCCACCAAGGGTGGTCTGCCGTTCCTGCACGAAGTGCAGCGGAACAATGTCCAGATCGTGACGGAAAAGATCGCGGACTACATCGATCCGCCACGTGTGATTCCGCTCATCGGACCGGCTCAACTTCATCACGTGCATTACAAGTGCACGATCTACTTCGAAGAAGTCACTCACGTGGGCTGGCCGATTCCGCATACGTTGCGGGATGAAGAAGCGATGGAAGTCATCTACATCGACCACAACCACTTCCACATGGTTGGCAATGTCGATACCGGCAAGTCCTCCACCTATTAGTATTTCCACTCGACGGAGCACTACCTCTCAAACGAGCGAGGTCTGTGACTTCTGGAATTCAAATTTGAAGCACGAATATCGAAAACCGAAACAAATCCAAATGTCACAATACAAAAGTCCCAATTCGTAACGACGGTTGCATTTCGTGTTTCAGCTGAAGTCAGGTGAACATGTTTTGAATTTCGGATTTCGGATTTCGGATTTGTTTCGTATTTCGTGCTTCGGATTTCGAGTTTTTGCGATTCTCGGATTCAAATTTCGCTTGTTCAGGGACCCGCTCTGGCTGCCAGGTTGGCCGGGCCGGCTACAAGAACGAAGAAAGGACGAGACCTCCCTGGTCTCGCCCTTTGCTTGACTCACACTGCCGAACTTGAAGGACGTCGTTTCAGTTGATGCTCACCTTGGGCAGCACGAGTCCCGGCGGAAGTTCGCGGTAGGAACGTCCCGAGTTTTTAGGGATGTAGTGGGCTTCGACGGCCGGCGGTTCGGGAATCTCCGCGTCTTCCGGTGTCGGAGCGACCTCGCCGCCATGTCCGGCTCCGCCCGACGTGCAGCAGCCGTCCGCACAGCCGTTGCCAACGCAGTAGATATGCCATTCGCAGCCGCATTCTGTGCACTCGTATTCTTTCTTGACCAGGACGTTGATCGTGCGCACCTCGCCGCATTGAGAGCGTTTGCAGTGGTGACCGCCGCACTTGGAGCCGTGTCCGTTCAGGCAGCCGCCGTCCGCGCAACCGGTGCAGTTCGAATCGCTGCAGCCATGGGCGCCGCAGCCTTTCGACTTGCACATCTCCCAAGGCCAACGAAACTTGGGAATGCAAATATCCTTGCACTCGACACAGTAGCAGTGCTTTTTCACGGTGTTCGTAACGGGCACCGCGCGGCAAGCCTTGGCGCCGCAGTCCGGGCAGCTCGACGTGCAATCCGCCCAACCGGCGCTCGAGGTCAGGGCCACGATCGCGGTGGCCGTAATGATTCTTACAACGTTCATTCGATTATCTCCACGTATTTCTGTTTTTCGAGGTGAAATGTCGTTTTCCCGGCGTACCGGCTTGTGTGCCGAGCTGACCCGGTACTTGGGACTAAAAATCAACCATGAAGCGAGCCCCGACGATGTCGTAGTCGCCGGTCGTGGCCGCCGCCGTCGTGATTTCGCCATGAAGCCAGTTGAACTGCAGGCGAGCACACTGCGTCCAGTACCAATTCAATCCGACCGTGAGGGCTTCTCCTTCGACACCGAATTGGCTGGCGGGCAACTGGGTGCCCACGCCAACCGATTCACCGAAGTCGGCATACGACCAGCGCGCCGCCACTTGCCAAGCGCCCCAACCGCGTCCGATGCCGCCGTTGCAGGTCTTGACCAGGAAGAAGTCTTCAAACGGCTTGATGCGATCCAACGTGCCGCTTTCGCGATCCCACGGCATGTGTTCGCCGGTCAGGAAGTAGGCTGCATAGATATAACCGCCGTGATAGTTGACGGTGTCGCCGGCATCTCGCTGCAACCAAAGGCTTTGATACTCCGCCACAACTTGCAGGGCGCCCAGGTTCAGCACCGCCTCCGCGCCAATTAAATTGTAATTGTCGGCGTCCGCAACGGTTCCCGTACTCAGCCACTTGCTGCTGGAACGGGCTTCGGGGCGGTGGAGGAAACGTGTTTCGTCCGAGCCGCCATCCACTTCGGCATGCGTGCCGGCAATGGCCCAGTGACCGTAGCCGCGACCATCGGAACACTCGTCGTACCAATAGGTATTGGCGAGTCGACCG
The DNA here is from genome assembly GCA_937967665.1 of uncultured Planctomycetaceae bacterium. Taxonomy (GTDB): domain Bacteria; phylum Planctomycetota; class Planctomycetia; order Pirellulales; family Pirellulaceae; genus CALBSZ01. Next base: position 6,329 of record CALBSZ010000446.1, read on the forward strand.
GCAAACTCCAACTGGTAGTGGTCGTTGATGGCCTGGCCGTCCGCCTGCATCAAATTTGTGTTGTAGACGCCATAACGCCAGTTCCACGCCAGGTCGTCGGAATCGCCGTACGAACAGAGTCCGAAGCGTCGTGAATCCTGGTTGAAAGCTTCGATTACGAAAGGACGTTCCAGGAACACGTTGTAACGGCTGCTGTTCAGATGGTCCAAACTGTAGGGACGTTTTTGATTTCCCAGCAGCAGGGTCTGCACGTACGGCAGATCGTCCCAGCCCAGGTAGGCGTCTCGGAATTCGGACTTGTTTCCGCCCGCGAATTCCATTTCGATCTTGTAGAGCATGTTCGCAGGCAGTTTGCCGGCGACGCCGAATCGCATGCGGCGGAAGCCGAAGCGATCCTGAGGATTTCCCTTTTCCAGGCCTTCGATCACGTCGTCGTGCTCGGGAAAGGCCCAGTAGTCCGCGTGAATTCGCCCACTGACTTTCATGGTCGACTTCGAATTGCCTGGATTGACCTTCTTCTTCAAGGCCGACTTCAACTCGTCAATCTCCTCGCCCTGCTCCGCCACAACCTCTTCCAGATCGGCCAGGTTATTGGAAAAAGCACTGAAGGAATCGGCGACCGACGCGCCATTGACGAACTGTTCGTAGTGATCATCTGCATTGAGTGTGACGTTGAATGTCAACATCGCCCCCGCAGTCAGGATCGTCATCAAGAATCTACTGACTTTCATGTGTGGACCTTTCCATTCCGTGAATCACTCCCTCCTGGAGTGATGGGCGAATGCCCAGCAAAAAACGACCACTCGGATTCCCGTAGCGACGGGATTTTCGTGCTAGCCGCGCAAATCGGTTTTCACGCGACAGTGGGAAAAATCGGTATAATAGGGGCCACGATAATGTTAAGATCAGGCGAAGAAGACCACGTATTGGTTAGTTTTTCGCAAAATTTTCAGACGAATCGTTACGATCGTTAGAGTTTCGGTCTGTGCCGTCGGTTTAAAGCATCTAGCCGTCAGACGCATGACAATCGTTAAAATACGTGCGATTGGTTCAGTCGCTCTGGTCGCCTTTCGCCTGCGCCCGTGGTGGTGGTGTCCGGATCGACGCGCCGGCTTGGCTTCGACGTCAGCAATTTTGCAATAGAGAGGAAACTTGATGAACACAGAGTTGGTTACTAGAAGATGCTTCCTGGTCGCCTCCGGTGCCGTGATGGGGTGGTTTCCCGCTGTCACAAATACCGCCTTGGCGTGGCAGCGCAAGGACGACTCGAAGCTGATTTACCATTCCGAAATTCCTCCGAACGCCGAGCCGCCACTTACGGACCTTGTCCAATCCTGGATTACGCCGAATTCCCGTTTTGACATTCGCAGCCACGCCCCAACGCCCACAATCGATGCCGGCCGCTTTCAACTATCCGTGGAGGGCATGGTGCGGCGGCCGTTTGCGGTGACGGTGGCGAAATTAACGGAACGGTTCCCGAAGTACAAAACCACCGCGACGTTGACCTGTGCGGGGAACCGCCGTGAGGAACATAGTCGCATCAAGCCAGTCAAGGGCGTTCCCTGGCAGGCCGGTGCGATCGGCAACGCGGTCTGGGACGGTGTACGACTGAGCGACGTGTTGCGGGCTGCCGAGGTGGAGGCGGGGGCAAAGCACGTCTGGTTTGAAGGTGCCGATCAGATCGAACACAACTCGGGCGTCATCCCGTTCGGCGCATCGATTCCGCTGGAGGATGCGATGCGGGATACTAAAAATATTCCTCTTCCTTTGATTGCAACTGGAATGAACGGCGAGTCCCTGCCACCTGATCACGGTTACCCGCTACGAACTGTCGTACCGGGTGTGATTGGAGCGCGCAGCGTGAAGTGGTTGCGCAAGATTATTGTCAGCGACAAGCCGTCGACCAACCATTACGTGGCGACCGCCTACAAGCTTGTGACCGACGGGGCCGACGAAGAATGGGCCGCGGCGCCGCCGCTCCACCACTTCGCTTTGAACTCGGTTCTCTGCCAGCCGGCGCGTCTGGCCAGATTCACCGTGGGCCAGCACGCGGTCCGCGGTTATGCGTTGCCGTCCGGCTTGCCGGACCACCCGGTGAGCAAGGTGCAGTTATCCACGGACGGCGGGAAGACCTGGACAACCGCCCGCTTCAACTCGCCCGCTTCGCCCTTGTGCTGGCGACTTTGGACGGCAAAGGTCGCGATTACCGAACGCACGCGCGAGATCATCGTTCGTGCGGCCGATGCGCGCGGCAACATGCAGCCGGAAGCAGTGGCCTGGAATTTGAAGGGATACATGTTCAACGCCTGGCATCGTACGCCGGTCGAGATCCGGCCGTGATCGGTAGTGGTTAACGATAAGAAGACTGGTTCGGGCTCGGCAGGACGGCGAGTCTGCCTGTTGTTCAGCTATGGATTTGGAAACGCCGCCGCCTACGTCATCGCGCGGACCGTGGCGGATAGCGCCTTTCTCAGTCAGATTGGTCCGGACCGGCTGCCGGCCCTCTATGTCGTGGCCGCCGGTGTGGTGGCGTTGTCGTCGCTTCTCTATGGATTCCTGGTCCGTCGCCTTTCCCTACGACACGTCATTCAGCTGACACTGCTCGGGCTGGCCGCGGCTTCAGCACTCGTCCCCTGGCTGATGCTCCGTTTTCCCCAGTCGCTCACTGTATTTGCCGGTGCCTATCTACTCGCGCAGATCCGCGGCAGCTTGGGAACGATCCAGTTCGCGACACTGTTTAACGAACAATTCCCCGACAACCCGGAACGCGTTGTGGGCCTTGTCGGCGCCTGCGCTACGCTCTCGGGAATTGTCGTCGGATCGGGAATCGGTATGGTTTCCGAACTCATCAACTTGAAGTCCCTCATGTGG
>CALBSZ010000447.1 GCA_937967665.1 uncultured Planctomycetaceae bacterium
CGCCTCGACCGGCGATCCGCTCGTGCCAAAATCAAAAAACGCTTCGAATGGAGGCTGGTCGTCATCGGTTACTTCCATGTCCACGTCGGCACGAACGTAACCAACGGCCGTCGCTGTCAACGTCACGCGTTGCACACCGTCGCTTGCCGAGTCGTCGACGGCCCCAATCGCGAAAGTTGCTGAAGCCTGGCCTGCTGGAATCGTGACACGGCTGGGAACTGTTACTTCGCTCGGGTCGCTGCTGCTCAGATCGATTGTCAGTGCGCTATGCGTTGAACCACTGCGTGTGACGGTGCCAATCGCGGCATTCGCGCCGGCGGCTTCAGAGATGATGTTCGACGCGGCCGTCAGTTGCAGCGTCGGCGGGAAATCATCATTGAGGATGGATCCGACAGCGCGCACGTTGGTGATCGTGGCGTTGACGACGTCACTCAAGGTGATCGAAAAGTCCTCGTCGGATTCAATTGTTTTGTCGCCATGTACGGCGACCCGAATAGTTCCCGCGGTTTGACCAGCGGGGATGATCAACGTGCCGCTGGCGGCGATGTAGTCGCTGCCGGACTCCGCTCCGTTGTCCTGAGTTGCGAACCGGACGCTCACGTCCACGTTCGTTGCCGTAGAAAGGGTCACTGTAAAAGCGAATTCGGTTTCGCCTGAATTGCCCTCCTCACGAGTCACGTCCGCGATCGAAAGCTGTGGAACAAGCGGACCGGCGGTGACGATTTCCAAAGCTTCAATGACGCCGTTGGTATCCCGACCGCCCAAGTCGCGAATCCGCAACGTTAACTGGCCATCGGTGACTTCCGTCTCGTAGGTACGACTGACGACTTGATACGCTGCAGTCGTTACGGCATCTCGCTGCTCGTCTTCCAGAAAGATCCCAACCTGGTCGTGGGCATAGCGGCCGAGGTCGCCCAGCACCATAGCCACCTGGTAGCGGCCGTTCGGCACGGATACGCCGAAGGTCCCGTCATTCAGGTAGTTGAAGTCCCGCGTCAGCGCGGTGCCCGTACCACGATCCCTACTGCGTACCGCGCCAGATAACCAACCGTACCCGAGTTCGGACGTAAAGCGAGTGCGCTCAGTCACCGAGGCATATCCCGCCTCGACCGGCGATCCGCTCGTGCCAAAATCAAAAAACGCTTCGAATGGAGGCCGGTCGTCATCGGTTACTTCGAGCGTCGCGTTTCCGGTGACGTAATCCAAAGCGATCGCCGTGAACAGCACAATTTGCGTACCGTCTATCGCAGAATCGTCAAGAATTGCGACCGGCACGGTCACGGAATGCGCGCCGGCCTCGATCACCGCGGCTGTCGGCACGGAAGCTTCATCTGGGTCGCTGCTGCTCACGGATACCGTCAGCGGTTGGGCCGTAGAACCAGTGCGAGTAATCGTTGCGGTTACCGTGTCCGCACCGGCCGATTCGCTGACACTCTGCTGAGAAAGGGAAACGCTTAACGTCAGGGGCACGTCGTCGTTCACGATCGTGCCGGTGGCGTGATTCAGTGATAACGTTGCGCCGTCGATGTTTCGGAGGTCAACGAAATAAGATTCGTCGGATTCGATCGAAGTGTCGCCGTAAACACGCACGGCGATGGTGCCGTCAGTCTGCCCTGCGGGAATACGCAACGTTCCCGAATTGAATTCATAATCCTCACCGGCTATCGCCGTCCCGTCGCGTGTCGAATACTCGACAGACACCTCCTGCTGTGCCGCAACGGAAAGCGAGACTGGGAAAACCCAGTCTTGCGCCGCCGAATCGCCTTCGACATGCGTTGCGTCGGCGATGGAGAGTTCCGGGACGACCGAACCAGCGGTGAGAATGTCTAATGCCTCGATCACTCCGTTGCTATCGCGCCCCCCACGATCGACGATGCGCAAAGTCAGTTGGCCATCGCTGACCGTCACATCATATTGCGGGCAATTCACCTGCCGCGCTGGTGTTGTGACGCTGTCACGCAAAACCCCTTCCAGCATCACACCCACGTTGTCGTGGGCATAGGGACCCAGGTCACCCAGAATCAGCTTCACATCGTATTCGCCGTTGGGCAAGTCGACGACGAACGTACCGTCGCGCGTAAAGTTCAGGTCTCGTTCCAGCGCACTTCCGATTCTGCGGTCCCGACTGAAAATGGTTCCGTCCGCCCAACCGTACGATTCGGTATCCGAATACCTGGTCGACTCGACGATCCTTGTGAAGCCCGGCGCTACGGGAGAGGAGCTCGTACCGAAATCGAAATGAGCTTCATACGGCGCGACTGCCAGAAGATGACGGCTTTCCAGGACTTCGACGGTCAGCCTGCGCCGTTGACGGGAAGGCGAAAGCTTGCCTTGCGAGCTGCCAAGATGACTATGAATCTGGCGGATTCGTGGCAGTCTTGTCATTGATCCGTGGCTGAATGTCAAACAGGAGTGGTTGCGTAGAATGAAATGATAACACAGTTTGGGTGCGTGAAAAGGCGTGCGAGCGGATACGAATCGCACGAATGCAAGTGGGTCAAAGCATGCGTGATTCAGGCTCGCTGGGAATTCTACAACGCCAGATGAGCTAGCTGGTTGGAACAGTGGGCGGCGCGTGGGTGATCGCGATTTCTTTTCCGGACCAGATCACTTGCAGTGAATTGGACTGGGAGTGGATTTCCACAGCCCGGGCCAAGTCGCCTAGCCGATCGAATTCAGCTTGCCATTCGCCTTCGGTCCACTGCCTGAGGCAGCTGACAACCCCGTCCCAGGCAAACATGGGTGGTACGACTGGCAGCAGCCAGCACCACAAAAAACGACGCAGTCGACCCGGACGGTGAAGACGAACTACCGGCAGCAGAAGTGCTGGAAAAACGGCCAGCGTCGCCAGGAAGATGGAGAGCAGTGATCGTTTCAGCGGCTCGAACATCGCGATTTTTGAACTCGATTGACTCAACGCCTCCAAGACGGCTGGGCGAAGTTCAAATGGAATATGGTGCATCATGCCGGCCAGCACGAGTACCGCCGAATCGAGTTGCTCATGCGTATCGGTGATATCCACAGACGAAAAGATCGGTTGCACTCGGTCTTCGTACTTGGCGGCAAGCTGACGATAAACCGCTTGGTTTGGAGTAATATCACAGGGGATCAGCGTCAGCCCCTCGGACCGATCGTCTTCGGCCAGGCAGGTCGTGATGGGAGCGCGTCCGGCGCCGAGTTCGATGATTTTCTTCAGGCCGACGTTCCGTGCCATTTCGATAACTGTGTTCGCCACCTTACGGTTGAAGGACCGCAGACCTGAGTTGCAGGAATCCATGCATTCAAACAGGCATTCCCGCACGCTGTTCGGTACCCATTCTTGGTCGCAGAACTCAAAAAGGTAGAATGCTCGCATCAGCGCACCCTTCAATGCTCGGTTTCATCGTAGTCTCTCTGCTCGCGCGAGCGACCAAGAGTCACACCCGGTATTCAGCGTCCTGCGCGTAGTTCCAGCACCTCCCATGATAGCTTATCACGTTTCAGCATGCGCACTTCTTCGCGACGAAAACAAGAAATACCTGACGCCAAGGCGCTCAGATACTCGAACCGCTTGGCCTCGCAGAACGATGCTCGCGAAAGTGAACGCTTCGAATACGTCCACGCCAGAGCGACTCAGGAATCTGTACCCGATGAGTCCCGCCGGGCTACGGCACGTGCGGATTCGCATGCAGCGTTACCGGAAGAACCGGACGCGATACACCATGCCGGTGGCACTCCAGCTCCAGGCATCGGCGACGACTCGACTGCCGGTGATGCAGGTGGAACAGCGTTGCGGGTCGCTGGTGCGGGCGCAGCCGATACCTTCCGAGACTTCGCCCGGCCACGGCGGCGCGCTGGTGAAAGTGTGAATGCTGTGCGTCATGCTGTTCCGCGCGGCCATGGCGTCGGCGCGTTGCTGCGCAATGTCTTGCAACGACAGCGTCCGATTGAAAAAGCGATTTTCCGTGGAATAGGCCGTCGGCGTGTAGACCATATGCGAACAGGTTGGCGACGCGTACGAATGTTGCCGCCGCCGGGCCTCGGCCGTGCCGGAGAAAGTTACCAAGACCATGGCCACGGCTATCAATGCTACAAACGAACGCTGCATAGGAGTGATCCTTTCTGGGGTGACAGAGATAGATATCAGGTGTGTCTGCCGACGAAACGGCTTCGTCGTCAGGAACGGCGATTCCAGGTCCTGCATAAGGGGATGTGCGTCAAGGAATCACCCAGGTGTGCGGGACGTAGTAGACACTAAAACGCTCCCCGCGACTACGGGGTGAAAAAAGTCGCCGTTTCGTTAAAGTGAAAAAAATGGCCTCGTCTTTGTTAATTCTGAATTCGTGTCGATTAAGTCGCGAC
>CALBSZ010000448.1 GCA_937967665.1 uncultured Planctomycetaceae bacterium
GAATGCACAAATCGATGCCAGCCGCATTATGCCGCATGCCGTTCCCCGATGCTACTCAGAAGTCACCGGTCGATCCGCACATTCACCAGCCAAAATCACCCAGGATGTCCTCCAAGGCGGTCGAACGGGTGTTTTTCTCCGCAACCAGGTCACTGGCCAGGTCGTCTACGACACTGCCCGCGGTGCTTGCGCTGGACTGAGTAAGCAAACGGCTGGCGATCAAGTCCTGCAAGGCAATCTCTTCCGCCGGCAAACCGAATTGCAGAGCCTGCTGGACGGTGACTTCCTTGTTGAGGGCCTGGCCCTGCGAGAAATCGGGCAGCACCAGGTCCAACGATTGGGCGGCGCGAACCGCGGCCGCCTGGGGAGATTCCTCTTCGACCCCGCCGTTGCCCTGCGAGTTTAGGAAATTGATCCCCAGCAGCACGCCCCCCGGTTCCACCGATCCTGTGCAGTTCGTATCCAGGAAAGGCGGCGGCGCGTTCCCGGTCGGGGGATCATCGAGCGGCCCTGAATCGTGTTCGTTCAGGTAATTGATGATCAACAGGGCGTCGATCGGCGAGACGAACCCGTCGTTGTTCACATCCAGGTGGTTGTTCGGATTCTTCCATTCGAATACCTGATTCACCGTGATAGTGACAATTCCCTGAGTCGACGTCTGTCCGTGGACGTCGTTGATCGTGTAACGGAACGTGTCCGTGCCAAAGTAGTTCTGGTCTGGGGTGTACAGCAACTGGTTCCCGCTCAGCGGAACAACCGTGCCGTGAGACGGTGACAGCACGACCGCCACCGTGTTCGGATTAATCCCTCCAATGACATCAACGTCGTTGCCGTGGACTGTAAAGGCCACGGGTACTTCTTCGTCGGTCGTGATGAAGTCGTTGACAGCGTTAGGAATGTCGTTCACCGTCACGGCAAACGTATCGGTGACTGAGGCGCCCGCCGAATCGGTGGCGCGAATCGTGACGTCCGTTATTCCGAATTGCCCCGGGAAGGCCAGTGTCATCGTATTGCCGCTGATCGTTGGCGTGACGATCGCCGCGTTATGTCCCGCCACGACACTCAGCGTCAGCGAGTCACCCACGTCCTTGTCGCTGAAGACAGTCGACAAGTCGCGCGTGGTGGTGCCGGACCCGACAGGTACCAGCACGTCGGCAATCGGATTGGCCACGGTCGGCGCGTCGTTGACAGGGTTTACGGTCACGAGGAACGAATCCTCGACCGAGTCTCCCAAACCGCCCTGATCGGTCGCGCGAACCGTGATCGTCGCCGAACCATGCTGGTCAGGCAGGAATCGCAGCGTCAGTTGCGTGCCGCTCACCGACGTCGCCACTACCGCGCTGTTGCTGTTGGTCGCCGTGATCAACAGCGTATCGGGAGGCACGTCGAAATCAAAGAAGACTTCCGGAAACAGTTCCAAAACCACGTTCGGGCTGTCTTCATTGACCGTTTGATCCGGAATCGGGTTCGCCAGGAACGGCGGGTCGTTCACCGGTGTAATGCTAACGGTGAACGTATCACTCACCGAGAATCCCGCTTGATCGGTGGCTTGGACCGTAATGGTTGCCATACCGTTCTTGTTGGCCAGGTAGTCCAGAATCAGATTCGAACCGGCGACGCGGGCATCGACGACGGTCGCTCCTGTATTGCCAGTCACACTGAATACCAGCACGTCGCCGTTTTCGGCAATGTCGGGATCCGAGAAGACGCTGTCCAGGTTGATCACGGTATTCGCCGCGTCCTCCAGAACGGTGAAGTCCGCGATGGGATTGCCGACCGTGGGAACGTCGTTGACGGGATTGATATTGATCCTGACCGTTCCCGTTGCGGTGAGCGGCGCGGCGACTCCATTGGTCGTCCCATTGTCCACCACCGTGTAGGTAAGGGTGACCTCGCCATTGTCGTTCGGGGCCGGCGTGTAGGTGATGGTCTGCGCGGATGCGTTGAGGGTGGCCGTTCCCTGCGACGCCGTACCGATGGACTGGATGGACAGCGTCTGGGCTGCTTCATTCGCGGGCCCTTTGCGGTCGTTGGCGAGCAGCGAGGCGGCGGTGATCGTGATGGGCCCGGCATCTTCGTTCATGGTCACCGTGTCGTCGACGGCCACCGGCGCGTCATTGACCGGCGTTACGGTAATCGTCACCGTGGCGACGTCCGTCTTGCCGTCCGGCATGCCGTTGGTCAGGCCGTTGTCGCGTACGGTATAGGTGAAAGTCTCGGTGCCGTTGAAGTCGGGCGCCGGAGTGTACGTAATGGTCGACATGTCGGCGCTCATGGAAACCGTGCCGCCGCTGCCGGTTTGCATGCTGACGTTCGTGACGGTGAGCACCTGTCCGGCTTCGTTCGCAGGACCTGCGCTGTCGTTGCCGGTCAGGGTCGTCGCCGCAATCAACAGGGGCGTATCTTCCGCCGTGCGGAAGCGCGCGTCCGACGCCACGGTCGGATCGTCGGCGGCAACCGGCGGGTCGTTCACGGCCGTGACCGTGACCGTGACGGTCGCCGTATCGGTCAGCGGGTCACTCATGCCGTTGGTGAGCCCATTGTCGCGAACGGTGTAACGGAAGCTTGGCGAACCGACGTAGTTGGCCGCCGGGGTGTAGGTCACAACGCCGTTGGCCAGGGACACGCTGCCGGCGCCGGGAGTCAGCAGCGAGACGCTCTGTACGGTCAAGTTCTGTCCTGCTTCCTGCGGCCCGGGTGAATCATTCGCCGTCAATTGCGACGTCCCGATGATGAGCGGCGTATCTTCCGGCGTCGTGAACGCATCGTTCATCGCTTCCGGAGCGTCGTTGACAGCGGTCACCGTGATCGTCACCCGCGCCGTCGACGTCATCCCCGCAGGCATGCCGTTCGTCGTGCCGTTGTCGGTCATGGTGTAGTCGAATGTGGCAGTTCCACTAAAGTTCGCCGCTGGCGTAAAGATATAGGTGTTGGGGTTGGTGGTGTTCAACGTGCCATTGGTCACACCGCTGGTCGATACGATCGACAGGGTCTGACCACTCTCGTTGGCAGGCCCTTTCAAATCGTTGCTCAACAGCGTTGCCACACTGATTGAAAGGGGATTGTCTTCGGCCACGGTCAGTGACATGCCGACGGCGGGGTCGTTGATGGCCGTGGGCGGATCGTTCACTTCCGTCACTGTGATGGTCACGACCGCCGTATCGGATTCGCTCGGTACACCGTTGTCGGCCACGGTATACCGGAAGGTATCCGTGCCATTGAAGTTGGGAGCCGGCGTGTAGGTTACCGTGCCATTGGCGTTTAACACAACGCTGCCGCCGTTCTGGCTGGTCGGCACCACCGAAACGACGCTCAACACCTGAGTCAACTCGTCGCTGCCGCCGCCGCGCGTATCGTTGGCCAGCAGGTCCGCGACGTTGAGGTTCAAGGACGAATCTTCGGCGGTTCGAAACTTTGGATCGCCGGCCACGGCCGGGTCATCGACTCCCACGGGCGGATCGTTGACCGGGTCGATTTGGATCGTAAACGACGTCATTGTCAATCCGTTGCCACCGCTGCCAGTATTGCCGAGGTCGTTGGCGGTGACGTTCACGGTCACCATGCCGTTGAAGTCCAGGCCGCCTTGATAGACCAGGCCGCTGGCATTGCCGAGCGTTGCCGCAAGCTGCGACTGCGACCCTGTGAGGACCACATTGCCGCTGTTGTTGCCCGTCACGTTGGTTACGCCGCCGGGAACCGTCGTGCTCACACTCAGCGTGCCGGAACTCGCCACGGGTGGAGCGAGCGATAAGGTGACTTGCAGGTTGGCGACGCCTGCTTCGTTGACGTCTACATCGCTGACCGCCAGCGTGGTGATGGCCAGGGGCGTGTCCTCATTGACTCGCTGTCCCGTCGGCACGACCACTGTCGGCGCATCGTTGGCAGCCATAACGGTGACCGGAATCGTGGCCATGTCCATTGCCGGGGGCGGAGGCGAAAACCCGAAATCGTTGGAGGTAATCGTGATCGTCTCGCTGCCCAGGTATTGCGTGTTGAAGTGCAGGTTCCCCTGGTACTGAACCGTGGCCAGGATGGCGTTGATCTGGGACTCGCTGCCGACAATCTGGACCTGGCCCGTGCCGTTGCCAACAAGATTGGTCGCTGGCAATGTCGAAACGGTGATCGTGCCATTCACCGCGGCCAGATTCACCTGAATGTCCTGCCCGCCGTCATCGGGATCGTTAATGCTGATGCCGGTGATCGCCACCGGCGTGTCTTCCGTGGTGCTCGGCTGGCCAGCCGGCACCGTAATGGTTGGCGGGTCATTGACTTCGGTTACCGTAATAGTGACAGACCCATTCGCCATCAGCGTGCCACCGGATCCGGTATTCCCCTGGTCGCTGACGTTCACGACCAGGTTGTCGGTTCCGACAAAGTCCTGCGCTGGCGAATAGGTCACGCCCGCCGCAGCGGCCAGCGTAGCGGCGATTTCGTCTACCGTGGCTGTCAGCGTGACAAAACCGGTGTCATTTCCGGATACCTGGCTGTTGTCGATTCCGTTGAGGACCGTGTCACTAACATGAATCGTCCCATTGCTCACCATCAGCGTGACCACGACATTGCCCGGATTCGAGTCGACGTCCCGCACGTCCAGTCCCGCGATGACCAGTGGCGTATCTTCCGGCGTTGTTTGCGCCGCGGGCACGTCCAGTTCCGGACCGTCATTCACGGGAGTGACCGTGATCGCAATGGTCTCGGAATCTTCCAGCGCCATCGTTGCTCCGAAATTGCCGAGATCGTTGGCGGTAATGGTCAGCGTGTCCGGACCGTTGTAGTTCAGGTTGCCCTGGTACGTGAGCCCGGCTGCGTCCATGAGCGTCGCGTTGATTTCAGCCGGCGTCCCGGTTACGGTCACGGCCGCGGAACTGTTGTTGACGATTTGACCGGCGACCAGCCCATTCATCACCGTGCTGCTGACGGTAAGCGTTCCCGCCGTTGCTTCGAAGGTGACCGACATCTGGTTGGTGCCTTCGATCAGGTCGATGTCGCTGACCGCGATTCCCGAGACGGCCATCGGCAAGTCTTCCGCAACGTTGACCATCGTGTTCGCAACCGTTACGTCAGGCTGGTCGTTGATGGGGTTGATGTTAATCAGAATGACTTCGACATCTTGCTGCGGCCCGCCGGTCCCCGTGTTCCCCAAGTCATTGGCGGTGATGCGTAGCGCGTCCTGGCCACTTACGTTCGGATTGCCCGTGTAGATCAGCCCGCCGGTCGCGGTCAGCGTTGTCGAAATCTGGAAGGGTGTGCCGGTCAAGACGACCGTTCCCGTCATGTCCCCGGTGATGTTCCCGGGCGGAACACCGTTCAAAACATCGGTGCGGACGTCCAGCGTGCCGCGGAACACTTCCAGCGTGACCTCAATGTTCGTCACGATCGAATCGGAATCGGTGACCGTGATCCCCGTGATGGGCGTCATGTCGTCTTCATCGACCGCGATCGCACCCGCCACGATGGCATTCGAATTGACGTGAACGACGGGAGGATTGTTGGTGAAAACCTGTACGCGATAATCTTCCACTTCGCCGTCCAACGCCAGGCCGTCGATCGGCAGGTTGCCGACGCTACCGAAGCGGAAGCGGGCAAACGTGACCCCTCCGGAAGTGACCGGAACGTTGACGGAAAGTACGTTTTCGCCGGCCACCAGCGGTTCCGCGGTGAAGATCCGTTCGAACTGGTCGATCCAGTCGCCGTCGCCGTTGAAGTCGATCCACGCGTCCAGGAATCCCGGCGCGGAAGCCGTGACAACT
>CALBSZ010000449.1 GCA_937967665.1 uncultured Planctomycetaceae bacterium
CGACGTCCGCGACGCCTTCCGCAAGGCCGCCAGTTCGCTGCGTTCCAGCACGCGATAGGCACCCGTCGGCAGCCCCGCCAGCTTGACCGGACCAATCGCGACGCGTACCAGACGCCTTACCTTGTGACCGATGCGTGCCAGTAGACGCCGCACTTCCCGATTGCGTCCCTCCCGCAGCACGATCTCCAGTTCCGACTTGCCCTTGAATTTCTTCTTGACCCGCGCCGACGCCACCTGCGCAAAACCCTCCGCCAAATGGACGCCGCGTTCCAGCATTTTCAGATCGTCGAGGTTCGGAAAGCCGTCCACTACGGCGTGGTACGTTTTTTCGACGCCGTAGCGGGGATGCGTCAGCTGGTTGGCCAACTCGCCGTCATTCGTGACCAGGATCAAACCTTCGCTGGTGCGGTCCAGGCGACCGACCGGAAAGATCCGCTGGTCTGACTTCACCAGATCGATCACGCGCGGCCGCCCTTCGGGATCGCTGTTCGTGCAGACCACGTTGACCGGTTTGTTCAGCAGGTAATAGACCAGCCGCGGCTTCTTGATGGCGACGCCGTCGACCCGCACTTCCTGCGTGGCCAGATCGACCTTCGTTCCCAGTTGGGTGACGACTTGCCGCTGCACTTCGACCCGACCTTCCTCGATCAAGGCTTCGCATTCACGGCGGCTGCCGTAACCGGCGCTGGCCAGGACTTTCTGCAGCCGTTCGGGTGGGTTCGAAGCGTGATTCGTTGTCGGTTCCAATTCTTTTCTCGCTGGAAAGGTTGACATCACGTATCATATCAGCCAGCACGGATTGCCACAGGGGGCGCGGGGCGATGCGTGAAAATCGAGAATCGGCAAAATCGAGAATCGGCCGTCGTCAGCGCCATCTCGCGCCCTGGCCATAACGGGTCCTGACAGCTACCTTGAGCGTCCAGGGCTCGCGGGAACAGGGACAGCACAACGAGCGCGGGAACAGGGACAGCACAACGGGCAACATCACCAACGCGAATCAGGCGAGTGACACATGGAAGAACACCTGCCGTTTTTTGTTTACGGGACGCTGAAACGCGGCGAGGTACGCGAGCGATGCTGGCCGCACCCGGCCAGTGACATCGTGGCAGCCACCACACGCGGCGCCCTCTACGCCCTGGCATCCTACCCGGCGCTACTGCCCGGCGACGACGCTGTGTCGGGGGAACTCTGGTTCATTCGCGCATCGCACATGGCCGAAACCCTCCGAGTGCTTGACGCCATCGAAGGATTCCGGCAAGGCGACGACATCGACCTCTATGTCCGCGACATCGCAGACTGCGTCTCCACGGACGGAGCGAAGTATCGCGCATACCTGTACTACTACGTTCAGCCTGTGGAACCGTCCCAACGCATCGCGCCGAACGACCAGAACGTATGTCTCTGGACGGCGAGCCAGAATGCACGAGGCCGGAAGTCGATTTGATCCTCCAGGTAGGGCACGCTCCGCGTGCCGAAATCCAGTATCTGGTGCCCAGGCTCTGCCTGGGTACCCAATGAATCGCAGGCTCCTGCCTGCCCGGTCTCCCTGCCGCGCGACCCGCGACCATCGGAGGCGGAGCCTCGCAGATAGTGCGTTTCCAGGCAGAGCCTGGTAACGAGGGGCGGTAATTTTGGCACACAGAGCGTGCCCTACGGGGTTCAGCGTTGGATGCGGAGTTGCGAACCCAGAGATTGCAGTAGCCGCGCGCGGCGCGTTTTTTGCGCGCAGTAGCGGTGAAGTTCGCGGCCCTTCGTGCTCCAATCGGCAGTGAGGCCGGCGGGGAGGAAACGGAGGTCGTAGTATTCGTCACCGCGCTGACGCCCGTCGTGTAGCGTCGCGGCAAGAAGCTGGCGAAAGCGTGACTCGTCATCGCAGCGGTCCACGCAGGTAAATCCGAGCGGCGTGACGTGACCCTGCCAGTGGACGGCGATCATGCTGGCCACCGTAGTCCCCCCGCGTACCAGGCGACAAACATCCAACGCGCCCGCCTTCGCCGCGGCCTGGTAGACATCGCGCAGAAACCACAGCCACTTCCCGTCCCTCGACGACCAATGGAATTGGAATTCGTCAAACCACGCGTAGCGGCATTCGCCATCGCCGCGAGCCTGACCCAACGGCCGATGTCGCTGAAAGGTTTGGTCCCAGCAGGTTTCACGGAAACTGCACCCGTTAGCAAGGGGCTGCTGAATCGTGGGTGCTCGAACACCAACAGATTCCGGTCTCGGCACGGTCAGGTCGACACCCGGCCCGGCTGCAACGCTTTCTTGCTGGCAGCGTAGACGGGCCAGCCGAGCCGCGTTTTGACAACGTCCGCGATCGTTGGTCAGGGACAACGTTATCCGTGTTCGGGAACTGCCGGCGAACTCCTTCATGACAACGGACAAGGTCGCCGCCACATTGCGTCCGATGACGTCTCCCCACGCCGCGCCTCGAAGTTCCGGGGAACCCAGCTGTGTGCCGCGGAGTTCCAATGGCAGGAGTCCAAGGACCCGCCCGGCGCTCTGGCAGACCAGGATGCGAAAACCCCGCTGTTCGCCAAAATGATTCCAGTAGCAGCGTACCCAGGGGAGGGACTGGAGAAACGAGGCCTGCCTGGTTTGAGCCAACTGCGCTTGCCACAGCAAGTGAATGTGCTCCAACTGAGAAACATCCGTAATCTCGGAAATCGTTGCCATACGCCCCAAATCTGCAAGCCGCATGCCCCCTCGGCGACGCGGTCACAAAGCGTCGTTTTTTCAGCACAATTCCCCTAAATCAACTCCCTGCGTTGCATAAGATCAACTCCGCGTGGCAAAAACAGGTCACGAAAAAAGGTCCGAAACTTTGAAGCGTTCTTCGGGTTAGAAATAGAACAGACGCCGGCGGGTGAAAAAGGTAAATTGGGGCAGGTCCTGTTAAGATCTGCTTTTTGCCGGGTTCGGAAATCGGGAATGTGCCCGTGAACCGTTGGCATTCGCCAAGGAATCGGCATCGTTGCTCATCTTCACGCCCGGCAGGGTACACAACTAGATCACGCGAGAACGAATCATGCTTCAAAGTCGATTCCTGTTACTGGCCATGCTGGCACTCGGTTTTTTCGTTACGCCAGTCCTGGCCCAGCGACCAAACAGCGAGTTGGTGGCCCGGCAAGTGGACACGCTGCTCGTCAGCGACATCGGCGTGGAGACACCGCCGAAGTCGAGCGTTCCGTTGATCACCGACGACGCCTTCGTGCGGCGCGTCATGCTCGACCTGGCTGGCGAGCTGCCGACACCGGAAGAGTTGGTCACGTTTACACTCGACGCCGACGCGCACAAACGGGCCAGGATGGTTGACCAGCTGTTGAACGACCCTCGATTCGGAGATAACTGGGCACGCTATTGGCGTGACGTGATTCTCTACCGCCGGACGGAAGAGCGGGCTTTATTAAGCGCCGCGGCGGTGGAGGAGTACCTGAGTGAATCCTTGAATGAAAACAAGTCGTGGGACGAGATCGCCACCGACTTCATCACGGCCGAAGGGGATGTTCGCGAAGACGGACGTACCGCTCTGATCATGGCTCAGGCCGGCCAGCCGGAGGACACGGTCGCCGAGATTTCGCGAATCTTCATGGGGATTCAGATTCAGTGCGCGCAATGCCACGACCACCCCACGGATCGCTGGGAGCGCGAACAATTCCACGAACTGGCTGCTTTCTTTCCCCGTGTCGCCGTACGGCCCAACAGGCAGGCAGAAAAACGCACATTTCTGGTCACGGCAGTCGATTTCTTTCCTCGCTTCCTACGAGGGAACCCGAACGCGCGTTTTCGCGGTACGGCGGAACACCTGATGCCGGATCTCGAGAATCCCGCCGAACCGGGCGAACAGATGAAGCCGGTATTCTTTGCCACGGGTGACGCCTTATCCCTTGGCACACGGGACGCGGACCGTCGCGGGGCGTTGGCCGATTGGCTTACTTCCGCAAACAACGAATGGTTTGCGAAAGCGTACGTCAATCGGATCTGGGCCGAGCTGGTGGGGGAAGGGTTCTATGAACCGGTTGACGACCTGGGGCCCGATCGCGAATGTTCCGCGCCTCAGACGTTGGACCTGCTGGCCGACAGTTTTGTGGCCTCCGCGTACGACGTCAAGTGGCTGTTTCGTACCATCATGGCGACCGACGCGTATCAGCGTCCCAGTCAATCTCGACGCGCCTGGGAAGACGCGCCGTTCCAAGCCAACGCCAATCAGCGGCTCCGCGGCGACCAGCTCTTCAATTCGCTGATGCAGGCACTCGGCATCAACGAAGAACTGGCCACTCGCGCGGGGGGCGGGATGCAGGGAGCGTACGGCTTTCGCGGCGGACCCCGCACGTTTTTCAACGCCGCTTTCGGTTACGACCCCAGCGATCACCGCGACGAAATCACCGGCAGCGTCCAACAGGCACTGCTCATGATGAACTCGCCGAATATCAATCGCGCGATGAGCGCCAACAATTTCAATGGACTGGGGCGTATGTTGCGGACGATTCCAGACGACCAGGAACTGATTGTCGAGCTTTACCTGCGCACCCTGGCTCGCGCGCCGACCAGCGACGAAATCCAGACGTGCGTGGAGTACCTCAAAGAGGTCGGCGACCGGTCCGAAGCCTTTGAGGACCTGCAGTGGTCTTTGGTGAATTCCACCGAGTTCTTGCATCGCAGATAACCTCGGCCGACCGAGGCCGGCGATGGCACGCTTACGCATGAAAACCTTCGGATTTTCGAACAACCAACAGGAACGCATAAATCATGAGCCTTCATCATCAAGTGGACATCAACGTAAACCGCTTTGGCACCTTTGGGCGACGTGATTTCCTGCGGACGATTTCGGCGTCGGCAGCCGCCGCCGGGACGCTCAGCTGGACCGATCTCATGACCCTGCGGGCCGCGGAACTGCGCCAGCAGCACAAGGCCTGCATCCTGCTGTGGATGCAGGGCGGCCCCAGCCAGTTTGAAACCTTTTCGCCCAAACCGGGCCATGCCAACGGCGGCGATACCAAGGCCATTGCCACGAATGTCTCCGGAATCCAGATCTCCGAAAACCTGCCGCTCACCGCCAAGGTGATGGACAAGACCTGCCTGATCCGATCGATGAACAGCAAGGAGGGCAGCCACCCGCGAGCTTCTTACCTAATGCACACGGGATACTTGCCGACAGCCAGCATCAAACACCCGACACTCGGTTCGGTTGTCCTGCACGATCTGGGTCCGAAAGAATTCGACCTTCCCGGATTCGTGCGTATTGGCCGGGCCGGCAGGGGCAATGCGGGGGGCGGCTACCTGGGCGTGAAATACGACGCTTTTTCCATGCAGACGGCGGAACGCGTTCCCGACAACACAACGCTGGCCACCACCGACACGCGGTACGAGCGGCGCATGAAACTACTGGGGAAACTGGAAACACAGTTCGCGGAAAATGGCGGCAAACAGGAAGTCGCCGACCACCGGGAAGTCTACGACACAGCATCGCGGATGGTACTCAGCCCGAAAATGGACGCGTTCGATATCAGCAAGGAACCGGCAGCCGTCCGCCAAGCCTACGGCAGCTCGGACTTCGCCGCCGGCTGCCTGCTGGCAAGGCGGTTGGTCGAAACCGGGGTTACGTTTGTCGAAGTGAGCGCCGGGAACTGGGACACGCATCAGGACAACTTCGAACAGGTTCGTGGCCTCTGCGGGCAGGTGGATCAGCCCTACGCCCAACTGCTCGTCGATCTGGAGCAGCGTGGCATGCTGGAAGATACGCTGGTTGTCTGGATGGGTGAGTTCGGCCGCACACCGCGGATCAATCCGCGAGCGGGACGTGATCACTACCCCCGAGCGTTCAATGTCGCGCTGGCCGGTGGCGGTGTGAAGGGCGGGCAAGTTGTGGGCCAGACCGACCCCAGCGGGTCAGACGTCACCGATCGTCCGGTGGGCGTGAGCGACTTGTTCCGCACCATCTGCCACAGCCTGGGGATCGACGCGGATAACGAGTACATGTCCGGCGTCGGCCGTCCCATGAAGGTCGTCGATGGCGGTGAAGTCATCAGCGAAGTATTTGGGTAGGGAACGGATCAGCTTACCGTTGTAGTCCCGCGACTCCGCTCGCGGGACCCCGCGGGACCCCGCGGGCGAAGCCGCGGGGCTACGGATCAATTCTCCGCGGTCGATCGTTCCGTCCGTGGGAGGGCAAACGACGAACGCAACTCACTCGGCTTGGGAGCGTAAATCGGCGCCGCACGGGAACGGAAGCTGTTGACGGCACCCCGTCGTCCAGAGCCTACTTCTTGCGTTTCTTCGGCGCGCGCCTGGCTTCGGCTTTCCACCAATCGGGACCGTCGGCCAGGACGGCGCGGTCGTGTTCGATCAGCTGTTGCTTCAGTTGCTGGAACCGCTCGGGCTGTTCTGTGGCCAGGTTCGTCGTTTCCTGCCAGTCGTCTCGCAGGTTATAGAGTTCGAACTTGGAAAGGTCGTCCGATCCAACGATTTTCCAATCCCCGACACGCAAGCCAACCTTGAAATTCGTGGGCGCCAGATGGTTTCGCCAGTAGAGTGGCTGTTCACGCGTCAACGGCTGGTTTTCGAACAGTGGCAAGAGTGACGTCCCGTCGATCACTCGATCCGCGGGCAAAGGGATCCCGACGATCTGGCAGATGGTCGGAAAGAGATCGGAACCAATTACCGGCGTGTCGCTGACCGTCCCAGGCTTCACATGACCTGGCCAGCGAATGATTCCCGGGACCCGAATCCCCCCTTCGTGAGTGTGCCGTTTCCGTCCACGCAGCCCGCCGGTGGACCCGCGTGTGCGCCCCTTATTGCCCGCGCCTTCGGGACCGTTGTCGGAGGTAAACGCCACGAACGTGTTGTCGGTGTATCCACCTTCGTCAAGCGCCTTCATCAGCAGGCCGAAGGCGTAGTCCATTTGTGTGATGTTGCCATGATGTTGACGAATTCCCTCGTCGTCGATCTCTCGATACGGTTCCATGAACTGTTCCGCCGACTCGATCGGCAAATGCGGTTCGTGCGTCCAAATCGTCATGAAGACCGGCTTGTCTTTCTCCTTTTCCTGCCGCAGCCATTGAATGGCTTCGTTGACCGCAATCGATGACGACGGGCCTTCGAGACGCCCGGTGGCCTGGCGATTACGAACGTAATTGGTGGGATTGAGATGATTTGGCGAGGCGTTGTTCTGCGTGGCCAGCCACCAATCGTAGCCGTGGTCGTCCGGTTGCGGCTGGTCGTCTGAATTGAACTTGCCGTTCAGATGCCATTTGCCGGCGTGGCAGGTGGCGTAGCCGCGCTGCCGCAGCAATTTGGCAATGGTGATCTCGCTCGTTCGCAAATGGTACTGGCTGCGATATGGAGTCCGCCCCGTCAGGATCGCGGACCGCGAAGTGGAACAGACGCTGCACGCGGCATAACATTGCGTCAATCTCAAGCCTTCCCGCGCGAATTTGTCGAGGTTGGGAGATTTGATCAAGGGATGCCCATAGCAACCCAGGTCGCCCCAGCCCTGATCGTCCGTCAGAAAGATGACAAAATTCGGCCGTTCGGCTGCCAGGGCCCTTCGACTTGTGTCCAGAAGAAATCCGACCGCCAACAACGTCAACAGGATCGCAGTTTGTTTCATGATGAAGTACTTTGTTATTCTTGATTCGATCTTACCGGAAGGTTTGGCCTCACCCGTCCCAACAGGCACCAGCTTAAGCGAAGCGGACTACCGAAAGCAAGCAAATCAAGATTCAGAAACCATACTTTTCACGCATCGATTTGTGGACTTCGCAAAATACCGCCCGCGGGACGACCGTTCGCACGACTGCGAACCTGCCACAGCTGACCGCGTCTTTCGATCCCTGACAGGCGCCCCCGACGGCGGTACAATACGGGGATGTTTCATCCGCTTGTGCAGTCCTGGTTTGACGCGAAATTTGGCGAGGCGACGGACCCGCAACGCGAGGGCTGGCCGTGTATCGTACGCGGCGAAAACACGCTCATCGCGGCCCCGACCGGTTCGGGCAAGACGTTGGCCGCGTTCCTGGTCTGTATCGACAAGCTCTTCCGGCAATGGGCGTCAGGGCATCCGGCCGAGGGCATTCAGGTCGTGTATGTTTCGCCGTTGAAGGCGTTAAGCAACGACATTGAACGCAACCTGCAGGCGCCGTTGGCCGAAATCCGGGAACTGGCCGCGGCCAGGGGACTCGGCACACCGGACATTCAGGCGCGCGTGCGCACGGGAGACACATCGTCGGCGGAGCGGCAGGCTATGTTGAAAAAGCCGCCGCAGATCCTGGTGACAACACCCGAGTCGCTTTATCTGCTGCTCACATCTGAGAAGGGACGCGCGCGACTGGGCGCGGTGAAGACGGTGATTATCGACGAGATCCACGCCTTAGCCCGGGACAAGCGCGGGTCGCATTTGGCGTTGACGCTGGAACGCCTGAATGCCCTTTGTGAAACGCCGCCGGTACGCATTGGTCTTTCCGCGACGCAACGGCCCATAGCGCAGATGGCGCACTTCCTGGTCGGACAGGACGCGGACGGAGACACTCGGCAGTGCCACATCGTCGACACGGGGCACATTCGCGAGCGGGACTTGAAAATCGAAGTTCCCCCGACCGATCTGGCTGCCGTCTGTTCACACGAACAGTGGAGTGAAATCTACGAGCGGCTCACGCAGTTGATTCAATCCCACCGCAGCACGCTGATCTTTGTGAACACACGCCGGCTGGCCGAACGTATTTCTCATTTCTTGACCGAGCTGCTAGGTGAAGCGGCCGTAGCCAGTCACCACGGCAGCCTGTCGAAGAAAATACGGCTTTCGGCGGAGCAGCGATTGAAAGCGGGCGAACTACGCGCCATCGTGGCTACCGCGTCCCTGGAACTGGGCATCGACATCGGCTACATCGATCTGGTCTGCCAAATCGGCTCGCCCCGCAGCATTGCGACGTTCCTGCAACGCGTGGGGCGATCGGGACATTCACTCGGAGCGACCCCGAAAGGGCGCCTGTTCCCGCTGACGCGAGACGAATTGCTCGAAAGCATGGCCCTGCTGCGCGCCGTTCACCGCGGGGACCTCGACCGCATCGAAATCCCCGCGAAACCGCTCGACATTCTCGCTCAACAAATTGTGGCGGCGGTGTCCGCAGAACCGTGGGGCGAGGATGCGTTGTTCGAAATGCTGCGACAGGCCGCGCCGTATCGGGACCTCACGCGAGAGGAATACCGCGGGATTGTACGGATGCTAAGCGACGGACTGGGTCGCGCCAACAAGCGCGGCGCTTACCTTCACCGGGACCAAATCAACCGCCAACTCCGCGCTCGCCGCGGCGCGCGCCTGGCCGCGCTCACGTCAGGCGGCGCGATTCCGGAAACGGCCGAATACCGCGTGGTCACCGAGCACGACGAGACCTTCGTCGGTACGTTGGATGAGGACTTCGCGATCGAAAGCCACGCGGGCGACATCTTCCTGCTGGGCAACACCTCGTGGCGTATCCGCTATGTGCGGAACGGGCAGGTCGTCGTCCAGGATGCTCACGGCGCGCCGCCCAATATTCCGTTCTGGTTCGGCGAGGCGCCTGGACGGACAGTGGAACTTTCGTTGGAAGTGTCCAGACTGCGCGACGACTTGGCGCGCGGGCTCGATCAAGGCCGCGAGTGGCTGGAGCGTGAATGCGGGGTCGACGATTGGGCGGCCGAACAGGCTTGTGCCTACGTACGCGCGCAGGTCGCCGCCATCGGTCTTGTGCCCACGCACGAACGTATCGTCTTCGAACGCTTCTTCGACGAATCCGGCGGCATGCAACTCGTTATCCACTCGCCGCTGGGCGCGCGGATCAACAAGGCCTGGGGGCTGGCGTTGCGCAAGCGGTTTTGCCGCAGCTTCGACTTCGAACTGCAAGCGGCGGCGGACGACGACGGCATCGTCCTGTCCCTTTCGCCGCAGCACAGTTTTCCGATCGAAAACCTCTTCCCCATGCTGGGCCCCCACAATGGCCGCTACCTGCTGGAACAGGCGGTCCTGGCCGTCCCCATGTTTCAGGTCCGCTGGCGCTGGAACGTGACGCGATCCCTGGCCGTCTTAAGAAACCAGGCCGGCAAGAAAGTGGCTCCCTACCTGCAGCGGTTTCGTTCGGACGACTTGCTGGCCGCCACGTTTCCGGAAACCGTCGGGTGTCTGGAAAACCATCATGGCGACGTGCAGGTCCCGGATCACCCTCTGGTTCAGCAGACGATGCACGACTGCTTGACCGAGGCGATGGATGTGCAGCGGTGGCTGGACGTGCTGGAAGACATCCAGTCCGGACACGTGGAACTGGTGGCACGCGAAACGCGCGAGCCGTCTCCATTCTGCCACGAACTGTTGAATGCGAATCCGTACGCCTTCCTGGATGACGCGCCGCTGGAAGAGCGGAGATCACGGGCCGTGGCTACCCGCCGATCACTGTCTCCCGACGATTTCCGTGACCTGGTCAAATTGGATGCCTCGGCAGTCCAGCAAGTGACCCGCGACGCCTGGCCTTGGATCCGGGACGCCGACGAATTGCACGACGCCCTGCAGGCGCTGGTAGTGATCACGGCCGAGGAAATGGCGTCGTGGGAAACGTGGTTCGAACAGCTGCAACAAGAGGGTCGCGCACTGCGTGTTGCCATCCCGGATCGCGCGTACTGCATCGCCACGGAACAATGGCCGCTGATCCAGTCGGTATACGACGTGCAGCCTGCTTCGCCCGTCCACTTGCCCGCCGAATTGCAACGAACGGTAGAAAAATCCGAAGGCTGGGTGAGTCTCGTCCGCGGGCGACTGGGCGTCAGCGGACCCACCACCGCCGCGGAACTGGCGGGGCTGCTCGGCTTGCCGCAATCCCATGTCGACGCCGCGCTGGAGGCGCTGGAAGGGCAGGGGGCGGCGATGCGCGGCAACTACACGGGGAACGGGCAGGTCGAGTGGTGCGATCGCCGACTGCTGGCTCGCATCCACCGGCTGACGCTGGACGGACTGCGACAACGGATCAAACCCGTTTCCCCGGCCGACTTCCTCCGCTTCCTCGCCCAGCATCAGCATCTAGGAAACGGGCATCAGTGGAGCGGCGTGGTGGGAGCGCGCGAAGCGGTCGGGCAGTTGCAAGGATTTGAGCTACCGTCGGCGGCCTGGGAAAGCCCTGTGCTGTCGGCCCGCGTGGCGGAGTACGACGCGGCGTGGCTGGACCAGTTGTTCCTGGCCGGGGAAGTCGTGTGGGGAAGATTGCGTTGCCCTGCCTGGGATGCCAACAACGGACGGATGCTTGCCGCGATGACGCGGACCATGCCCATCTCTCTGGTCTTGCGTCAGGACCTGAGTTGGCTGCTGCCTCAAGAGGCGAGCCGTCACTACGAGGGCCTGCGGACCAACGCCGAACTGGTGGTCGAAGCGTTGAGTAAACGCGGCGCGCTCTTCTTTCACGACCTGATCCATTCCACGGGTCTGCTGGCTGGGCATTTGGAAGAGGCACTGCGCGAACTGGCCTCCCGCGGCGTGGTGACATCGGATGGTTTCGCCGCCGTCCGGAACATCGTACACACTGGCAAGCGGGGCCGCGCGCCGCAGGGCCGCGGTACGGTTTCTCCTGCGGGACGCTGGTCCCTGTTTCCTGGGGAAACCGAGCCGCTGGGTTACGACGAGTACCTGTCGCGCTGGTGCCATCAGTTGCTGCGCCGCTACGGCGCAACTTTCCGCGAGCTGTTGACTCGCGAAAACGCGGCGCCGCCGTGGTTCGAACTGGCTCCGCTGCTGCGACGGATGGAAATGCGTGGGGAGGTGCGGGGCGGTCGTTTTGTGGAAGGCGTGGCCGGCGAGCAATTCGCGACGGAAACGGCCGTGTCCAGGCTGCGTGACGTCCGGGACGAACCGCCTACGGGCGAATGGCTCGTCATCTCCGCCGCCGACCCACTGAACCTGCTGGGAATCGTGACGGCGGGCACCCGGGTGCCTGCCACCCACAAGAACGCGCTTATCCTGCGAGATGGCCAGTATGTGGCCGTCAAGGAAGCGGGCCACTTCACTTTCTTCGCAGATTTGTCCGTCGAAGAACAGGCCGCGCTGCGGCTCGCGCTACAGACGGGCCGCAAGACGACGCACGCGGAAGACCCGTTTGTGCAGCGCTATACCGCGCTGGCCAACGCGCGGGCGAAGAAAGCCTAGCCGAACGCACCTTGCCGGTGCAAAGCTACAGCGCGTTTCGCGTAAGTGTAGCGGTTTCTTTTGCCAATGGACACCGTGATTTACAGCGCCGGAGACGCTACACGTCCGTGCGACTCGCACTAAGACGGCTTCGAAGTCAATTCGAACGTGGCGATATTTTCCGTATCGGGGACGACTTCAAACGTCAATGTCGACTCGTCGTTGTACTGCGCGGGAACGATTTCCTTCGATTCGGCATTGTCGATGTTCATGTCCAACCCATCGGTGGAATTGCGAAACGCTCGAATCGTCACGCGGTGCCGGCCGACCACGGCCCCGTCCTCGCCCATGACTGTCTGCAAGCGGAAGCGGCCGTTCCCGTCGGTGATAGCAAACGAACCCGGACCCGCGAGATGCCCGGCGCGCTGGCCGGTGGGTTCAAAGGTAATTCGCGCCGACGACAAGGGAATCCCTTCGAATGTCACCACTCCCGATACTGGCGCCAAGACGAAACGGTCGTCGCCGCAACCCGTGAGCGCGGCGACGCCGAGAACAACCGTCAGCATGGCGATCCGACGTGGCGTCATGGCAGTGACCCCGTGACTTCGCCACCCGCCACAGTTGCGATCTGCTCGTAAATCTTTCCATTAATGAACGGATCGATACGATGCACCGAGCCGTCGCAGAAGACGAATTGAATCATGTTCTTCAAGTGCAGGCTGGCGAAGTTTCGGTCGCAGAGCCAGTGTCGGTTGCCGGTGATCTGCATGCAGCGGTCATAATCGGGAATGCGATTGTACGATTCCGGCTGAGGGCAACCCAGATTGTGAAACGAATGCGTACTGCCCCAGAACACGGCGCTAGTGGCGTTCAGGAACTTGGAATCCGTAGTGTGGTATTCACCGATCAACAAGGTGTTCGATGTGCCGTCCAGGATCTGTTCGACTTTCACCGTGGATAGCCGCCCCATGCCGACCATATACAGTGGTCCGCGATTCTCCGCGCTGCGCCCCTTACGTTTGTAAAACGGCGGGTAATCGAAGAAGCCGTTCGTCGGTCCCCAACGACGCCCCATGACACCCTTGTAAGAACCAACTCGCAAACCTTCGGGCGCGACGGTGGGAATCTGCCTGGGCACCAGTAATCGGCCCTTGTGCGGGGCGCTTGGGCAATCCATCACGGCCAGCCGCATCTGCAATACCGGGCGGTTCACCGGGTGGGTGTTGTACTTGGTATAATCATATTCGTGGATCAGCGACTCCTCTTCCAGAAAAGGCAAAATCGCGATCGCCCAATTCGTATGATGATTCGCCGGATTGGAAGCGGAACTGCCGGAATGAATCGAGCCGGGGGGATAGGACTTGATGATGTCGCTGTACTCGTTGATGGCCAGTCCCAGCTGTTTCAGATTATTCGAGCATTCAACAGCACGCGCGGATTCGCGTGCCGCCTGAACCGCGGGCAGCAGCAAGGCTACGAGAATGCCGATAATGGCAATCACCACCAGCAGTTCAACGAGGGTAAATGCGTGCCGCCTGTTCATTCCTGAGCACCTGCCATAGAACCGGGAACTCCATTCCCTATCATATCAGATCTATCGGAAACGCAAACAACGATCAGGTACCTGAGTTCAACGGATAATCGTGGCTTTTTCTGAGCGCACCGACCGTCAGCGATAGCTCGAAGCACGCATTGCGGCGTGGCGAATGGCGAAAAGCGGGTTCCCAAACGGAGGCTCACCATCGATACTACGATTACGGAATTCGCGTCAGGGGAGGAAACAAATGTTTGGACAGCGACTCGTAATAGCCATTCTGGGTTCGTGCATCTTCTTGGCGTCCGCAGCGCGGGCCGACTGGCCCACATGGCGTGGCGATGCCTCGCGCAGCGCTTCTTCCTCCGACGCACTGCCCGACAAACTGCATCTGCAATGGGTTTTACAGCTCTCCACTCCACGCCCGGCCTGGCCGGCCGAGCAGGGGAAGATTCAATTCGACGCTTCTTATGAACCGATCGTCGCCGAGGGCCGGTTGATCGTTCCTTCGATGGTTCGCGACTGCGTTACTGCCTTTCGCGTCTCGGACGGAAAAGAAGAGTGGCGTTTCTTCGCGAACGGACCGGTCCGATTTGCCCCGGTGTATTTCGCGGGAAACGTCTTGTTCGTATCGGACGATGGATACCTCTATTGCCTGAGGGCGAGCGACGGTACCTTGCGCTGGAAGTTTCGGGGCGGACCGCGAGATCATCACGTCTTAGGCAACGACCGCCTGGTATCGATGTGGCCTGCGCGCGGAGCGCCCGCGGTCTATGACGGAAAGGTTTATTTTGCCGCCGGCATCTGGCCCTTCATGGGTGTCTTCGTCCACGCCTTGGATGCGAAAACCGGCGAAGTGATCTGGACAAATAGCGGCAGCGGTTCCAACTACCTGACGCAACAACATGGAAGCCCCGCCTTTGCCGGTGTGTCGCCGCAAGGATACCTGGCCGTCAACGAACAGGTTGTGCTCGTTTCCGGTGGTCGAACGGTCCCCGCCGCCTACGATCGGAAGACGGGCGAGTTTCTTTTCTATCGACCGGGTGACCGGACGCTGGGCAAGAGCGCCGGAGGTTACGAACTGGTGCTGGGGGATTCCTGGTTCGCCAACCACGGCGGCCTGTACGCGCTGGCCGACGGCAAGCCGATCGCCGCCAGGCAGGTGGACGTGCTGGCCGACGATCTCATGCTCGGCCTGGCCAGCGGGCGGGTGACCGCCGCCACTCAGATCACGAAGCGCGAAGAAACCAAACGCAATCGCTTCGGAATTCTGGAGAAACAGGTCACCTTCGATATCGAAGAGAAATGGCAGGCGGCGCTGCCGCTGAGCAGGCTGCATTTGCGAGCGGGAGAAACGTTCGTCGCCTCCGATAAGCGGAGCACGCTGGCCGGCTATCGGTTCCGCGCAGGGCCGGTGCTGGAGGAGATCTGGCGATTGGAGGTTGCCGGCCACATTTGGACCGCGCTGGCTTCCGATGGCCGTCTGTTCGTGGTCACTCGGGAAGGAAATATCTACAGCTTCGGGAGCGAGCCCGGCGATACAGCACAGACCGCCAATCCTGCCGATACGGCGCGTGGCGCGGACGAACCGACAAGTCCGCGTGAAACCGTATGGAAGACGGATGCGGAGCGAATCGCGGCGGTAGCAGGTTCCCCCGCAGGATACGCAGTGGTCAACGGCCTCGCCGACCTCGCCGCCGTCCAGGAATTGGCGACCAACACAGCGTTCCACCTGATTGCTTTCGACCGGGACGCAGACCTTTGCCAGTCGGCGCGCGAGGAGCTTTTCGACGCGGGTTTGCTCGGCGAACGCATTGAAGTGCATCACGGTGACTTCGCCAACAGCGGCCTGCCACCCTACCTGGCCAACTTGATTGTCCACTTCGGCGAACCGCCCGCGGACACCCGGCAGCTCGCGTCATTGTTGCGGGCCACCCATCGTTCGCTGCGTCCCTACGGCGGCACGGCCGTGCTGCTGCAAGCGAGTGACTCCATCGACCAGGCGCTGAAAACCATCATCGCGAAGGGAGACTTCGCCGAAGTCGAGATTTCCCGCGACAAGGATGTCACCGTCTTGCGGCGCGCCGGACCGCTTCCCGGTGCGGCGCCTTGGACACATCACAACGGCGATAGCGGCAATACCCTGACGTCGCTTGACGCCAACGTTAAAGCTCCGCTTGGCCTGCTGTGGTTTGGCGGGCCCTCGCATCAGGGAGTCCTGCCACGTCACGGCCACGGCCCGACGCCCCAAGTCATCGGCGGGCGCTTGTTCCTGGAAGGCGCGGACATGCTGCGCGCCGTGGACGTCTATACGGGCCGCCTGCTCTGGCAACGCGAATTGCCCGGTGTGGGTTTGTACTATGACAACACCGGCCATCATGCCGGCGCCGGCGCGATCGGCGGCAACTTCGCTTCCACCGATACCGGCGTTTTCGTCGCCTACGGGACCAAATGCCTGCAGCTGGATCCCGCCACGGGAGCCACCGTGAAGCAGTTCGCGCTGCCCCCCGATGCCAGCGGGAAGAATCCAATCTTCGGTTATCTGAGCATTTCGGACGGGCGCTTGATTGCGGGAAGTTCGCCGATGCTGCCGTTTACCAGAAGTCGTGCCGGGGACAAGTCGGACGAGCTCTACAGCCGTTTCGGGGAAGGCAGCCAGCGGCTTGTGGCGTTCGACATCGAAACCCAAAAGGTTCTTTGGACCCGTGACGCCCATTACAACTTCCGCCACAACGCAATTGCCGTGGGGAACGGTCGCGTGTTTTGCATGGATCGCATGACCGAGCAGCGGCTGGCGTTCCTCAAACGCCGCGGACGCGTTCCCGCCGAACCCTTCACGCTATTGGCCTTGGATCTGGAAACCGGAGACACGATTTGGGAAACCCCCGAGGGGGTCTTTGGCACTTGGCTGTCCTACAGTGCCCAGCACGATCTGTTGTTGCAAGCGGGCAGCTCGTATCGCGATCGATCGCGGGACGAAGTTGGCAGCGGCATGACGGTCTACCGCGGCAGCGATGGCGAGGTCCTCTGGCATCATGAACAAAGTTATGGCGGCCCGCCCATGATTAACGGCGACAAAATCATTACCCAACGGAACGCCTTCGAGCTGTTGACCGGCAAGCCGTTGCAGAAACGCGACTTGCTGACCGGCGTGGAGATGCCTTGGAAGTTTACGCGTAACTACGGCTGCAATTCCGCCATCGGCTGCACGAATCTGCTCACGTTCCGCAGCGCGGCGGCGGGCTACTTCGATCTGCAGGGAAACAGCGGTACGGGGAACCTCGGTGGCTTCCGGTCAAGCTGCACTTCGAACCTCATCCCGGCCGACGGGGTACTGAGCGCACCCGACTACACGCGCACGTGCGAATGCAGCTACCAGAATCAGTGTTCCTTAGCCCTGATCCACATGCCGGAGGCGGAGATGTGGACCTTCCAACCGGATGTCTGGAACGGCAAAGCGGTCCAGCAGTTGGGCATCAATTTCGGCGCGCCCGGAGACCGGCGGGACGAAGATGGCGTGTTGTGGCTCGATTACCCGAGCGTCGGCGGCCGCTCGCCGGATGTGCCGGTGAGCGTCTCTGGAGACATCAGCTATTCACGCGCGCACGCAACCGAAATCGCTGAACCGGATTGGAATTGGGTGTTCGCGTCGCACTTGGCTGGCATTCGCGAGATTTCCATCACATTGGACAAGGACGACACGTCAACGCCGCGCGGGTATACCATCGAATTCTTTGTCCCCGCCTCCGACGAGCCGGCAACGTTCGCGATATCGATTGACGGCACGGTTGCGATCCCGCGGGTGACCACCGATGGGACCATTCATGTCGTCAGCGATGTGGCGATCTCCGACCGCGTGCAGATCGGCTTCGCCCCCCAGGCGGGCGTGCCGCTGATCAGCGGCATCCGCTTCCAGCAGACTTCCGACTAGGTTCTGTTTTAAAACCGGAGAAGGGTGGCTGTGGTGGAGCGAAGCGACC
>CALBSZ010000450.1 GCA_937967665.1 uncultured Planctomycetaceae bacterium
GCGATGCCCGATTCCAGAAGATTTTTGCATCCTGAAGCTGTCAAGCGCATTTCGCGTCTGGACCTTCGCGCCCGTCATATCGTCGAAGGATTCTTGTCGGGCATGCACCGCAGTCCGTATTTCGGTCAGTCGGTGGAGTTCCTCCAGCATCGCGAATACGTGCCTGGGGACGATTTACGCCACGTCGACTGGAAAGTCTGGGCGCGGCAGGACCGAGTGTACATCAAGCAGTTCGAAGAAGACACGAACTTGCGCTGCACGATGATGGTCGATGTTTCGGCCAGCATGGCGTATGGCCGCGGAGCGCTGAACAAGTACGAATATGCGTGCACGCTGGCCGCGAGTTTGGCCTACCTGGTTCTGAAACAGAACGATGCGGTCGGTTGCGTAGCTTTCGATGAAGTGGTGCGGACCAAGATTCCGATTCGCAGCAAGCACACGCACATCCACTCCGTCATCGACTCCTTGGCGGTCAGCGAACCTCGCGACAAGACCGACCTTTACAAGATCTTTCGCAGCGTGGCGGAAACCTATCCGCGGCGCGGCATGGTGGTGGTGGTTTCCGATTTGCTGGCGGACCGGCCCGGCATGGTACGCGGTCTGAAAATGCTGCGCCAGAAGGGGCATGACGTGCTGGTGTTCCATATCATGGACGATGACGAACTGGATTTCGAGTTCAATGGTCCGATGCGTTTTGACGGATTGGAGTCGGACGATTTTTTGAACTGCAATCCGCGGGCCTTGCGGGACGGTTACCTGGAAGCCCTGCGCGAATACCTGGACGACATCCGCCGGCAATGTGCCAAGAACACGATCGACTATGCCCTCATCCGTACCAGCGACCCGCTCGACGCGGCACTGGCCTCCTACTTAAGTAACCGCCTGGGAATGCACCACAAGAATTAGCGTCGCGTTGTCTGCCTGCCTGCCTGCCGCCGCGGCCGCTCGCCGGCAAGCAGAAACCCCACGCTTCGAAACGTCTGCCCACAACTGCTTCATCATGCAATTCATCCATCAACCACTGACTTGGGGCTTCCTGGCGATGCTGCTGCCGCTGTTGATCCATTTGATCAACATGCTCCGGCACAAGCGGATCGAGTGGGCGGCGATGGAATTCCTGCTGAAGAGCTACAAGAAGCATCGCAAGTGGATTTGGCTCAAACAACTGCTGTTGCTCCTGATGCGAATGGCGGCCATCGGCCTGCTGGTAGCCATGCTGGCTCAATGGGTTTCCAAAAAGCAATGGTTCAGCGTCTTTGGCGGGCAGGTGACGCATCACTACGTTCTGGTCGACGACAGCCTGTCGATGTCGGAACGCGGCGGCGCGGTTTCGGCGTTCGACCGTGCCGAACAAGTCGTCGCGGGAATCGTTACCAAGGCGCTGGAACAGGAATCGTCGCAGCGCCTCACCCTGCTTCGCTACTCGCGGGCCGCCCGCGCCGGAGAGCAAGAGGCCACGGACGAAGCGATCGGCAAGATCGCGGATTTCAACGCGGCGGTGAGCGACCCGCAATTCAAGGCCGACTTCGAGGAGAACAAGGGGATCGCTTTCGCCGCCACCCCGCTCCGCGTCGGGCCGCTGGCTGCGCTCAACCTGACGACACAACTGCTCGAGGAAGAAAGCGACGAGCAGCGAATCGTCTACCTGGTCAGTGATTTCCGCTCGAACGACTGGGAAAATCCGACGGAAGTGCGCGAGCAGCTGCGACGGGCCAGGCAAGCCGGCGCGGACGTCCGCTTGATCTCGTGTGTGCGGCAGGCGCAGCCGAACCTGCTGGTGAGCGACATCGCCGCCGGGAATGACACGCGCGCCGCTGGTGTCCCGCTGTTTGTCGACGTCACCGTGAAAAACACCGGGCAGCAGACCGCCACCGACGTGAAGCTGACCGTCGAAACGTTCAGGTACGAAGACGCGACCGAGTTTTACGAAAGTCCCGAGCGGCTGTCGCGCGAGGCGGAGACCTTGCCTACGGTGCTCATCAATGAAATCGCGCCGGGCGAGTCGGTAACGCGGCAGGTGCAGGTCTACTTTTCTGTTCCCGGCAAACATGTGATTCGGGCGACCCTGGCCGACGACGCACTGATGCTGGACAACCGTCGCTGGGCTGCGTTCGATTTTCCGGCTGGCGAACAGGCCCTGATCATCAACGGCAGCGGTGACTTGGACGCCGCGCTGTTCCTGCAAACGGCCTTTCAACCGAGTCCGCGCGCGAACACCGGGATCCAGGCGGAAGTCAAGGCGGATGTCTTCCTGCGAGATTCCCATGCCGATGAACTCTCCGGATACCAGTCGATTCACCTGCTGGATGTCGGCCGTTTGGACGACCGGGCAATCGAGAACCTGGAACAGTATGTGCAAGACGGGGGCGGCGTGAGTTTTTTTGTCGGGGATCAGACGATCGCCGCGTTCTATAACAGCAAACTGTATCGCAACGGCGAGGGCCTGTTCCCGCTCCCCTTGGGACGGGACAACTACTTGCCGCCCGATCCCATTGAAGACACGCCGGACATCAAGGTGCAGGATCACCCGCTGTTTCACTCGTTGATGCTGCAACGCCACCCGCTGCACAATTATGTTACTGTCGAGCGGTACTTCGAACCCGAGGAGGGCTGGCAGCCGGCACCGGATTCCACGGTGCGGGTCATTGCGACGCTCCGCAACGACGCGCCGCTGGTGGTGGAACGCAAGTTCGGCAACGGCCGCGTGCTGGCCTTCCTGACGTCGGCGTCGCCGACCTGGAACAACCTGGCCTTGGACCCGACGTTCGTCGTGATCGCCTTGAAGATGCACGCCTACCTGTCGGCCGCACAGCGGCACGACGATGAATATGTCGTCGGCCAGACCGTCGCCCTTTCCCTGGACGCCGCCAAGTACCTGCCTGACGTCTCGTTTGTCGTGCCCAGCGAGGATGCGGGGCAGCGCGGTCTTGTCGAGACGCTGGCGACGCAGGCGAGTGTCGAGTCCGCGACCCGAGCGGTGGCTCTCGACGGCAACGCGGGCGAAACCGACCGGCCGGGCATTTACGAAGCGTGGCCGCGGACGGCCGACGGCCAGAATCAGGTGCGCCGCTGGGCCATGAACGTGGATACCCTGGAGAGCCACGTGGCTGTGGTGGAACCCGCAGCGCTGCTCGACAACCTGGATACGGTCAAGCCGCGTTTCTTCTACGCCGAGGAACTGGACGTGCAGCAGAGTCGCCAGGCCGGACTGAACCGTAGCGAACTGCTCATGTGGCTGCTGCTGGTCTTGCTGCTGGCCGAGCAGGCGCTGGCCTATTCGGCCAGCTATCATCCGTTGCGTGGAGGTGCTCGATGATCGGGATACTGGCCGAGATCGCGTCCGGCACACACTATGAATTCGGCCGCCTGCAGATGCTCACGCAGTGGTGGCAGTGGCTGCTGCTGCTGGGGTGTTGCGCCGGCGTCCTGACGCTGGTGATCGTCTTGTATGTGCGTGACAGCGTTGAATTGCCGTCGGGCGTGGCCTTCCTGTTGACCACGCTGCGGGTGCTCGCCTTCGCGGGCATCCTCTTCTATTTCATGGACCTGCAAAAAAGGACGCAGGAACTGGTCACGCAGAATTCACGTGTGGCGGTGCTGGTGGATACCAGCCAGAGCATGGCGCTGGCTGACGAGGACACGGGGTCGCCGTCGAGTCGTATTCGGCAAGTGGTGGACGAATTTTCGAGCGGCACGCTGCTTGGCGACCTGCGCGAAAAGCACGACGTCGTGGTCTACGCCTTTGATGATACCGCGCAGCCCCGCGAAGTGGCTTCGCTGCAGCGCACGAGTACCGAAGCGGCTTCGCCCACCGTCGCGGCGGAGCAGGAATTCTTCCGCAATTTGAAAGTGGCGCGTTGGACCGCCCTGGCCGCGGCCGGCGTTTTCCTGATTTCACTGCTGGCGGGCGGCTACTATTTGCTCTCCTCGCCGCAGCGGAACGAGGAGGATACGTCGTGGGCCCTGTTGATTTCCGTGGTGACCTTGATCGCGGCGGTGGTCGTCCTGGCGACGGCCAATCTGCGCAGCGCGGACGCCGGCCTGCTGGCCATCCTGGGGCTGCGGCAGGCGGAACCACCGCAGCCCGCGGTCGCCAGCGAGGACGAGGACGCGGAGGCGAACGCACAACAGGTCGACTGGGCGGCAGCACTGAGTCCCAAGGGGGGCGAAACGCGGATCGGCGACGCCATTCGCTATATTGTGAACAAGGAACGCGGGGGGCCGATCGCGGGCATCGTGCTGTTTAGCGACGGCGCTGAGAATTCGGGAGCCGGCTACAGCGTGGCGGTCCAAGTGGCGGCTGATGCCCAGATTGCCGTCCATGCGGTTGGCTGGGGAAGTAACCAGCATCCGCTCGGTATTCGCGTCGCCGATTTTGAAGCGCCCGAACGCGTCTACCCCGGAGACGCCTTCAAGGTGACCGGTTTCATTCAGTCTTTCGGGCTGGACGGGCGTAATGTCAAAGTCGAACTCTATTCGGTCGCGGCCGCGGAAGACACGACCAACGCCACGGAACGATTCGAGGAGGAACGTCGTCTGACCTTAAGTGAAGACGGCAAGATCAACAGCGTGGAATTCGAACTCGTGCTGGAAGAAGACGACGAGGACCGGGAATACCGTTTGCGGGTGGCTCCGGTGAGTACCGAACGCGATATCAGTGACAACGAAATGCGAGCTCGCGTCCAAGTGGCGAAGCGCAAGAACCGCGTCCTGCTGTTCGCGGGCGGGCCGACACGCGAATTTCGTTTTCTGCGCAATGCCCTGTTTCGCGACCGCGACACGCAGACAACCGTCCTGCTGCAGTCGGGCAAGCCGGGGATTTCGCAGGAAGCAGACGAACTGCTGTTTGAGTTCCCCACCACGGAGGACGAACTGTTCGAGTTCGACGCGATCATCGCTTTCGATCCGGATTGGCTGGCGCTGGATGACATCCAGACCGACCTGCTGGAAAAGTGGGTTGCCGAGAAGGCGGGCGGCTTGATCTGTATCGCCGGGCCGGTGCATACCCCGCAGTGGGCCAACGTCCGCAACAACCAGCGGGTGTCCACCATCCGGTCGCTTTACCCAGTGAACCTGTACACGCCGCGCTCCGCCGCGCTGTCACTTGGTCGTTTCGGCGGCGAAGATGCCTGGCCGCTCGAGTTCACCCGCGATGGACTGGAATCCGAGTTCTTATGGCTGGAAGACGACCTGGTCGGCAGCGAACAGGCGTGGGCCTCGTTTTCCGGAGTGTACGGCTACTATGCCGTCAAGGACCCCAAGCCGGGCGCGACGGTCTATGCGCGGTTTTCCGATCCTTCCACCAAGATCGATAATGAATTGCCCATTTACCTGGCTGGGCACATTTACGGCGCGGGACGCGTTTTCTTTCAGGCCAGCGGCGAGATGTGGCGCGTCCGCGCGGTCGACGATACCTATTTTGAAACCTATTACATCAAGCTGATCCGCTGGGTGTCTCAGGGACGACTGCTGCGGGACTCCACTCGCGGCGTCCTGCTGACGGACAAGTCGCGCGCGGCCATCGGTGACAATGTGATTGTCCGAGCCATTTTGTCCGACGCCCAGCATCGCCCGCTGGAAGACGAATCCGTACCGGCCGTCGTGGTGTACGACGGGATCGGCAAACCGCTGGAACTGTTGCGGGTCAAGGATGCCGCTTGGCCGGGACTCTATTCCGGCCAGTTCACGGTTCTCCGCGAAGGCAACTATCAGATACAATTGAAAAAAATGGACGGGAGCGAGCAGGTCTTGACGCGCGAAGTGGAATCGCGGATGCGGGAAAAGGAAATCCGGCAGCCGGAACGCAATGACGCTCTACTGAAGGAAATCACCGTCGGCACCGAGGGCCAGTACTTTGTGGGATTGCCGGCCGCCGTTGGCGAACAGACTCGCTCGGTTGCTTCGTACCTGGAACCTCGCGATCAGACGACGATGTTGTCTGGGACTCCGGACAAGAACTTTGAGCGCCTGTTGATGGGCTGGCTGATGGGCTGCATCTGCGGAGTGCTCTGTATGGAATGGTTGATCAGGCGGCTCAGCAAGCTCGCGTAATCGGGATTATCGCAGCGTAGCCGAACGCGGCTGAGTTGCATTGCAAAAGAGCGTCGTTGGCGCGAGTTCCCAGGACGCATTCAGGTAGGGAAAGAGAAACATGGCAACGGCAGCACCTCCGCATGACTTACCGGCCAGTATCCAGTCCAAGTTGGGAGGACTGCGCTGGGGAATCCGGGCCTACATCTGGCTGGAAGGGTGCTCGCTGGGCGTGATCTGGCTGGCCCTGACCTTCTGGCTGGGCTTGGGGCTCGATTACTTCCTGGTCGTGATGGGCGCCGACGAATTGCCGCAAGGGGTCCGCGCGGTGATGCTGTGCGGCGTGGCCGCTGGACTCGTTTACATCGGCTATCGCTGGATCCTGCGGCGCACCTTCGTGCCGCTGGCGGATCGCAGCATGGCCATCCTGTTGGAGCGCCGCTTCGACGTGCTCCGGGACAGCCTGGTGACGTCTGTGGAGATGAAGGACGCGTCGCAGGCCGAGCCCTTCAGCGAGGACATGTTGAAGTTTACCAGCGAAGAGGCCGTGGACCGTGTCCGGCAAGTCCACCTGCGGAAAGTTTTTCGCTTTGGTCCGCTGATGGGCAAGCTGGCATTGGCCTTGGTCTCCGCGGCCAGCTTTTTCTTTTTCGCGCAAACGCCTGCCGTCACGTTGTGGGCCAAGCGGCTTTATCTGCTCGACCCGCAGACCTGGCCGCGCACCACCCGCATTGAAGTCGTCGGCGTCGAACTGCAACGGATCGTACCGGGCGCCGAGGAGCGACTCACCACGGTGCTGATGCCGTTTACCAACCAGCGATTGAAAGTCGCGCGGGGCACAAATTTGAAATTGAAAGTGACCGCCGATCCCACCAAGCAGATTCCCGAGAGCTGCACGATTTACTATCACACCTCGGACGGATACGGCCGGGCCAGCATGTCGAAGGTGGGTAAGGTCTACACGTTCGACGGACTGCCTTTCAAGGGAGTCTTCGACGATATCCGGTTCGATGTCGTCGGCCGGGATCATCGCCTCCGCGATTATATCGTCGATGTCGTCGACAGCCCCGAATTGACCAGCCTGGAGGTCCACTGTTTGTATCCCGAATACATGCGCGACGAGGAAAACTTGCAGTGGACGGAGGAGACGATTCCCTATCGTCCCGAACTCCCGATCCCGCGCGGCACACGGGTGACGCTGAAAGGGCAAACGAATAAGTCTCTGGTCGCCGTGGAAATATTTGATCCGGACGAACCGGGTGCGTCCTTCGAGCCGGCGGCAATCGATAGCAATGCCTTTTCCCATGCCATCGAATCGCTGAATCGCAGCACGCAACTGCAGATTACCATCACCGATGCTGACGGCGTGGTCTCGGAACGACCGCATTACATTTCGCTCGTGGCGGTGGACGATGCTCCGCCGACCGTCGCCGCCCGCCTGCGTGGAATCGGGTCGGCCGTCACGCCCGATGTGATCTTGCCCACCACGGGAATGATCAAAGACGACTACGGTCTGGACAGAGCGTGGTTTGAAATTCAAGTTGGCGACAAGGAACCGCAACAGCGCGAGTTCACTGTCCCGGCCAGCGGCGAGCTCAACGCGGCGCTGGACTTCCGCTTGGAACGCACCCAGGGCACGCTGCAACTCGCTCCCCAGGACAAACTGTATGTCACGGTGACCGCGCAAGATCACTGTAATCTGTACGAACAGCCGAACATCGGCGTGGGGGACCGCTACGAATTGGACGTCGTAACCCCCGATGAACTCAAGGTCCTGCTGGAAGGACGCGAGATCGGTTTGCGCCGCCGCTTTGAGCAGATTGTCGAAGAAGTGACGCTGATGCGGGATTCGCTGAATCACGTCCGGCCGCAATCCGCCGCCGACGCCGAGGGCCGTGAACCCGGGGACGGCACCGAACCGGGGGACGCCCAGGAAGAATCCGATCGACAGCAGTCGCTGCGGCTGCTGCGCGTGCAGCGCGCCATCCAGCAAAGCAGCAAGTCAACTCAGGAAATTCTTGGGGTCGCCGCGGCGATCCTGGATATCCGCGATGAACTGATCAACAATCGGGTGGCCGAGTCGGAATCGCGAAAAGAACGGCTGGCGGCCGTGGCGGAAAAGCTGAATCCCGTGGCGGAACAGATGTTTCCGGAACTCGACGTCCGCCTGGATCGTCTAGAAAAAGGGCTGCAAGACCCGGAAATACTGGATTCCGCGGCCCTGGCTGCTCTCGAACAAAACAACCTGATTCTGGTAGAATTGCAGGATGTCTTGAAGGACATGCTCGATATCGAGACATATAACGAGCTGCTTGATATCATGAGGTCGTTGATCGGAGACCAGGACGGTTTGATGAAAGATACCGAGAAAGAACGGAAGAAGGGGTTTTTTGGCGATTTTCTTCCGAATCTATAAGATAGCGGCCGCGTACAATTCGTCGGATAGGAGTTGGAACCATGCTACGACTGTTCCTCACTGTGACTCTCTGTATCGGTCTCTGGCCCGCTGTCGCCTGGTCGCAGGCGCCCGAGCCCGACAATCAGCCGGATGTTATTGACGAATTGGCGCTCCGGCAGAGCGCCATCGCGGACAAGTATCAGCAGCTGGAAAACCTGATGCTCCGTATGTCGGATCTCGATGCCGCCGAGAATCCTCGCCGCGCCGCCCTGCTGCGAAAAGCCTTTCAGCAGTCGAAGGAACGGTTGACGCTGGTCCGGTTGAAGTCCTTGTCGGAGAAGTTCCCGCAGGGAAAAGAGGAGCGTATTACCAAGGAACTCGTCGACAGCCAGAACGAGGCGCTGCTGGAAATGCAAGCGTTGCTGAAGTTGTTGATGACGGAAGATCGCGAAGGCGTCCGTGACAGCGACGAAAAACGCTACCGCGAATACATCAAGGAAGTCGAACGCATCCTGCGCATTCACAGCGGCGTTCAAGGCCGTACCGAAGGGGGCGTCGATCCAAACAAAGTTGCCAAAGAGCAAGCCGAGGTCGCCGAGCGCACCGGCAAGCTCGCCGATGAGATTCGCGAGAACGAAGAAGGCGGTGCGAACGCCGGCGAAAGTGAATCCGGCGAAAGTGAATCCCGTGAGAGCAAGCCTGGTGAGAGCAAGCCTGGTGAGAGCAAGCCTGGTGAGAGCAAGCCTGGTGA
>CALBSZ010000451.1 GCA_937967665.1 uncultured Planctomycetaceae bacterium
GCCGGTGCGGCTGGTCCCTGCAGCTGGCGCAATGGCAGATTGAACCGCAGGGCGACCAGCAAGTCCTGGTCGTGTCGTTGCGTAACCCGGAAACGGCGACCGTGTTGATCAATATCGAAGCCACTCGGTCCCAATCGCCAATTGGGATGTGGTCGATGCCGCGCCTGCAACCGCTGGATGTAGTCAGCTCGGTCGCGATCGTGGGACTTCTGCTGGACCATCGCCTGCAGGCGGATGCGTTGGCATTTGCCGAACTGCTGCCGATCGATACGGCGGCCTTGCAGCAGGCCTTGCCGGTCACAATCCTGGAAGTGACGCCTGGTGAACCGCCGCTGCGAACCGTGGCTGCATACTTCGCGACCGGTGCCGACTATACGCTGACCGCTCGCGTTTCCAAACCGCCTGCTGCTATTGACGTGACCAGCCTGATCCTGCTGCGTCTGGAGGAGGAACGGCATGCCGTCACCGGTGTCCTGGGGATCCGCCCGAGTGCCGAAGAGTTGTTTGCATTTCAGCTGCACATCCCCAACGGCTGGCAGGTGACCGAGCTGTCCAAAGAGTCCGGGGAGTCGTTGGCTTTCGAGGAACAGCCGCTCAACGCCACCACGCGTCAGGTGTCGGTGACGCTCGACCGGCCACTGCCTATCGGCCAGCAGGCCCGGTTTCAATTCACAGCCAACGCGATTCCAGAGAACTGGCTGACCCAATGGCAGGAGATCAAGGTCGACCTGCCCGTATTTGCCGTCGCGAATGCCAACACCAATGACGGTGCCATCGCCGTCCAGACCTCGCCGGATTTTTCCGTACAACCAGAAGACGTCAACTTGCTGGTTCCCTTGGAGCAGGCGGAACTGGTCAAATACGGATTGGCCGTGGAGGACGCGGCGCTGGCGTATCGTTTCGAATCGGCCTATACCGCCACCATGCTGGTGACTCGCCGTCAGCCGCTGGTCACCGTCGATACCTATTCGTTCTTCAAGATCGAACCGGAGACCATCACGACGCACCACGACCTGATCTTTTCGATCGACGAGTCGGGAGTTCGCCTGATTCAGTTTCGACTTCCGCTGGATACTCCCACGACCCTGGCCATTCGAGATTTGGACTATGGTGCCGTCAAAGAGTTCTCGCACGATGACCAGGATGACATGCGAGTCTGGACGGTGCAGCTGGGTTCGCCTCGACGCGGCACCATTCGACTGTCCGTGGGCTTTCAGTCGCTAACCCAAGATACCGTTGACGAACGTGATCTGCCCATTCCCGAGGTGGACCATGTCGAATACCAGACGGCGTTTTGTGCCGTCGAAGGAAATGCGGAATTGGATGTCCAAATCCAGACTTCGGGTCGCAGCGTTGACTTGGGAGAATTGGCGGACGCCAACTACCAGCCTGGACGGCGGGTGCTGGGAACCTTCGGCTTCAGCAGCGACAACCGTAGTATCTCGATCACCACGCGCAGGCCACCGGGGTTTGTCTTACCGACTTCGATCGTGCAACGCGCTGAATTGGTAACGCAAGTTTCCCCCAGCGGAGCCAGCCAGCATGTCGCCCGCTTCGAGTTGCTTACCAAGAACTCGTTTCTCGAAATCAAACTACCGGATAAGGCCGAATTGTGGGCCGTACTGGTCGACGGCGTGCCGGCCAAACCGCAGACCGACTCGGGACGCGTGCTCGTCAGCTTGCCCGTTGGTTCGGCCACGGCGGTTCGCGACCTGCAGTTCGTCTACGAAACGACGATCCGACCATTTGACTTCTATGGCCGCGTGCAGTGGACGGCTCCGCAACTGTTCCTGCGCGATGGCGACGAAGCCCGGGAGGTGCCCGTCGCCGATGTGGTCTGGAACTTTCATCTGCCGACCGGCTACCAGGTGGCCAAGAGCGACGGAACCGTCTTCCTGCAGCAGCCCAGCCAGCGGCAAGCGGCCGTGAACGTCGTCGGTAGAAGTATCGTTGCCCTGGCTGGTGGAACGCACAGCCTCTGGAGTATTCAGGCAGCGCGCGAATCGGCACGCCGCTATCGAGGGCACGATTACGACTACGGAGCTGAAACTGTCGACGATGCGCCCGCGCAGCAGTCGCATGCGGATTACGCCGAACAGATTGATGACGTGATGGAACTCGACGACATGGAACGCGAAGAGGAAATGGAAAAAACGGACGATCGCGTCGCGCAGCGTGGCCTGGCACTCGAGCCCCAACTGCCCCCTGCTGCGGATCAACCTGCGATCGCGGGACGTCCGGCGGCGCCACAAGAAACGACTCGAACGGAAGAACCGCAGCCCACGGAGCCGGAACCGCTGGCGGAGTTACCACAAGCCGCGGAAAACCGCGAATTTCCGCCCGGCAGTCCGGATGCCACACCGCCGACAAGCCGTTCCAGGATCGCGGAATCCGGAACGATCGCGCAATTCGAAAGTGACGGCGAGGTCACGGCTTCAGGGAACGCGGTGGAAGGCCTGAGGTCCTTGCATGGCGAGTCGGATTCGCGAGCCCTGCGGGGCAAAGCGTATTGGGCACTGCAAGGACTGCGCAGTTTGAACATCGATCTGGATCGAACGGGCGAACACGTCTCTTTGCGCAGCGTGGGAAGTGATCCCCAATTGGAACTGACGCTGGTGAATCAGCAGCGCGCCCATTTTTTGGCCTGGGGGGCCGCCATCCTGATTGCGTTGATCGGGATACTGCTGACACGAAAGTCGACGCGTGCCAAA
The DNA here is from genome assembly GCA_937967665.1 of uncultured Planctomycetaceae bacterium. Taxonomy (GTDB): domain Bacteria; phylum Planctomycetota; class Planctomycetia; order Pirellulales; family Pirellulaceae; genus CALBSZ01. The sequence continues at coordinate 2,712 of CALBSZ010000451.1, forward strand.
GCAACCTTCGTCATTGTTGTCCTGCTGGTCAGTGCCCTGACGCCGGCCGTGCTCGGGCTGGCCGACCCGTTCGCCGTGCTGTTTGACTACGCTTTCTATGTGGCCTCGCTACTGGTTCCGTTTTACATTGCCTGTGCGATCGTGCGGCGATTGGAGTCGTTATGTCGTCGTTGCTGCGGTTTCCTTTGCCGCTGCTGTTCGCGCGGCGTGACCGCGACGGTCCTGCTACTGGCGGCATTGATTGCCAACGAGGGAAACGCCGAACCGCCCCAGGTGATTTTGCGAGACGGGAAGGTTGTGGTGCTTGCCGACGATACGACGCCGGTTAAGGTGCCCGCCGATGCCGTCATCGTGCCCTACGACCCGACAAAGGAAGAGGGAATTGCGGAGGCGACGAAGTTGCTGATTCCCTATGACGAGTACGAACGACTTTGGAACCTGGCTTATCCTGACGAGCGACTCACCGCCCCCAAACCGCCGGCGGACTTTGCCTTCGCCGGCGCTAGCTATGAAGCGACGCTCGTCGACGGCGACTACCTGGAATTGCAGGGCAGTCTGCAGATCGAAGTCTACGCGGAGGGCGACGTGTCGATTCCGCTGACGTTGCAAAGCGGTGTGCTCGTGAACGCGACCTTGGACGGCCTGCCGGCTCGCCTCTACAGCGCAACACCGCCTCCGGCAGTGCCCCACGCGGCGCCGCCTGCCGAAAACGCGGCTGACCAACAGGCCGCACAGGCGAAAATGATGCAACAGCAGGTTGCCGCGCCCGCACTGCCGCAACTCAGCCTGCCGGTCGTCTTCCTGCAAGCGTCGGGAAAGGGCCGTCACACATTGGCGTTTTCCGTACGCGTCCCCTTGGAAAGGAGCGGCGGCTGGCGAATTGCCAACGCGGCTTTACCGTCCGCCCCAGCGACCTCGGTGACATTCACGGTGCCCGAAGCCGGCACCGAACTGCGCTTCAGCGATATCCATGATCGACAGCTCTATCAGGTCGCCAATCCGGGCGAGGTCATCAAAACGTCGCTGGGTGAGTCGGGCGAGTTACATCTGCGCTGGCGGCCGCAAGTTGCCGAGGCCGTTGTGGATCGCAGCCTCACGGCGGCCTCGCTGGGTGTTTTTGACGTGCGCGAAGATGGCCTGCGTCTGACCTGGCAGCTGGACGTCAAGTTCAGCGGCAACGCGCGAGACACCTTTACGGTCGTCATTTCCGAAGGCTACCTGGTCGAGGAGGTGGCTGGCGACAACGTGCGTGGCTGGGAAGTTGCCGCCGACTCGCGAGAGCTGCAGGTCAACCTGCTGAAGGCAGCCACCGACAGCGAATCCTTTCGAATCTTCCTGTCCCGCCCGCTGGCTCTGACCGACGGCCGCGAAGCGATTCAGGCGCCGCTGGTCGAAGTGCCCGAGGCGGCCCTGCACGATGGCCGTTATGTCATCCGACGCAGTCCACGCATCGAACTGCAGACGGTCGATACGGGTGGAGTTCGGCGGACGGACATTCCGGCGGACGCCGCCGAACTTGCCGCCAGCGGTCGTGGGAGTAGTGAAAGTCCCTTGCAAATCCGCCCGTACCAGGGTTTCGCGCTGGAACGCGTGCCATTTACCATTGACATCGAGGCCACTGCGGTCGCGCCGGATGTGAACGTTCAGGTTCAGTCGATCCTGCGGCTCACCGAGCGTTCGTATGCAACGCTGGAAAGCCAGTTTCGCTTCGATGTGAAGGGGATGCCGCTTTACGAGGTCTCAATTCAGCTTCCCGCGGACGTCGACGTGGCCGGAGTGCTGGCCCCCGAGCCGTTTGAATGGTCGGTCACTTCAACGCCGGAAGCCAACGTCTTGACCATCTATCTTGGCAATGGACAAGCCGGGTCCGTTTCGATGCTGGTCACCGGGAAGTACCTGGTCGACGCGATGGCGGGCGCGGTGCTGCCGGTGATTCATGTACGGAAGGTTGCCAAACAATCCGGGCAACTGGTGATCCAGGCCGATCCCGCTTTTGACGTCCAGACCAGCAATCTGCAGCAATGTGAATCGGTCTTGCTGGAACGCACCTTCGGGTGGCTGGGCGCGGAGCAGCGAAGTGCCGCGCGGATCGCGATTGCCTATCAAGGAGCGTCCTACAGCGGTTCGCTGCTGGCCGTTCTGCGAAAGCCTCGCGTTTCTGTGCAAACGATTACCAACGTCCGTGTCACGGAGCGGACGATCGAGGAAACCGTTTATCTGGATTTCCTCATTGAGAACGCGGGCACGAACACGGTCGTGTTCACCTTGCCGCAATACCTGGCCAACGCGCGCATCCATGCCCCGATGTTGCGGCAGAAGACGGTCGCCGAAGTGCCCGACGATCCAGCTCGAGTACGCTTTACGCTGGAGCTGCAGGAAGACAAGATGGGACGCTACTCCGTGCTGGTTCAGAAAGACCGACTGCAGTCCGCGGAAGAACAATTCGTGCCGATCCCGCACGTCGAGAACGTTCGCGTTGACAACCAGTTCGTGGTTTTGGAAAGTGCCGGGCGCGACGAGGTCGTTGTCGGGGAACGCGAGAATCTCGACACATTGGACCGCTTGCAGGATCGCTGGAAGGTACTGACGTCGATTCTCGGCAACCGCATTACGCAGGGTTACGTTGTGGCGGACAATGCCGCGGCAGCTTCCCTGAGCTACTCCCTGAAATCGCGACAGCTTGTCAAGACCGCCGGCGCCCGCATCCGCTTCTCCGAAACCGTGCTGGTCATGGACGCCGCCGGCGCGTATCGTGCCGAGCAGCGCTATCATCTGCAAAACAGCACGGAGCAGTTTCTGGAGGCGGAATTGCCCGCCGGCGCGCTCTTGTGGACGGTCAACGTCGCGGGCGAGCCCGTGAAGCCTCAACAAGATACGTCGTCAAAACAACCGGGACTTTTTCGGGTTCCGCTGATCAAGACCGCGGCGGGTGATGCCGATTTCGTGGTGGCCGCGGTCTACAGCGGCCAGCTGGCTCGACCGAAATCCTTGACTCCGCAATCGTTTCCGTTCATGAAATCACGAAACGTGAATGTCGAACTGAGCCGCGTGCGTTTGCACCTGCCTGAATCGTTCGAATGGTTCGATTTCGGCGGTTCCATGAGCCATACGGACGATCCGGGCGACTACGAAGCCGTCTTTGCCGACTACATCGGCAATCAGCTGATGAGTTGCGTCAACTCGTTGAAGAGCGCCAACGTGTACGAACAGTTGCGGGCCCGCAGGCAGGAACGCCAACTGCGCGAACAGTTCGAACGATTTGAGGAACACACCAGTAACTATCTTGACAACCCCAAGCTGCAATCCAGAAACGACGCCAATGCACGGGGCTTTGACGAGGCGCAGCGATACGATACGTTCTCGCCCGACGAAGCGGCATTCGTGGGCAACCGGGAGCGGCTGAACGAGGCGTTTGAGGGACAGGATAACTCGCGCGCCCGCAACGTGGTCGAACAACTGGGCCTGAATTTCAAGGACATCTCCAAGTACCAGGAAGGCAGTGGAGAGAAGGAGCTCAGATTCAACAAGTACTGGCTCGAAGAGAATCAGCTGAAAAACAGTCTGGCACCGTCCTCGGAAATCGCCAACGCTCCGGCCGATGAGGTTCTTGACCTGGCGCAATCCGGCCCGGCCAAGCCGTCCGGAAAACTGCAAGGCCGCGTCCAGAAGAGACAGTCGAAACTGGCATTGGACCTGCAAGAGAATAGCGATGCCAGCACGTTGAGCATTGCGAAGTCCAAATCGATGGAGAAGAAGCCTGCCGTGATCGAGCAGGGCGAATTCGCACGCGGCAGGAAGAGCGGTGAATCAGACCTGCAGCGGTTGCAGAACTACCAGCAGAAGCTGGAGGAACAACAATCGCAGTCGGATTCGAACGCCGCGAATCCAGGATTCGACATCGCGGGGCAGAGTACGTCCGGATTCCAGATTGCTCAGTCAGGAAGGGCAGCCCAAAATCTTGGCGATTCCATTGATGGCGTTTTCGATGCGCCGCCGGAAACGGGCCTTGCCAGTCTCGCTGTCACGATTCCGGAACGAGGCCGCGAATACTACTTTGTCACCGCCCGCGGCGACCTGGAGATTACCGCTCGGCCGCTGGCCAAGTCCCTGATAGATCGCCTGAAACAACTCGGCCTCGTCATCGGTATCGCGTTGGCCTGCTATGCCGTCACGATTGCGGTTCGGGTGGCCATTCGCGTCCTCAGCCTGCGGACACTCGGCGTACTGCTCATGGTCGTCGGTGCACTTGGGCTGTGCGCCGGGCTGCTGCCGATTGCGGCCCTGGTCGCCGGAGTTGCGGGATTGGCGCTGCTGATCACAAGCCTCGTCCAACACCGGCGTCAGCCGGCGGCGTAACGCAACCGGCATTCCCGAACGTCGCTGGGAGGGGCTAAGAATCGCATCAGAAGCAGATTCGGGATTCGTGAGGTCGCCGGCGAGGGTGATTTACCAGCCATGCTCCCTCCGAGCGAGTCTCCTTCCTGCCATTCTCCCTCTGGGGTCATAGCGGACGATAGCGGGCGACGCCGTCCGCTTGTTCGATGATCCCGGAGGGATCGCCATAACCGCTCCGCGGTAGCCATCGCCGGCATGCATTGTCCTTCGAAGGCGACTCAAAACTCAACGCTACTGTCGCGCGATATCCGCGGAAATCAATTCGATCAGCGACTCGAGCGGCTCGACACTGGCTTCTTCGATGGTGTCGTAGGAACCGTCCGAGTCATCGCGACGGGGTGCCGGCGCGAATGCCTCGAAAATGGGCGTTGGCACGGTAACATCCGATTCTATCGCGCTCGTTAACTCGTCATCCGCCGACGTCTCCGATACCAGTGCGAAAACGGGCGGACCGGAGACTTCCTCGTGGAATTCTCGCAACGTCAGTGTCTCATTGAACGTCGTCTGGGAATCGCGGACTCCGCCCAGGTCGGCGAAGTCGACGAGCGAGTCCTTGTTCATGTCCAGTGGGTTGGTAATGGGAACGCGGTCATCAGCGCTGCGCGAGTTATCGCGCACGTAGGCGCGATCAAATGCATCGACACCGGTCTGCTGGTCGGAATTCCCGGTGTCCCCCTGTTGATTGCCCCAGTAATGGATGTCGGGTCGTTCGAGCCCTGTGCGTTCGTTGGCTTTCACCACCACCCGCAGCCATTCATTGACAATGCTGCCGTTTGGAAAAATGATTGTCAACCGATCCGAGTGATCGACGCCAGCGCCGGCACGCAGTGTAATACTCACCGGATCCGGCGCCCGTTCCCAAGTGTTTGGCGACCCCAGCCGGCCAACGCGGAATTCGAAATCCTCCGGCCCGATCGCACCCGGATGGGGACTGGCGGCAAGATCGACCATGATGCCGTTGATGCCCTTGTTGTAGTTGGTGTAGTTCTCGCGCGATGCTCTCTGTTCGGGAAGCAGCGCGCTTTTTTCCGGGGCGATGGCGTTATCGTCCAGTTCGCTGGCAGCAGCATCCTCGCCGTCGAAATGCGACTCGTTAAAGAAGATGTGCCGGTCCGCCACACGTGCGTGGTCGTCGTCGTCAATCCGCGCGGTGCCCGAACGTTCGTGAATCGTGGCGTTGACGGCTTCGCCAATCCGCAATCCGAAGAACTCGTCCGTTTCCGGTACGGTGTCGCCCAGGACGGGAACTTCTATGAAGACACGGGTCCTGCCGGCGGGAAATTCCGCCACACCGCTGCGCGCTTCAAAGTCGACACCGGCGGTCGCGCGCGGGGCGGACAAATCCGTATGCGTCGCGTAGTTCACCCGTACCGTTTCGGCAGACTCGCGGCTGAGTCGAATTTCGAATACGGCGAGGCGGTGGCCATCGTCCCCCTCGCGGATGGAACGCTCCGGGCTGAAAACGTCCAGTAAGGGAAGGGTCGGCCGTTCGCGGTCGTCGTCTTCAATCCGCACGATGGCTCGCGATTCCCCAATCCTCGCGTTGACGGCGTCGCGAAGGACGAGCGCGAACTGTTCGTCGGCTTCCACCTGCCGGTCGCCGATGACCGCGACATGCACTTCCACGACCGTCTGTCCCGGCGCGAATTCGAAGCGGCGCTCCAGCGCGTGAAAATCTTCACCGGGCGTCGCCGGTCGTTCCAGATCGCGAACACTGGTAATCGCCCGCACCACGACGGTTTCATTCGTCGGGCGACTCAGCGTCAGCCGGAACGTAACGTCCTGGACGCCTTCGTCTCCTTCCGAGACGGCGCGCACGGTCCGTTCGACGTTCAATACCGGCAACTCGACTTCGTGATCATCGTCCTCGATCCGAGCCGTCTGCCGGTCGATGGTGCCAATGATCGCCTCATGTGGATTGCGAATGCGGAAGCCGAATTGCTCGTCCCGCTCGACACGAATATCACTGATGATCGGTACTTCGACGCGGCGACGAGTCGCTCCCGGTTCGAACGTGACCGCTCCCTCTTGCGTGCGATAATCTTCGTTGGGAGTTGCCGGATGTTCAAAGCCGGTGCTGTAGGTGACGAAGCCAATCGTCACCGGAACCGTAGTCGGTCGATCCAAGACGATGTCAAACGCCGCGCTGCGATTCGAGGCAGGCGGGTCGCCTTCCAGGACCACACCGCGCACCGTTTCCACACGTGCGGCCGGGACGGGCGGCGGTACATCGTCGTCGTCGATGCGAACGACGCGATTCACTTCGCCCAGCGTGGCGTTCAGTGCAGGTGAATGCAGGCGAAACCGGAAGAACTCGTCCGTTTCCACATCGCGGTCGCCGATCACGGCCACATCCAGCTCTTTAACCGTCTGGCCCGGCGCAAAGGTCAGCGATCCGACGCGTGGCGTGTAGTCGACGTTGGGTGTCGCCGGATGCTCGACACGTTCCGAGGTGGTCGAGTACTGGACGGTGACCGGTTCGTTGACGGGCTCGCTTAAGGTAACGCGTATCTCGGCGTACCGCACGCCCTCGTTCCCTTCCAAAACCGGGGCCGGTTGATCGACGTTGAGAACCGCTAAGAGCTCGCGAGCCGCGAGTTTTTCCACGTGCAGACGACGAGGCAGAGAACGTTTAGAACGACGGCGCAAACGATTCATGGCGACACCGATGACACGGAGGTAAGTTATGTGTGGGACAGGTGACTCACTTACACCGGCAAACATCCCGGATTATATCGACGTTCCAGCCTGGATAGCAAGAGCCGAATTCGTAGCGGCGGTCGCGTATTCCCGGCGGTTGTCCGGGCCCCGCAAACGCAACGCCGCCGGCAGGCTTTAGAGAAGCAAGTCGGTGAGGACTTCGCCATGAACGTTGGTCAGCCGCCGCTGGATGCCGTTATGGTAGAAGGTCAGTCGGGTGTGGTCGATACCCAGCAGGTGCAGGACGGTGGCGTGATAATCGTACCAGTGAACGGGCTTTTCGACCGTTTTCCAGCCGATGTCGTCGGTTGCCCCGTAGGCGATGCCCGGTTGCAAACCACCCCCGGCCATCCAGATGGAGAATCCGTACATATTGTGGTCCCGACCCTTGCCCAGGTCGTTTTCGCCCGATTGCGTGAACGGCGTTCTGCCGAATTCGCTCGTGCAGAGCACCAGCGTGTCATCCAGCATGCCCCGCTGTTTGAGGTCCCTTAACAGGGCGGCTACCGGTTGATCGATGCGGCTTGCTTCCCGGTTGTGATTGACCAGCACATCTTCGTGCCCGTCCCAATTGATCCGAGGGGACCCGAACGAACCTCCCGAAAACAGTTGCACGAAGCGAACGCCCTTCTCCAGCAGTCGGCGCGTCAAGAGGCAGCGGCGGCCAAAATCGGATGTCGTGTCCTGGTCGGTGCCATACAGGGCGTGCGTTTCCGCGGTTTCCTGGGAGAGGTCGGTGACGTCCGGAACCGCCAACTGCATTTTGGCGGCGAGTTCATAGGACCGCATGCGCGCCGTCAAGGCATCCTCCACGCCGACGTCGGCAACATGTTAACGGTTGATCTCGTCCAGCAGCGCGCGGCTAGCTTGTTCGTGCTCGGGGGACTGTGGATTCGCCGGAAACAGGTCGCGGATCGGCGGACCATCGGACTGAAAAGCAACGCCTTGATGTTGTGCCGGCAAGAACCCATTCGACCAGTTGATCGTCCCACCGGCGGGCAGGCCGCGCGGGTCCGGCAGTACGACGTAGGACGGCAAGTCGTCCGTCTCGCAGCCCAGCCCGTACGAGACCCACGAGCCCATGACAGGGAAGCCGTTCAGCCGGAAGCCGGTGTTTTCTTCGAAGGTGGCTGGAGTATGGTTGGCGGATTCCGCCACCATCGAGCGAACGACCGTCAGTTCGTCGGCCACTTCGGCCAAATGGGGAAACAATTCGGAAACCCACAAACCGCTCTTGCCGCGCTGCTTGAACTCCCAGTCGTTTTTTCGAAGCAGTCCAATGCGGTTGAAAAACGTTTCAGGGCGTTCGTCAAACTGCAGTGATTTCCCATGAAACTTCGCCAGCTCCGGCTTGTAGTCGAATGAGTCGAGGTGACTCATCCCGCCGCACAAGCAGAGGTGCACCACGCGCCGCGCGCGTGCCGGATGATGCGGCGGCGGGTCCTTGGCTTCACCGGGAACCGCGGCTCCGCGCGTCTCGCGGGCCAGCAGCGACGCCAGCACGGTGCTGGTCAACGATGCGGTCGAGAAACTCAAAAAATCACGGCGGTTGGCATTCATGATTCTGTTCTATCTGTTGCACACAAGCAACCTAGCGGACAAAGACAAATTCGTTGCTATTCAAGACCACGCGACAAAATGAAGCCATTCCGTTCGTCGCGATAAAGCGTTCCGCACGCTGTACTTCTTCTTCGCGCGGCGTGCGGTTATAGGCCAGTTCGTAAAGCAACGCGACCTGGTCGCCGACGCGCGTCCCCGCTTCCTTTTCGACTCTTTCCGCCAGTGCGGCTGACATTTGAAAGATCAATGCGTTGTTCATCAATGCCAGGGCTTGCAGCGGAGTTGTCGTTGTAGCTCGCGTGGGAGTAGTGGTCGACGGATCGGGACAATCAAACGTATCCAGGAACGGATTACGACCGCCTCTGGGAACGAAGCGATAAATCGTCCGTCGACGCGAACCTGGCTGCGCATCGCGGATCGGTTCATAGAAATTGCTTCCCTTGTGCGAAAAATGGCGCACGTCCCGATAGCCGACTCCGCCAACGCGCGTCTCCAGCAGCCCCGATACCTGCAGCACGGCGTCCCGCAGCGCCTCGGCTTCCAGGCGTCGCGGCGCATGGCGCCACAGCAATCGGTTCTCCGCGTCGCGGCGGGCTGCCTCCGGCCGAAATGTCGACGACTGTTTGTACGCGGCCGATGTGACCAGCAGTCGATGCAGCGCCTTCAAACGATAGCCGCCGGATACGAATTGAACGGCCAGCCAATCAAGCAAATCTGGGTGCGATGCCCGACCGCCGTTAAAGCCAAAATCGTTGGGTGTGGCCACGAGACCTCGCCCGAAGTGATACTGCCAAACGCGATTGACGATCACGCGGGCGAACAGTGGATTGTTTGCGTCCGTGATCCAGGCGGCCAGCTTCCTGCGGCGTTCGGCATCGCCGGCATTCGGGGCCAGGCCGAAGTCCGCAGCCACGCCGTCGATGGCCTTCAATCCCGCCGCCGATACCGCCTCGCCAGGTGTACTGACATTGCCACGCAGCAAAACATGACTCACGCCGGGATTTTTGGAAATGCACGTGTACATCTTCACGGCCTCGCGATTGCTCAACGAAGCCAACTCAGCTTCCAGCGCGGCGCGCTTTGTCAGTAGTGCCGAGCGCGCTGCGCGTTCTTCCATCGACAGCCGCGACAAGATTTCCGCTTCCGACACAAACTTCGCGTCCGCCACGCCGGCCGAGGCCGCGATTTCCTCGGCCGAAAGCGCTCGGTCGTACAGGCACGCGCGCTGAATCTTCGCGGCCAGCATCTTGTTGGAACCGGCCGGCGCGTGTCGCATGCCAAAGACAACGGACGCCGAATCGGCCGCAAACACCTGCAGCCCCTTGCTCTGATAGGCCGTGCCATACGGCATGCCATCGCGATAGCCGCTAATCGAACCATCTTGGCGATACACGATGGCGAGATGAACAGGGCGCTTGATGGCTTCGGTTTCCACAGGG
>CALBSZ010000452.1 GCA_937967665.1 uncultured Planctomycetaceae bacterium
CCTCCGCACCTGAGCGCGATGCCACGTTCGTACCGGGCACCACCATCTGCCCGGGTCAACTTTCGTCGACGATCTGTTTCAGTTCCTCGGCATCGATCGATTCCACTTCGATCAACCGCCGCGTGATGGCCTCCAGGGCATTCTTGCGGACGCCCAGGATATGCCGCACCTTTTCGATGGAAGTATTGATGATCTTCTTGACTTCCTGATCGATTTCGCGGGAGGTCTGTTCGCTGTGGCTGCGAGCGGGATCTTCGCCGCCTACGGCAAGGAAGGGGGACGACGTCTTTTCGCGATAGTTCACGCGCCCCAGGCTGCTCATTCCATAATCCATGACCATACTCCGAGCGATGCTGGTGGCCCGCTCCAAATCGTTCTGCGCCCCGGATGAAATGTCGGTATACATAATCTCTTCGGCGATCGTCCCAGCCAGCAGCACGTCGATCCGGCTTTCCAATTCGGACTTGGTCATCAGATAGCGGTCCCCGTCGGGGCGCTGCATGGTGTAGCCGAGTGCCGCGACACCGCGCGGAATGATCGAGACTTTGTGAACGGGATCGGTATTGGGCAGGCTGAACGCCACCAGGGCGTGCCCGCTTTCGTGGTAGGCCACGCGTTCTTTTTCGTCGTCGCGCATGACGCGCTGCTTCTTTTCCAACCCCGCCGTCACGCGTTCCACACCTTCGTTAAATTCGAGCATGCCTACCGCGTTTTTCTCGCGCCGCGCGGCGAGCAAAGCGGCTTCGTTCACCAGGTTCGCCAGGTCCGCGCCGACAAATCCCGGCGTAATGGCGGCGACCTTATTCAATTCGACCGACTCGTCCAGTTTGACGTTCTTGCCGTGAACTTTCAGAATCGCTTCGCGGCCCCGGATATCGGGCTGATCGACCAGTACCTGGCGGTCGAAGCGACCGGGACGCATGAGCGCCGGGTCGAGCGTTTCCGGGCGATTCGTCGCGCCCATCACGATCACGCCCGAATTGCTTCCGAAGCCGTCCATTTCGACAAGCAGCGCGTTCAACGTCTGCTCGCGTTCGTCATGGCCGCCGACCACGCTGTTGCCGCGGCTTTTTCCCAGCGCGTCAAGTTCGTCGATGAAGATGATGCACGGCGACTTGGACTCCGCCTGCTGGAACATGTCGCGGACGCGCGCGGCGCCGACACCGACAAACATCTCCACGAAGTCGCTGCCGGAGAGGCTGAAGAATGGAACGCCCGCTTCACCGGCAATGGCTTTGGCCAGCAACGTCTTTCCCGTACCGGGCGGACCGACCAGCAAGACACCCTTCGGTATTCTTCCTCCCAGGCGTTGGTACTTCTCCGGTGACCGCAGGAAGTCAACGACTTCGTGAACTTCCTCCACCGCTTCGTCTATACCCGCGACATCGTCGAAGGTCACGCCCAGGTCCTCTTGGGCGTAAAGGCGGCCTTTATGCCGGCCGAACTGCATCGGCGAACCGGCTCCCCCCAGGCGGCGCATCATGAAAACGATGACCAGCAGGAACAGCATCGTGAAGAAAATAAACGGTCCGTACCGGGCCCACGGATTCGGCGGCTTGTTGTCAAAAGGAATGTTGTTCTGGTGCAGCAGGTTCAGCAGCGCGGAGTCCTCGTCCGGAATGCCGGTCAGGTCGGTGCGAAACGTCTGATCCGTTTCTGTCGTGACCCTGCCATCACTCCCCTTAACAGGATTTCCCTTGGCATCCAATTCGGTGAGGTCCACTTTGCCCATCAAGTAACCCTCGCTGTGTTTGACCACGTTGCGCAGGTTGCTGATGCGGATCTTGGTCTTGCTGGACGATGAAACCGGCACGTCGATCGACCCCGATTTCCCCTCGACCAATTGCTGTGAAATGGAATCGTCAAATACAGTGTTTGCGACCAAAGCGCGGAGGTCGGTAAACCGAATACGCTCGTCTCCGCGACCAATGGGAAGCCACAGGACCAGCGTAAACGTGACGACCAAAATGATTAAGACGTACAGAAAAACAGGCTGCCCGGAGGAGTTGCGGTTATCGGAATTCCTGCGAGAAGAACCTCTGTCATCGCTCATGAGTGATTACTTTCCTCGGCTGAGACGGCGTCGTGCCGCAATGATGTGAATGGTGGCTGCGATTCGGTGGCAGGCGGCGAAAATCAGAATAGCTTCCCGAAACCTGGTCGCACCGGGCATAGATCGGGCATGGGTGTCAGGCCATCTCCGCCGACAGTTTGCTGTATTATACAACCCCTGGTCGCATGCGAATGTCCAGATGTCCCACGAGAAACCGGATTCGCTGTTTTTCGTCTTTTCATTCCTCCGGCATCGTCCTCGCAAATAATAACGCTTATTCCAGATGGCTGAACCCACACTGTGCTGGGATGACGTAAGAATATTAGGCTTGTGGGTAGGCCAGGGGAATCCTAGAATGCTGTTGCTTTCCCAAGTCCTTACGAATCTTCGTGTTATGACCACGGTGGACACTCCGAACGGTGCCACCGGACTTGCCACGCCACCTATTCAAACGGCGGTTGTCACTCGCGTAGTGACTCGCCTGCAAATGTTTTAACGGAATGTCCCGCAACGTCGTCATCCTCGGTTCCACCGGCAGTATCGGCCGCAATACGCTTGACGTGGTCCGTGCGTCTCGAGGCCGACTGGCAGCGATCGGTTTGCTGGCCAACACGAGTGTCGACCTGCTGTGCCGGCAAGCTGCCGAATTTCAGCCGCGTTGGATCCACGCGGCTGGGGGACAGGTGTCGGCGTCTTCATTACCTCCCCGGGTCGGATTGTTGGAGGGAGCGGACGCCGTTCAACAGCTGGTATCCGCGAGCGAGGTGGATGTGGTGGTCGCGGCCATTGTGGGCAGCGCCGGTTTGGAGGGTGCGTGGGCGGCCCTGGAAGCAGGGAAGACGTTGGCGCTGGCCAATAAGGAAACCATGGTCGTGGCGGGGCCGCTGGTCGGGCGTCTGGCGGAACAACGGGGCGCGCGGATCTTACCGGTGGATAGCGAACACAGTGCCATCTTTCAGGCCTTGCAGTCGGGACGCAGCGAAGAGGTCCGGCGAGTAATCTTGACGGCCAGCGGCGGGCCTTTTCGAGAATTCACGGGCGACCAGTTGAGTCAGGTCACGGTGGAACAGGCGTTGGCCCACCCGACCTGGGACATGGGCCCCAAGATTACCATCGACTCGGCGACAATGATGAACAAGGCGCTCGAAATCGTCGAGGCCAGGTGGCTGTTCGACTTGCAGCCCGACCAGATCGACGTGGTCGTACATCCTCAGTCGATCGTGCATTCACTGGTTGAATTTGTCGACGGCAGTGTGCTCGCGCAACTCAGTCCGCCTGACATGCGTTTGCCCATCCAATACGCGTTGACGTATCCCGAGCGGTGGCCGTGCCCGGCCCCCCAACTGGATTTCGCGTCGACCTTGGACTTGCAGTTCCTGCCGCCTGACCTCGACCGCTTCCCGGCGTTAGAATTGGGTTTTGAAGTTGCTCGCCGCGGCGGCACGACCGGAGCGGTGCTGAACGCCGCCAACGAGGCCGCGGTCGCTGGTTTCCTGCAGGGGCAGCTTGGTTTTACGGACATTGTGCCGGCCTGCCGGTCGGTTTTGGATCATCATGAATTCGATCCCCATCCCACGCTGACAGAATTAATGCGTTTGGATGCGTGGGCTCGCGAGGAGGTTAGTCGGTGGGTATGTGCCTGATTGCAGACGTGTCTGCTGTGGAACAGTTCTTTATTACGCTGTGGGTCATCTTCAAAGTGGCTGCGGGGCTGGGCTTCGTCATCTTTGTCCACGAACTGGGCCATTTCCTGGTCGCCAAGGCCTGCGGCGTGAAATGCGAAAAATTCTACGTCGGTTTCGACGCTTTCGAGATCAAGCTTGGTCCGGTCACCATTCCCCGTTCGTTGTGGAAGACACAATGGGGCGAAACGGAATACGGCATCGGCATCCTGCCGCTCGGCGGCTACGTGAAAATGCTGGGCCAGGACGACAATCCCGCCCACGCGGAAGAAGAAGCGGCCAGGATCCGCAAACCACGGCACGCCAACGACGAGGAGCCGGCGAGTGACGATGCGGCCGAAAGTCCGCCGACTGCCGAACCAGGCACCGATGCGGCCGATGGTACCGCGGCCACCAGCGCCGCCAAAACAACCGGGTCGGAACGCGCCGAAGAGGATTTTGAACTCGATCCGCGCAGCTATCCCGCGAAGAGCGTCCCGGCGCGGATGGCAATCATCTCCGCGGGTGTGATCATGAACCTGATCTTCGCTGTCGTCTTTTCCGCCATCGCATTCCGCGTGGGCGTGGACATTCAACCCGCCGTCGTGGGCGCGACTGTTCCTGGAGATCCTGCCTGGGTCGCCGGTTTCGAACCCGGTGATAAGATCATCCAGATCGGACGCGATGGACAACCGAGCGAAAATCTGCGTTACGTCAAGGACCTTGTGCGGAAAGTGATGCTTAACGGCAGCGATAAACCGATGGATCTGCTGGTGCGTCGGCAGAGCACCGGTGAAGAAGAATGGATCACGGTCACGCCCAGCAATCGGTTGAGCGACGACATGGTGCTGATTGGCATCACTTCCGCGCCGAGCCTGAAGTTGTCGCAACAAGCGCCCATCATCCCCTATCTGCCGGCCGGACAGACGGACAAGCCGTTGATGCCGGGCGACGAAATCACCGCGGTCGACGGCAAACCGCTGTCGTCCGGTTTTGAATTGCAGGAAATCCTGGCCAATGACAAGTCGTCTCCGTTGACGCTGACCGTCCAGCGCTGGCCCGACGGGAGCAAACCGGAGCAGCGCGAATCGGGCGCGGTCAAGCCGGAATCGCTGGACGTCGTGCTCCCGCCATTCCCCACTCGCAAAACCGGTATCAATGTCGAATTCGGGCCGATTTCCGCGATTCGGAAAGGATCGCCCGCGGAAGCGGCGGGACTGCAGGTCGGCGATGTGCTTGAAAAAGTCAATGGTCAAACGGTGACCAATGCGTCGCACGTCTCTGATATGCTGCTGCCGTTGGTTGGCCAGCAGGTCGCGCTGGAAATACTCCGCGGTGGTGACCCAAAGACCATCGAAGTGACGCCTGTGCGGCCTGAGGTCGCGTCGCAGAATTTGGGCGGCGCTCCGGAGGGCGTCGAGCCGATTGGGATTGCGCTGCCCGTATCCGAAACGATCGGTTCCGTCGATCCTGACTCGCCTGCCGCCGAGGCAGGCTTACAGGCGGGCGACGTCATCCTAAGCGTTCAATTCGATGCGATCGACGAGAAGCAGAAAGCGATGATCGATTCGTATCTTCCCAAGTTCGATGAGCCCGTTGAACTGAGCGATAAGACGGTGAATTGGGAGACCATTCACACGTACCTGCAATCACTGCCGGAAGACGTGCGCATCAAGCTGACGTATCGGCGAGGCGAAACGCAACACGTCGCCACGCTGGGGATGAACCCCAGTACGGAGTATTACAATGCGTACCGCGGCCTGCCGCTCGCCGGGCTCAGCCAGACGCATCAGGAATTGATGTGGGGCAATGCCTGGCGATTGGGCTTTCGAGAAACCAAGGAACAGTCGCTCACCGTGATTGGCATCCTGGGCCGCCTGGTGACCGGTAAACTGTCGTTCAAGAATCTCAGCGGACCCGTCGGGATCCTGCGGGTCGCGGGCATCGAAGCATCCAAGGGAATACCGGAATTGTTGATCTTCTTGACGCTGCTGAGCGCGAACCTGGCCGTGCTGAACTTCCTGCCCATTCCGGCGCTCGACGGCGGGCATATGATGTTCCTGTTTGCCGAATTCGTTCGCGGTAAACCGGTGGACGAGCAACTCCAAATGAAACTCTCTTTTGCGGGTATCATCTTGCTGCTGATGCTGATCGTGTCCGTGACGTTCCTGGACATCGGCCGATTTTTCCAATAGCCGTGAGAGCTCAACCAGCTGCTCGTGTCGTGGCCTTCGATGCCGTGGGGACCTTGATCTATCCTCAGCCGGCGGCGGTCGACGTCTACCGGGAAACGGGGCGGCGTTGCGGGGTCGACCTGCCGGTTGCTGAGATACGCCGACGATTCCAGGCCGCACTGCATCGCTTTCGCGCGCCCCTCGAGGGGCTCGACGAATCCACCGAACGGCAGCGTTGGCGCGGCATCGTCGCGGCCGTCTTCGACGCCCGTAAGGACCTGGCAGCGTCCCTGTTTGACGAACTTTGGCGGCATTTTTCCCAGCCGGAATCGTGGCGGGTGTTTGAGGATGTTGAACCGGCCTTTCGCGCGCTGGACGAACGGCAAATTCTTTTTGGTATCGCCTCGAACTTTGACCAGCGCTTGGTAGAGATTTGCCGAGCGTCGCCAATCCTGGCACGCTGCCGGTTCCTGCATCATTCGGCCGAACTGGGATTCGCCAAACCGCATCCTCAGTTCTACCGTGCCGTCGAGCAGCGGTTGTCGCTGCAACCTGCTCAAATCCTGATGGTGGGCGACGACCTGACGAACGACTACACCGCTCCCCTGGCCGCCGGCTGGCAGGCGGTGCGCGTGCAGCGCAAACGCCAAATGACGCTCCACCATGTGATCGCGTCGCTCGGCGAATAGCGATCGACTGCTTCGCACCGCCGCGGTCTTGCTAGCAGGCAACCGCGGCGCGTGATGCGACCCCGGCAGTTTACAGCGCGTTTCGCGTAAGTGAAGCGGTTTTTTCGCCAATGGACACGGTGATTTACAGCGCCGGAAACGCTACACGTCCGTGCGACTCGCACTAGCTGAGAACTTCCGTTTCGGATTTCTGCAAAATGGTTTACTATTCCGGGCAGTGAAGATGACGATACCGATGATAGGCAAGGAAGCTTATCGCTAATCAGAAAGGACTCGCGTCATGACACTCACGTTGGCCGAAGTTGCGCGCCTTGTTGACGGAGAATTATGTGGCGACGGCGGCATCCCCATCATTGGAGCCGCCACGATTCGGGACGCTCGCGAAGGTGATATCACGCTGGCCGACGACCGGAATCTGGTCGGCAAGATCGCCGACTGCCAGGCAGCGGCGGTGCTGGTCCCCGAAGACACACGGCCGGAACGCTTTCCTCATATTGCTGTACGCGATGTGCGGGAATCGTTTGCGAAGATCGTCAGCCACTTTCGGCCGCCACGCACAAACGAGTTTGCCGGAGTGAGCGCCTCCGCGCGGGTCAGCCGGACAGCGATCATCGGTACCAACGTGACCATCCTGGACGGCGTCAGCGTCGGCGACGACGTGGAGATCGGCGCCGGCACGACCGTTTACCCTGGCGTCTGCATCATGGACGGCTGCAAGATCGGCGAAAACGTCACGCTTTTCCCCAACGTGGTGCTCTATGAAAACACCGTCGTCGGCGCCCGGACGACGATCCACGCCGGGGCCGTCATCGGGGCCTACGGTTTCGGCTACGACACGCGCGACGGCAAACATATCCGCAGCGTTCAGTTGGGCTACGTGGATATCGGCGAAGACGTGGAGATCGGGGCGGCCACGACGATCGACCGGGGCACCTATGGTCCGACCGTGATTGGGGAAGGTACCAAAATTGACAACCAGGTGATGGTGGCGCACAACTGCCGCATCGGAAAACACAATGTCATCTGTTCGCAAGTGGGAATCGCCGGCAGCACGACAACCGGAGACTACGTCGTCATGGCCGGGCAGGTTGGAGTGCGCGATCACGTGCACATCGGAGACGGTGCGACACTCGGCGCCAAAGCGGGAATCATGAACAACATTCCGGCAGGCGAAACCCATGTGGGTTGCCCCGCGCCGCAGGAAAAGGAGCAGATGACCATGTGGGCCAGGATCTATCGCCTGCAGAAGACGCAAAAACAGTTGAAAGACCTGCAGAAGCAAGTGGATCAATTAACCGCCCGACTCGAAGGCGCGTCGCACTGATGGCAAGTTCGGTCAGCCAGGGCAAGGAAACGCTCGAAGTGACGCACGCATTGTCGCCGCCGCAAAAGCGCATCGGCATCCTGGCCGGCTGGGGGCGCTATCCGATCGTGGTGGTCGAGGCGCTGCGCGCTCAGGGCTATTGGATTGCCTGCCTGGGAATCAAGGACCACGCCGATCCGCGGCTCCAGGAAATCTGCGATGAATACAAGGAAGTCGGCCTGGGGAAGCTGGGGACGGCGATCCGCTACTTCCGCAACCTGGGAGTGACGCGGGCGACCATGGCCGGCAAGATTCACAAGACGCGGTTGTTCGTGCGCTTCCTGTGGCTCAAGCATATTCCCGACTGGCGCTGCATTCGCACATTCTATCCTCATTGGGTCACCAAGACCGCCGATCGTAAGGACGACACGCTGCTCAAGGCCGTGGTCGACGCCTATGCGGAAGACGGCATTGAATTCAAACCGGCTACTGACTTTGCCCCGGAGCTACTCGTGCAACCTGGACCCTTGAACGGACGGAAGCTTTCGAAAGCGCAGCAAAAAGACGTTGAATTCGGCTGGCGGCTGGCCAAGGAAATGGGCCGCCTGGATGTAGGACAGAGCGTGGCGGTGATGGGCCGAGCGGTCTTGGCGGTGGAAGCGGTGGAAGGCACGGATCAGTGCATCCGCCGCGCGGGTAAACTTTGTGCGCAGGGCGGCTTTACCGTCGTGAAAGTCGCCAAGCCGCAACAAGACATGCGCTTCGACGTACCGACCATCGGCATCGGGACGCTGGAATCCCTGGTCGCCGCTGGGGGCAGTGTACTGGCTATCGAAGCCAGCAAGACCATCGTCATCGACCAGGACGAGGTCATCGAATTCGCCAACCGGCACAAACTCACAATCGTCGCCCTCCACGACGAAGCCGTCGACGCCATGGCCGATGCGGCTTAGTTCGACATCGCCAGGTTCGGGCCGCATTCGAGGCGATTTGCTGGTAAGTGCCGTGACGTTCGCGTACAATGTCGGCTCTGCAAGCTGACCCGCCTTAATACCAACCTGAAGGATTCCAGCATGAAGCCATGCCAACTAGCCGTGACCCTGGTAGTTTGTTGTAACTTCGTGGTCGCCGCGGCGGCCGAGAACTGGCCGGGCTGGCGCGGGCCTCGGGGAGACGGGACGAGCCTCGAAAAGGACGTGCCCCTTCAATGGGATGGTTCCACCGGCAAGAACATCTTGTGGAAAACGCCGCTTCCGGGCTGGGGGCATTCGTCGCCGATCGTCTGGGAGGATCGCATTTTTACATTGACGTGCGTCGATGAATCTCAAGAACGCATGCTCTTGTGCGTCGACCGCCGACGCGGCGAAATCCTCTGGCAGGCCAGCGTCATGAAAACGCCGCTGGAAAAACGCCACAAGCTGAACAGTTACGCCTCGGGGACGCCTGCCACCGATGGCGAATATGTTTACCTGTCGTTCCTGGAACCGGACTTCGGCAGCGACAAAGAACGGACTCCGGGCGATATGATCGTGGCGGCCTTCGACTTTGCGGGAAAACAAAAGTGGCTCGTCAAACCAGGACGGTTCGCCAGCGTCCATGGTTTTTGCAGCTCCCCCGTCCTTTTCGAAGATAAAGTGATCGTGAACGGCGATCACGACGGCGACGCCTATATCGTGGCGCTTGACCGCAACACGGGCGAAACCGTCTGGAAGACGGCCCGCGAGAACAAGACCCGCAGCTACGTGACACCTTTGATTCGCGATGTGGCCGGCCGTACCCAAATGGTGCTGTCCGGGAGCCGTTCGGTTTGCAGTTACGACCCGCACAACGGCCAGCGTCACTGGATTATTGACGGACCGACCGAGCAGTATGTGGCATCACCGGTGTTCGACGGCGCGACGTTCTACACGACCGCCGGCTTGCCGACATATCACCTCATGCGCATTCGTCCGGATGGCCAGGGCAACGTGACTGACACCCACGTCGACTGGCACATCACCAACGCCCGCTGCTATGTCCCGTCACCCGTGATCGTGGACCAGTACCTGTTCATTGCCGACGATCGCGGTACCGCGAACTGTTTTGATACCGCGACGGGTGACGTTGTCTGGAAGGAAAGACTGGGCCAGCACTACAGCGCGTCCCTGGTGACGGCCAACGGATTGGTTTATTTCCTGGCCGACGACGGTGTTATGAAAGTCGTCCGTCCGGGCGCCACGCTGGACGTGGTCGCCGAAAATGAACTCGGCGAATACTGCTTCGCTTCGCCCGCCATCAGTCAAGGACAGATGTTCCTGCGAGGCGAGAAGCACCTGTTCTGTATCGGGACCAGGTAGCCGGACGTTGGTTGGCAGGCAATCTGTTAGGGCATAGGGCTTTCGCTTCGTATTGGACGGACGGCGCAGCCGTACTCCGCTGGCTCGACAAGCAAACATGCCAGGCACGCATCAAAAATTGGCACACGCCGGCCCCGGGCGATAACGGCA
>CALBSZ010000453.1 GCA_937967665.1 uncultured Planctomycetaceae bacterium
TTGACGCCGGGCAGCTCGTCGGTCGAGGCCAGGATCGTATCGTTCCCGCCGCCGCCAAACAGCAGGTCGTTTCCGTCGCCCGACGTGATCGTATCGTCGCCGCTGCCTCCCGCGATGTAGTTCAAGCCGGGTCCGCCATCGATGACCGCACGCGGATTGCCTGGCAGGTTGCCGGCAATGGTGATCTTGTCATCGCTTTCGCCGCCGTCGATCAAGATCACGTTCGAGAGCACATAAAACGGGCCGTAGGTGACGTCGTTATAGCGGACAAGAATCGTTCCCTTGTTCCCGGCCGTCACGATGATTTCGTCCGCACTGGTCGTGCCGTTGGCAACCAGGTTTCCTGCACCATCGATGTACACCGGCCCTTGTCCACCGCCACCGCCACCGGCGGGTGTGATGGTAATGCTGATCACCTGCATTTCGTTGTTGCCGTTGTCGTCCGTGACCTGCACGGCGAAGCTGTCCGCGCCGCTGGTATTGGGATCGGGCGTGTAGCTCCAATTGCCTCCGGCGTCAATCGAAGCTGTGCCTTGCGTCGCGGGACTGGAGATGGTGTAGTTCGGCGACGACATGCCGTCGGCCGTGTCGGTAGCCGTCAGCATTCCCGTGACCGCCGGCCCGTTTTCGGTTCCCGTCCCGCTGGTGTTCCCGCTGAACGTCGCCGGATCGTTGATCTCGTTGATCGTCACGTCGATCTGAACGGTGTCCGTGCCGCCGTTGCCATCGGAAACTTGAACAACGAAGCTGTCACCGCCGTGATAGTTGGAATCGGGAATGTAGTCGATAGTCGGCACGTTGCCGGTGCCAGACACCGTCGCGTTCCCGTGGGTCGCCGCGCCTCCGGAAGCCAGCGTCCAGGTCAGCGTATCCCCCGTGTCGGGATCGGTCGCGTCGATCGTTACCGAGAACGCAGTCGGCGTGCCGTCTTCGTCCATCGTCACCGCGATCGGCCCAGCGCCTTGCGTGATCACGGGCGCTGCGTTATCCGTTGTACCGGTGATCGTGATCGTCAAGGTGGAATCGTCCGAGCCGCCATTGCTGTCGGTGATCGTCAGGTTCATAAACGTGTCGGTGACCGTATCGCCCGTATTCACACTGTTGAGTGCCGAGTTCTGCGCCGCGGTGGCTCCCAATTCGTAGGTGTACGAGCCGTCGGCATTGGTGATGGTCAGCGTGCCGTACGTGCCCACAAACGAAGTCATGTCCGACGGATCCACGGACAGGGTGTCATTCGTATCGGGATCGCTGTCGGCCGCCGTGTTCGGGTCGCCCGCGCCGGTGACGATGTTGCCGCTGACCGTATTCCCGGACTCGTTCCCCGCCTGCTCGGTAATCGCGTTGGTATCGTCCACGGCTGTCGGATCGTCGTTGGCGCCGTGGATCGTGATCATGATGGTTTCCGAGTCGTTGTTGTTGGCGGCGCCGCTATTATCGGTCACGGTGATATTGAAGCTGAGTGTGTCGGATTCCGTTGCACCGATGTACTGAATGTCCTCGTTCTCCACGTTGTAGTTCCAGTCGTTGGCAGCGGCGGTGAAGTTGTTCACCGTGCTGCTGATCGCATTGATTTGGCTGGCCGTCAGCGTGCCGCCTGTCCACGAGGCGTCGCCGTTGTACGTTGCGGTGACGGTGTGTGTGTCGGTCGCATCGACATCGGAGAATATTTCGTTCGGTTTCTGCCCGGCTGCCAGGGCCGTGATTTGGGCAAGGCTTAATGCGCCGCGGTAAATGGCCACATCGCTGTACAGGCCGGTAACGTCTTCGCTAAACCGGCTGCTGCCGCCGATTTCGAGCGGCCCGTCGAAGGTGGTGGAAGCCGGGGTTGTATCCGTTCCGACCAGCGAGCCGTCGATATAGAGGCTGACGCCACTCCCGTCGCCCACGTAGGCGATGTGATGCCACGTATCATCGGCCAGGCTGTAGCCACTGATCCCGACCCAGTTGCTCACCGAACCAATATCGATCTTATTCCACGTGCCTCCGTTCCGAGTCCCAATGACGACATCCGCCCCCGGGTCGCCCGCATTAGAACTCGCCACCTTCGCCCACAGTGACCAGCTGAAGCCGTCGTTCAGGTCGATGCCCTGGGTTCCCGCTGTCAGGCGATTCCCTTCGGTCGTGCTCAGGACCACTCCTCGCTGGATGTCGTTGACCCAGGTGTTGCCATTGCTGTTCGGCGTGGCATCGGTTACCGGGTGCGTCGGGTCGTCGATGATGTCGTCGGCACCGGTGACCGTGCTGCCGACTGGGCCATCATTCAACGGGAAGTAGGCGACGAGTGTGGTGGTCAGCGCGTCCTGGGAGGAAACCATTTCGTTCGCGCCGCCGCTGGCGTCTTCGGTAACTTCCCCGGCGGTCGCAACATCGATCACCGGGGCGTCGTTCACTCCGTTCACGGTGACGGAGACGGTAGCGGTCGCGTATTGCGCCGGTGGGAAGAGCATCGTCGGATCGCCGCCACCGGCCAATGTACCGATCTGGGCAGCAGAAAGAGCACCTTCCCAGATGGAGACGTCACTGAACAGCCCCGTGACGTCTTCGCTGAACCGGCTGGAACCGCCCAACTCAAACTTGTCGTCGAGGGTCGTTGAATCCGGCGT
>CALBSZ010000454.1 GCA_937967665.1 uncultured Planctomycetaceae bacterium
CCCGGTCGCCACGCGCTCGCCGCGCGAGAGCTCCCGCGTCGCGCAGCCGAGCCCGCGAGTTTACGATGCTTTCGATGTGCTTGTGACGGCGCCGCTGGATGCCACGTTCTCGATTCAACTGTCCCGTCGCGACAAGCCGGAAGAACGATTCCGTTTAGAGGTCCCGCTGGCGGATCTCACCGCCAGTTTCAAGAGTCTGCCGCTGGGCGAAAGCGGCCAGGACCGGCTCATCGTGCGTCGCACTCCCGGCGACCGTTTGCGTGTCGATGTGGGTCGCCCGGCGCTGGTGTTCGCGCCGAACGAAACCTTGCAGTTCCGCGTCACGCGCCACCTGCTGGAAGTGTATCCGGACACGGACGTGCAGTACAGCGTCGAACTGATTGACTGCTATTCCAACAAAGCCGTTTCCGTGGTCGAAAAGGAATTGCTAACCAATGGTGACGGGGAACTCGGCACGCTGCCAACGATCGCCGAAAAGGCACCGGCGGCCGAGGGGGTTTACGAATACCGTCTTTCGCTGAAACACCCCGAAGGCTTCTCGTCGCGGCTGGTTTCCCCGCTGGTGTCCAACAAGGATCTGTTCGTACGAAAGGTCCAGTTTGTGGTCGTCAATCCCACCGCTCACGGACCCGATGCCAAGGACTGGACGGAAGTCGCGGAAATTGACCCGTCGAATCCCAAGTGGTGGGAACGGCTGGTGCGCATTCCAAAATTGAAAATGATTCCCAACTTTGGCGAGAAGCCACTGGGGAATGATAAAGCGCAGTTTACCGCTTACCAGGACGGGAAACTGGTCGAACTCTCCGCCAACGGCTGGCAGGCGTATCCGCTGCCGGTCGAACATCCTCACACACCTCATGTTCTGGAAGTCGAGTATCCAGGGGACTTCGAACAGACGCTGGGCATCAGCATCGTCGAAGCGGATGCCACCGGCGGCGTGGCCCCCATCGGACTCGATTCGGGCGTCGACGTGCCGCGCGTGGCCGTTACCGATGCCGCCGGTTGGAAGCGACACCGGCTGGTCTTCTGGCCGCGAACGCGGACGCCGCTGGTATTGCTCACCAATCACCGCCGAGACAGGGGGGCGCGCTTCGGCAAGATCCGCGTTCTGGCGGGACCGTCGCGTTTACCGCCCAGTTTGCCGGTATCCGCAACGCCTGCCCAACGGCTGCTGGTCGCTTACTTCGACAAGCCGCTCTTCCCCGAAAACTTCTCGGCCCCGGAAGCGCTCGATCCGGCCACCGGCCGCACGCTGGACGATTGGGTCACGTTCCTGGACGGCGGCCGGCGTCTGGTGGAATACCTGAAATTCGTGGGCTACGGCGGCGCGGTGATTTCGCTGGCCTGCGACGGCAGCGCGATCTATCCCAGCGAACACCTGTCCCCAACGCCCAAATTCGACACGGGGATCTTCTTCAATACCGGGCAGGACCCCATTCGCAAGGATGTCGCCGAGTTGCTGTTTCGCTTGTTCGATCGCGAAGGGCTCAAGCTAATCCCGGCCATCCAGTTTGCCTCCCCGCTGCCCGAATTGGAAATGCGCAAGCGGCGCGTCGATCTCGATTCCGAAGGCATTGACCTCGTCGGCCCCGGAGGCACTTCGTGGGTCCATCGCAACGGCAGTCGCCGCGGACTGGCCCCTTACTACAATCCGGCGAACGATCACGTGCAAGCGGCCATGCGCACCGTGGTGCGCGAGATGCTGCAGCGCTACGGACATCATCCTTCGTTCGGCGGCCTGACGATCCAAATGGGCGATCATACGTACACCCAGTTTCCCGGTGGACACTGGGGATACGACCCGCGCAGCGTGGCAGCGATCGAAAAAGATTTTGGCCTGAACCTGAACGCGGCCAACTCCACCGTGACTCAGAAGGTAGCGTACCTGCAAGACACCGGTCATCGCGAATGGCTCCAGTGGCGCACGTGGAAACTGGCCGTCCTGTACCATCGCCTGTCCGACGACGTCGTGGCCCAGCAGGAAGGTTCGACCCTGTTTCTGTCCGGGGCGGAATCCTTTACCAGCGACGAATTGCAGCCGTACGTGCGCCCCACGCTGCCCGCTCGCGTCGATTTCAACGCGGCGCTGATGCAAATCGGCTTGCAACCGAAACTCTACGCGGACAAGTCGCAAATCGTTCTACTGCGGCCCCAACGCCTGGCCGCCGTTTCCTCACTGGCGGAAAAGGCGGCGAGCATCGAGATGTTTCATGCGGTGGATATCGACAGCCACTACGCACAGAGCGCCGCCACGGGCAGCGTCTACTTCCATGTCCGGCAGGACGCTTCCCTTCCCTCGTTCGATGCGGTTTCGCCGTTCCAGCCCAGCCAGCTACGACTGCTCGCCCACGTCGCCCCCGCCGGCTACCACAACCGCCGGAGCCTGCTGCATAGCCTCACCACGCTGGATTCAAAGTACATTTTCGACGGCGGTTGGATGCTGCCGCTGGGACAAGAGTCGTCCGTGATGGAATTCGCCGAGCTCTTCCGAAACCTGCCGGAACAGACGTTCCAGAACGTGAAGCCGGCGCCCCATACGGCCACGCAACCGGTGGTGATCCGGACCGCCGTGGTCGGCGATCGCACGTTCGTCTACCTGGCCAACGATTCGCCGTGGCCGGCGACCGCGCAGGTGCGCTTTGCGGGCCGCATTCCCTCGCCCATTTCCCTGAATCGGCGAGCGCTGCCCGATGCGGCCGTCGACCAGAATGACAGTGTCTGGCAGGTTACCTTGGAACCGTATGAAGTCGTCGGCGCGGTGATCCGCGTGGGCAACCTGGATATCAAGCAATGGCACGTGGACGTGAATCCCGAAGTCGCCAGAGACTTGCAGGATCAGATCCGCGAGGTGAGCGTCCGCGCAAATAAACTGAGAACTCGAACGCCCGTACCGGCGCTGGCCAACCCGTCATTCGACATGCCCCCCGAGAACGGCCAGGTTCCGGGATGGTCGTATCGCGGAGCTCAGGCGACCGTCACGCTGGACAAGAGCGAAACCGCGCCCGATGCCGGTTCCGCGTCCCTGCAGGTTGCCAATACGGGCGGCACGGTGGCCGTGGTCAGCGACCCTTTCGCGCGCCCCGGCAGCGGGCGCGTGGCGGTCTGGGTGGCCCTGCGGATTGAATCGCCCGAGCTCCAGCCAAACCTCAGCATCGCGCTGGAAGGAACCGTGACCCACGGTCAGTTTTTCCGAAACGTGCGCGTCGGCAACGGCGGCGCTCGGCAACTTTCGAATCAATGGATTCCGTACCTGTTTCCCTTCAACGACCTGCCGGACGACTTGACCGATATCCGCGTCAACTTCCATCTGACTGGTCGAGGCCGTGTGTGGATCGACGACGTACGGATTTACGACCTCTGGTTCGAAGATCGGGAAATCGACAAATTGCTGAGTGAAAGCGGGATCGCCAATTTCGACTGGAAGAACGGCAACCTCCGCAACTGCGAGCGTTTCCTGGACGGCTACTGGCCGCGGTACCTGTTGGAAAACGTGCCGGTCGATGACGTGCGCAACGCCCAGGTCGCGCCGCGTCCCAAGACGAACGTGTCGCCTCACGCGCCCGCGCCGAAGGAAGAATCGGGAACCTGGAGCAAAGTCAAAGACGCGTTGATTCCAAAATGGCTGCGGTAACCTGAGGGCACCAGGTTCCGACGTCCAGCGAGCCCGCAGTGCAAGTCGCTGTAGGCCAGGACCTGTCCCGGCAAACAAACGGCTCGGCGTGCCAGGACAAGTCCTGGCCTACGATCACTGCGTTCCGCTAAACCGCCGGTCAAACCCATGGAGAAAAGGGGACAGGCACGGCGGACGCGACCGGATTTGCAAGCTGGTACC
>CALBSZ010000455.1 GCA_937967665.1 uncultured Planctomycetaceae bacterium
ATGCCCTCCATTTTTGTCATACAGGCCAAACCGGAGTTGCTGCAGTCGGACCATATTCCGAAAGAGTTCCGACGTTTTTTCGGCGAACTCATTAGCTACAGTTTTCCCAGCGGAGTAAATATTCTGGGGTTGGCTGACGTTGCAAAGCAAATGTTCCTCGCGAATATGCGAGCCGAACTCGGGGACAGGTTCTTTGATGGAGATGCGGAGCTTACACCAGAGTTTTTCGACCGCTGGTGGACGCTCTCTCTCAGTCATGACGAGCCTGCCGAGATGCTCCTTAATCGATTGGAACCATCTGAGTTCGAAGAAATCATCTCCGCTCATTCTGATGCAGTAAGGAAGGATGTTGAGCGGATAGTTAAACCTATGCTCAATGCTGACGATGAATCACCAATTGACGAGATGAGGTATTACGTTGGGAGAGAAGTCGCCGGTGGGTATTACTCGCGCGAAGAAATCGTGGAATCATTAGCTGAACTATTTGCGAAGGACCACAATGAACATCTTGTCAGTTACGCTCTTGAATCAATAACCGATGATGAATTGCAGAAGCACCTCCAGGAGCAGAGAACATGGCCTGATCAAACAGACTGCGAGACATTAGACCAAGCGTTCGACGAGCTGAATATGCAAGGGATTCTAGCGCGCCAGAATGTCAAATGTTGTGGTACGTGTGCTGGTGGCGAAGTAGCTGACGAAATGGAGCGGCTAATCAAGGCGGGAAAAAATATTCGTGGGTATACGTTCTTCGATGAACAGGACACAGAGAGCGCGATTTCAAGAGGTAGATTGTATCTCAGTTACGGTTCGGCAACATCTGACGAAAACTCCTCACTTGCTGTAGCAAAGGAGATTTGTGCAACCCTCAAGCGGCATGGACTAACGGTCAAATGGAATGGGTCGTATTCGCGAAGAATAGGATTAAGACTGAAATGGCAAAAACGCAGGGACAACACCTGACCAAGATCAATCGTAGGGAGATCGACGATGTTCGCTCTACGATTTGCAGAAAACGGAGACCGTGTACCTGCATCTATGAAACGCCGAACGCAGGTCGGC
Source organism: uncultured Planctomycetaceae bacterium (assembly GCA_937967665.1). Lineage (GTDB taxonomy): Bacteria > Planctomycetota > Planctomycetia > Pirellulales > Pirellulaceae > CALBSZ01. Next base: position 1,063 of record CALBSZ010000455.1, read on the forward strand.
GACGAATCAAGAACGTTTCTACGTGCGGGCGGGGACAGAGACCGACCGCCGAAACCGCCCTATGGTAGAATCGCGTGAAGAGCTGGCGGTTTCATCGTCCGCCGGTCATATCCGACTGACGTTGCGAAGCACCGGCGTGACACTCCTGCGCGATAGCGGTGGCCGCTCGGGATTCGGCGCACGACAAGTACTAAAAATGATCCTTTGATGAACCGCCTCACGCCCGACGAGTTTTGGCACAATTGATCGCCAGGACCGAAAGACGAATTATCGCATGTCCCTGACGGCGTTCAGAAGGCCGCACTCGCCACCTAGGTGTTCTTGGGCGTCAACGGCGTGATTCCGATAGCGCCGTTCCAACCGCGCCATATTTTGTGACCTGATCAGGCTCACTTCTCCCACAGCCGTTTCCACTCGGCTACGGTTTCATCGACCAGCACCTGCCCGCCCTTCGGTCCCACCACGCTGCTCTCGACAACGGCGCCGTAGCCGCCGAATCCTACGGCGCGCTCCGTCGGCAGGTAAGTGCCGGGACCGGCAAGCTGAACCACGAACGACTGGATGGCGGGGCTGCGGGCTTTCATGCGGAGGCCGAACTCGGTGTAGAGTTCGAAGTCGTTCGTGGCGATGGCGATATCACCGAGCCGAAGTGCGTGCAATTCCATGCGGTAGCGCTTCAGAGTTCCGTCCTGCTGCTGCAGGTAGCGAAGAGCCACGTCGTTGTGCCAACGGTAATTCCACTTTTCTTGGGGATTGTCACGATATCGGGCGGCCTCGGTTTTGGCCGATTCGTACTCCGCGTCGCTGACCCGGCGCTTAGGCAATTCGATGTCGCGTACCCGATGGGCAAACACCACGTCATCGCGAATGTCGTTCTTCGCCCCGGCAAGTGCGTCTTCCCAACCCGAAACGATGCGCCGAGCGACTTCCTCGAGCCGGGAAAGACCGCCGCGAAGTCTGCGCATGCGTGCATCGGCCTGTTTGGCAAAAGCGGGCTTCGACGTGACATCGCCAGCGGCCCCGCACCAGGACAGGACATGAAGGTCCTCACCATGCGCCTCGCGCAACTTTCGCCGAACCGGATCCCAGAAATCCGCGTGAATCGATGAAGTGCCGCCGACTTCCTGCGAGGGACAGGGAAGGTTGACGATGGTTGCAACAAGACGATCTGCCTGGTCCCAGAAGAAAAGCACATCCATGCTGTGATCTTCGTAGGCTTCGATGCCGCGAAATCCCGGCGTGTCGGTTTTCCCATACATCTTGGCGGTCCCGTCGTCATAGAATGGCCGCCGCTTCTGCGCTACCACCGCGTGGCCCTGGCCCCATGCGACCTGACCGGGCTTCCGTTTTTCCCAGGCCTCGACCGCAGCGCCAGCAATTCTGTCCGTTGCCCATTCGACGAAATCTGCCGGCTGCATGACTCCGGACTCCGGCAGCGTGTAACGGCCTTGAATCAATGTGGGGGCGGTGTGAGTATGGGTGGCCGCGAGGAATAGCTTGCTCGGGTCGCAATCATCGAGCGCCTCGCCGATCTTTGATCGCGACTTTTCCAAAACGCCGCCGCGAATCGCCACCAGGTCACAGGAAACCATGATCGCCTGGTCGATCACCTTGTCGCCCTCTCGCGCTTCGATCGCCAACACGGAAGCCTGGATTGGGGTTTCGGGTTTTATCGAGATCCGCACCCGCCGCTGACCAGTCAAAGACACCGGTTTGGAGGGCGTAATATCCACGGTCGCGGCGCCGACGTGCAGCTCGGCGCCCCAAACTGGAAGAGGTAATGAGTTGAGTCCGGCTGCCGTGAGAGTGACAACGGCAACACGTCGCAAGGCTATTGCTCGAACTGGTTGGATCATGAATCAGTTGGAGTTGGGAAATACGGGACTGGTCGGCATTTCGATTGTTACTTGATGTCGATAGGGCTGGCTAGCGAAATGACTGCTGAATAAAGCGAATCAGATCGGCGAGATCCTGAGGCGTGAGTTCCTTTTCGAGTCCCTCGGGCATCACCGAAGTGTCGGATGCCTGTAGTTCCTCGATATCCCGTCGCAAGATCGTCGTTTGCTTTCCCTCGGCGGCGAGCAACGTGATGCTGCTGCCAGTTTCGGATTGCATCTTGCCGGTGAATACTCGGCCGCCCTCCGTAATGACTGCGTAGTTGAAGTACTTTGCATCGACAGCGGCGTTGGGATCAAGAATCGACGTCCACAGCGCCTCCTTGGACTTGGAGGTGATTGATGCAAGTTGCGGACCAACGTCGTGACCCTCGTCCTTGAACTTGTGACAGCTGATGCACCTTTTTCGAAAAATCGTAGCACCCCGCTCTACGTCGCCGCTCAAAGTCAGTGCCGACTTGAACCGGCGAAGCACGTCAGCTCGCTCTGTCGAGGCTGTGACGGCTAATGCTTTCCCGAGCGCCGCTGAATTCCCGCCAATTTTCAGCATCTGCTGGCGGCCGGACGCGTTCAGCTCGTTTGCACGGATCGCCCCGACTTCCAGCGCCTGGAGTATCATGCCGACCCACGACTTGCGGCTGGCGAGCGCATCGAGTACTCGACCGCGAATCTCGGGACTGTGTGACCGCCACCCCGCCAGCAACACTTCCGCCGCCAAGTCCTCGGTGCGGCCCGCCAAAGTTTCCACAACGGCCCGCTGGATATCCAAGGGAGCACGAGGAGCGAGCAGACGTCGCATCAATTGAAAATCGTCTTCGCGTAAACCATCGGCGCTTCCCAACAACCTTATCGCTGCGACGCGCAGATCAGTCGCA
>CALBSZ010000456.1 GCA_937967665.1 uncultured Planctomycetaceae bacterium
TGATCGTGGCGGTCGAAACGGCCGGGGCGGCGACTACGCGCAAAGTGGCCGGTTGCGAGGGGGACATTATCTTTTCGTCCGACTACGCCTGCACGCATTGCGGGATCAGTTTCGAACCGCCCAGTCCGCAGCTATTCAGCTTCAACAGCCCGCAGGGAATGTGTTACGAATGCGACGGCTTGGGCGAGATGTTTTCGTTCGATCCCGAGTTGCTGATTCCCGATCATGCGCTGTCGTTCAAAAAGGGGGCGATCGAACTGGTTGGCCGTTGGAAGGACCTGGGCCGCTGGCGGCGCTGTATTTATCAGGGCGTGGCCGACACGATGGAACGGGTCTGGGAGCTGGAACCCGGCGTGTTGCTCGAAACCCCCTGGAACGAACTCGCCGAAGAGCATCAGCAGATGTGGCTGTGGGGAACCGGCGACCGGCACATTACGTTCACCTGGCGCGGCGGCGAGACGCCGATGAAGTACGGCGGGCATTTCGAGGGCGTGATCCCCGATTTGCTGTCGAAGTACCGCAACAGCGGCAGCCGGCCGCAACTGAACAAGCTGGAACAGTACATGAACACGATTCACTGTCCGGACTGCGACGGTGAACGCTTGAACGCGCAGGCCCGCGCCGTGCGGCTGACGTCAGGTCACGAAAAGTTCGCGACGCGGCCGAGCCTGACGCTTCCCGAGGTGGCTCACCTGGCCATTTCCGACGCGGTCCTGTTCTTCAGCGATATTGTGCTGGACGAAACCAGGTCGGTGATTGCGGTCGAGGCGTTGAAGGAGATTCGCGGCCGGTTGGGGTTCTTGATGAACGTCGGCTTGGACTACCTCACGCTGTTCCGGACCGCGCCGACGTTGTCCGGCGGCGAATCGCAGCGGATCCGGCTGGCCGGTCAGATCGGGTCCGGCCTGGTCGGTGTGCTCTACATCCTGGACGAACCGTCGATCGGCCTGCATCCGCGCGACAATGACATGCTGCTGGAAACGCTGGCCCGCTTGCGCGACATGGGAAACACGGTGGTGGTGGTCGAGCATGACGAGGACACGATGCGGGCGGCCGACCATGTGATCGATTTCGGGCCGGGTCCGGGTGTGCGCGGCGGCGAACTGGTGGTGGCCGGTTCGCCCGCCGATGTGGAACGGGAAAAGCGAAGTGTCACGGGGCAGTACCTGTCGGGAAAGGAGAAGATCGCCATTCCGGATCGACGCCGCCCGGTAGGGGACGCGATGTTGAGGATCGTGGGCGCCGCGCATAACAATCTAAAATCGGTGGACGTCGAAATCCCGATCGGCGCGTTTGTCTGCGTGACCGGTGTGTCGGGTTCCGGCAAGAGCTCGGTGGTGAATGATATTCTGGTGGAGGCCTTGCGGCGCGATCTGAATCGGGGGGACGGCGATCCGGGCACGCACGAGCGCATCGAGGGGCTCGAACACCTGGACAAGCTGATTGCGATCGACCAGTCGCCCATCGGCCGCACGCCGCGCAGTAATCCCGGCACGTATATCAAAGTCTTTGACGACATTCGGAATCTGTTCGCGCAGCTGCCGGAGTCGAAGCGGCGCGGTTACAAACCGGGGCGTTTCAGCTTCAACGTTACCGGCGGCCGCTGCGAGGCGTGCGAAGGCAACGGGTCGAACAAGCTGGAGATGGACTTTCTGGCCGATGTCTGGGTGACGTGTCCGGTGTGCGAGGGCCACCGCTACAATCGCGAAACGCTGCAGGTGAAGTTCAAGGACTATTCCATCGCGGAAGTGCTCGAAATGGACGTGCAGCAGGCGTTGGAATTGTTCGAAAACATTCCCAAGGTGCAGCACAAACTGCAGACGCTGCACGACGTCGGTCTGGACTACCTGAAATTGGGACAGCCGTCGCCGACGCTGTCGGGTGGCGAAGCGCAGCGGATCAAACTGGCCCGCGAACTGGTCAAGAAGAGCACCGGCCAGACGCTCTACTTGCTGGACGAACCGACTACCGGCTTGCACTTTGCCGACGTCAAGTTGCTGTTGAAGGTACTGCATGGATTCGCCGACGCGGGCAACACGGTGCTGGTCGTGGAGCACAATCTGGATGTGATCAAGACGGCGGATTGGATTGTCGACCTGGGGCCGGAAGGGGGCGCGCATGGTGGCTTCGTAGTGGCGACGGGAACGCCGGAAGAAATCGCGGCGCAGACGCATTCCCACACCGGTCAATCGCTGGCCAAGGCCTTCCCGGAGCTGCTCGGCCAATCGGCCAGGCAATCGTCCGCGGCCGCCGGCAACGGTCGCCGTCGGAGCAAGGTGGAATTGGCCACGCACATCACCGTGCAGGGGGCCGGGCAGCATAATCTGAAGACCGTGGACGCCAAGATCGCTCGCGACCGGATGACGGTCTTCTGCGGTCCCAGCGGCTCCGGGAAGACGTCCTTGGCGATGGATACCATTTACGCGGAAGGGCAGCGGCGTTACGTGGAGAGCTTGAGTTCCTACGCGCGGCAGTTCGTCAGTCAGATGCAGAAGCCGAAAGCGGATCACATTGACGGACTTTCGCCCGCCATCGCCATCGAGCAGAAGAACCTCGGCCATTCGCCCCGCTCGACCGTCGGCACGGTCACGGAGATTTACGACTACTTGCGGATCCTGATGGCTCGGCTGGGCCAGCCCTATTGCCCCGCGTGCGACGTCAAGATCGGCACGCAAACGCCGGACGAAGTGGTCGACAAGATCATGGCGGAGCCGGAGGGGACGCGGTTGTACCTGATGTCGCCGGTGGACGTGGAAGTGGGCCAGAAGTACGACTCGGTGTGGGAAGAGATTCGTGCTGCCGGATACGTGCGCGTTCGCGTGGACGGCAAGACGTACGCGCTGGACGAAGTGCCGGAAATGGACCGCCGCCGCAAGCACGACGTGGCCATTGTGATGGATCGCGCCGTGGTGCGGGCGGACGCGCGAGGCCGGATTGCGGACAGCGTCGAGGCGGCTTTGTCGTTGGGCAAGGGCGTGATGAAGGTGGCCTTTGCGGACGAGAACATTCCGGAGAGTCGTTGGCGCACGGTGGTTCACAGCCAGCATCTGGCGTGTGACAAGTGCGGGCGTAGCTTCGAACCGCTTACGCCGCACAGCTTTTCGTTCAACAGTCCGTTGGGCTGGTGCGAAGCGTGCCAAGGGATCGGCACGCAGACGGGGGCGAATCCAGCGGCGCTGTTGCGGGATCCAAAGTGGACATTGGCCGAGGGCGCCGTGGCGCTTTGGCCCGGACTGAAGAATCAGGTGTCGCAGATGATGCTGGCGGCGCTCTGCCAGGGAACCGGCGTGCCCGCGGACGTCCCGTTCGAGCAGCTACCGACTCGCCAGAAACGGGTGATCATGTACGGCACGGGAGACCAGTGGTTCGACGTCACCGCGAAAGGGGGCGCGACGCCCTTGTTTCGCTTTCAATTCAAGGGTTTGTATCCCGCGCTCGAAGAGGCTTCGCGGCTGTCTCACGCTTTTCGCATGCGGCTGGAAAGTTTTGTGGACGAGATTGAATGTTCGTCGTGCGCGGGAAGCCGCGTGCGCGACGATGCGGCCGCCGTCCGCTTTCGCGGCCGGGCGATCCAGGACCTCTGCGCCCTGCCGCTGGATGAATTCCAGACGACCGTCAAGGGCTGGAAACTCAACGCGCGGGAACGACGCGTTGCGGGCGAGTTGTTGCGGGAGATCAAAGGCCGCGTGCAGTTTTTGAACGATGTCGGGCTGGCATACCTGTCGCTGTCGCGCGGCGCGGCGACTTTGTCCAATGGCGAGGCGCAGCGAATCCGCCTGGCCAGTCAGTTGGGGAGCGGGTTGTGCGGCATCCTGTATGTGCTGGACGAACCCACGATCGGCTTGCACCCGCGCGACAATGGACGGTTGTTGAAGGCGATTCACAAGTTGCGCGACCTGGGAAACACGTTGATCGTTGTCGAGCACGACCGCGAGGTCATCGACGGCAGCGATCACATTTGCGACTTTGGCCCGGGTGCGGGAAAGCTGGGAGGTCAAATTGTTGCGCAAGGCACGGCCTCACAGCTGGCTCGGCGCCGCGCTTCCGTAACGGGTCCGTACTTGAGCGGCAAGCGGGCGATTCCGGTTCCCACGAATCGCCGCGTGCCGGCCACGGCCAAATTGCAGGCGCGGATGGAGTGTCTGGAAGTGATCGGCGCGCGGCATCATAACCTGCGGGGTGTCGACGTCCGCTTCCCGCTCGGGACACTCACCGCGGTGACCGGAGTCAGTGGCAGCGGCAAGAGTTCGCTGGTGGGCGAGGTGCTCTATAGTTCGCTGGCCAAGACGTTGCATCGTGCCGCCACGATTCCCGGCGCGCACGAAGAAGTGCGCGGTTTGGAGCTGATCAACAAGGTCATCCGCGTCGATCAGCAGCCGCTGGGAAATTCGCCGACTTCGAACCCGGCGACGTATACCGGTCTGTTCGAACTGATCCGCGCGCTGTTTGCGCAGCTGCCGGATGCAAAACTGCGCGGCTATACGGCGCGGCGGTTCAGCTTCAATGTGCCGGGTGGTCGTTGCGAGGCCTGCGATGGCAACGGCCAGTTGTGTATCGAGATGCATTTCCTTCCGGATGTCTGGGTGGAATGCGACACCTGCCATGGCCGGCGCTACAATGCCGAGACCCTGGGGGTCAAGTATCGCGGGCATTCGATCAGCGACGTGCTGGACCTGACGTGCGGCGAGTCGTTGAAGCTGTTCGACAATATCCCCAAGATCCGCCGCATCCTGCAGACACTCTGCGACGTCGGTTTGGACTACTTGACGCTGGGACAATCCGCACCGACGTTGTCCGGCGGCGAGGCGCAGCGGGTGAAACTGGCGGCCGAGTTGTCACGGCCGGATACGGGACGAACGCTGTACCTGCTGGACGAACCGACCACGGGCCTGCACTTCGACGACCTCCGCAAGCTGCTGGACGTGCTGCACCGTCTGGTCGACGTGGGCAACACGGTGGTCGTGATCGAACACAACCTGGATGTGATCAAACAGGCAGATTGGCTCATCGATATCGGTCCCGAGGCGGGTGACGCCGGCGGTACTGTGGTCGCGGCGGGGACTCCGGAAGCGGTGGTGAAGGCCGCGCGGAAGAAAGGGGCCGTGAAATCGCATACCGCGGCCGCGCTGGCGCCCGTGCTGAAGGCGGGGCCGCACGAAGCGCGCCCGGTTTTCGATCCAGCGGCGGTCGAGCAACAGCGGGCCGACGACCTGGATATCACCGAGGTCGGGCGCGAGACCAGGATGCCGTGGGAAACCGACGGGCGCGCCTGGCATACGAAGGAGCGAGTGGACCGCAAAGGGCAGCCCTGCCGCTGGGACGGCCGCGTGCTGGAGCAGGTGATTGACCGCATTCATGAACTCGGCGATTTCAGCGAGACCAACTGGAATGCCCGCAGCGTCGTGGAGATTGCAGCGGCCAAGAAAAGTGACGGCTGGTTCTTTCACGCGATCACGGGCGAAACGTGGCTGTTGAAGATGAAGTTTCGCGTGGCGAAAGGGACGTTTCAGCGGGACGAATTGACCGCGCGCCTGGGACTCAGCACACTCAATCAAGTCGACGAGATTCCTCAGTACAGCAATGAACCGCGCGTCAAGGTGAAGAAGGTTCACGGTCCGTTTCAAGAAGTCGAGATTCGAGCGTTCACCTGGGAGGAAATGGATACGCCCGAATTCTGGCAATTCCTGGAGGAAGCGGTGCGCGGGTTTGAAAAGCATACGGAGCGGGTTGCTACGAAACCCGGGGACCACGCGCCCTGGAAAGTCTTGGGAAAACGCTGGCACTTGATGCGGAAAGGATTTTCGCCCGGGAAGCGCGTGGAATGGGACGCCGAAGTGTTGGTCGAACTGATCAAGCTGCTGGAGCAAGTCGCGCCGGCAGGGGAATTCGTGTGGAACAATCAGCAACTGGTGCACCTGCACGTCGCGGAGCAGAAAGAGCCGTGGGCGACGTTGCGCACGAAACGAATTGAATCGATTGATCTTCAGTTAGCGGGTCCCAAGGACCTGGTCACTTTTGGCCGCGTGGCGGACTTGGGCTTCGACCGGGAACTGGATGCCACGCAGGAAGAGAAGGACTTCGTTCGTATTTCATTCCGGACACTGGCAGATTTGCAGGCCGGCGATCTGGTTCAACTGCTGCGCGATCACCTGCAAGGACTGAACACTGTCCCGCAATCTTAGCTGGACAACGCCAGGTTTAAGTTGGCGCTGTCCGTTGAGGCAGTGCGTGCATTCTCTGTTTAACCCCTAGCCGCAGGCGCCCGCGGCGTGACCCGTGGTGCCCGCATGCACTCGACCCGTGTTGCCATAAATCAAACCTGGCGCTTCTCAACAAGGTCATGAGTCACGATTTTCAGATTCACATGAGATCCGAATCCGCTAAACTGGTACGGTCATTCATTGCAGTCCTTCCAACGAAAGGTATCCGTCATGCTCCCGGGAATCAAACAATTCGATCTTACTGGCAAAGCCGCGATCATTACTGGCGGTTCGAAGGGGTTGGGGGAGGCCATGGCCTCGGGACTGGCTTCGGCGGGCGCGGATGTGCTGGTGACGAGTCGCCATGAAGAGGAAGCGCACGCGGTCGCCAAGCAGATTGCGGCCGGTTTTGGACAGCGCGCGATCGGCATGGCCGCCGACGTCACGTCGGACAGTGACTTGCAGGCCATGACGCAGCGCGCCTTGGATCAATTCGGGCGGATTGACATCCTGATCAACAACGCGGGCATCAACATTCGCGGCCCGATCGACGAACTGAGTTACGACGAATTCAAGGCGGTCCAGGACGTGAACGTGAACGGGATCTGGCTGGCCACGCGCGCCGTGGTCCCGCATATGAAACAACGCAAGTATGGGCGCATTATCAATATGGCCAGCACGCTGGGTGTGGTCGGGCTTTCAAACCGAACGCCCTATGCGACCAGCAAGGGCGCCGTCGTGCAGATGACTCGTGCCCTGGGACTCGAACTGGCTCCCTTCAACATTATGGTGAATGCCATTTGTCCCGGTCCCTTTCTGACGCCGATGAACATTCCGATTGCCGAGGACGAACAGACCAAGAAATTCATCGTCGGCGCTGTCGCGCTGGAACGTTGGGGGGAGATGAAAGAGATTCAAGGGGCCGCCATCCTGCTGGCCAGCGACGCCGCCAGCTACATGACCGGCAGTTTGTTAACGGTCGACGGCGGTTGGACCGCTCGTTAGCGCGAGTCACACGCACCTGCCGCAACGATGTTTGCACTCGCGCGGTTGGTTTCATGTTGTAGCGGTTATAACGATTGCCAAATCGGTTTGTATCGCTCTTGCGCTTTGTAACTCAGTTTTAGCGTGGTGGCGGAATCGTAACCGTCGATGGAAACAGTGTCCTCGAAAAATGCGCACTCGGGCGGCGGTCGGCAAACCTGCGCGGCGCCGTGGCAAGACACGAGTGCCGGCGTCTGTGCGGGGTTAAAGTCCTTTCGTTGCAACACGCTCAGTTTGACTGTGGATCTTGACGTTTTGGCAGATTAGGCACCATGAAGTTGCGAGACTCAATCATTATCGTTGTCGTCGCGGCAGGCACGTTGGCAGCAAGCCTGGAGGCCCGCGGACAGATGTTTTCGGCAGCGACGCTGCTCCCACCTGGCGCGGCTGGACCGCAGACGTCGCCGCCCGGCACACCGGCGGCCAACCGCTCTGCCTCGGCCGCGGTCTACCCGAACACGCAGACGGCCTATCCGGCCGCGGTGCCGGAGTACGTTCCGTCGTCTTACCCCTACCCGCCGGCATACTCCTACCCGACGCATGCGTATCCGAACCCGAACCATGCGGCGATTCCGGCGTCGCCTCACGCCGCACCCCGTCCGGCTCTTGCGAACCCTGCCGGCCACCCTGCCGGCCTGGGAACACCGGCGATCAGCGCGGCTTATCCTGTCGGAGGTGCAGCAGCGAACCGCTACTTCAGCCAGCAGTTCATTCCGCCAGTGCAGCAACCCGTCGCGCAGAACGGCGGGCAGCAGATGGTGATGCAGCAGCCTGTTTGGCCGCTGCCATCTCGCTACAGTGCCGTGGCCGCCTCGGACCCGTGGCAACATCAGGCCAACACGGTTGTGGGTGGAGTCAACGCCCAGCCGGCGTACGGGTCGTCCGTACGGCACTACGTCAACGAACTGCTGTGGGATGACCTGTCCAGTCCCGGCACGCAGGGAATGTGGCCGGAGCAGTATGGCACATCTTGCGGTACGCCCGCATGTGGCTCCCACTGGGGTCCCGGCGGGAACTGGCCGATGAACTCGACGTGCGGAAACGGTCTGCCGTCCTGTGGCCCGGGTTACAACTGGTACGCGGGCGGCGGCGGCTTGCTGCTGACGCGGGACAGTGGGAAGTACGTGCGGATGAGTGTCGACAGCAACGCGGCGTCGCAAACGATACTCAGCACGCGCGATGTGGATATCGACTGGAACGCTGGTTACGAGGTGCGTTTGGGACGCGTCGTCGACTGCGGGACGCGCGCGGTCGAAGTCGTCTGGTGGTCGTACGATCCCGGGCTGCAATCGGCCTATGCCTATTGGAACCAGGTGTCGGGGACGTTGGATTCGCCGCTGGACTTCAGCGAAATTGACGCGACCGATGGCGTGAGCAGTGTGCCGATTGACCTGTTCTTTGACGATGCCGAGATGCATCGGGTACGCCACGACTTCCAGGTCAGCAACCTGGAACTCGATGCAGCGCTTGGTGGTGTTCGTGAATGGGCGTGGCCTTCCTGCTGAAGCCGTTCCTGCGGCTGCGGCTGGAACTTCAACACCGTGCTGGGCCTGCGCTACCTGGTCGCTGAAGAGTTCCTGGCATTTGACACGGACGATACCAACACGACATTCGGCGACTCCGTCGATGAAGCGTTCTATACGATCGATATCGAAAATGAATTGATCGGCGTGCAGTTCGGCTGCGTGGGGGATTATCAGATCAGCTGTCGCTGGTCTTTAAACTTCGATGCCAAGTTAGGGCTGTACGGCAACCAGATTTCTCACCATTCGCTGATCGAAGGCTGCGGTTGCACGTCGATCGTGAATGTGGGGCCGTACGCCGGCCAGGAGTTTGATATCCGTTCTACGAAGACCGATGTCGCCGGACTTGGTGAACTGAGACTGGGAATGGACTACCGGATCACTCCATGTCTGGCAATGACCGCCCAGTACCGTGTCCTGGGGCTGGCAGGAGTCGCGCTGCCAGGCGATCAGATTCCCAATTCCTTTGCGAATCTGAATGAAGTACGCAGTATTGATTCGCACGGCGCCTTCCTGCTGCACGGTTTCTACTGGGGAGTTGAGTGGTTTCACTAGGTTCTGTCAAGGGTAAAGGGGTCGGGAGTCAATTGTGCGAAGCACCCGAAGGGCCGTTCCGGCAATTGACTCCCGACCCCTTTACCGACGCTCTTTACCGAACCGTTCCTATCGGCTCGCCCTGTGTGCCGCCAGCTTTCGTTGGATCCGCTCCGCCGTGTTGTGTTGCGAATAGCTCTTTCTGATCGTGCGTGTCGCGGTCGGGCCCTCTTCCGATACCTCTTGCGGCACGGTCGGAGCCATGGGCGTGGCTTCCTCGGGCTGTTCGTAGATGACGTCCCCTTCGATGATTTCACCGTCGATGATGTTGCCGTCGATGATTTCACCGTCGATGATGTCGCCGTGAATCACACTGCCGTTGCCGCAGCAATCGGCGCAACCCGTTTCGCAGCAACCTCCACCATACCTGTAGCCCCACAATTGCCGCAGGCTGCCGAGGAGACTCCAGGGGCCGCCGATGCTACGGGGGCAGGCGCCGCCGATGTAGTTTCCGTGGCAGTCGCAGGGATCCGAGCAATCGGGTGGATCTGCCTGCCATTCGCCCCAGTAAATCCCGCCGCAACCGGCGCCGCAACCCAGCATGGTGTTCATCCGCGTCAGTGGAGTCCCTGTGCAATAACCGCTCCAGCAACTGCCGCAGCCGCCGCTAGCACATCCGTCGTCGGCACAGGCTGCGTCGTCGCAACCGTCCGCGCAGGCCATCCCTGAATCGGCACAACCGATAGCTGAGCCGCATGGTCCAATGCCCAAACCACCGCCACAGCAGCCGTAGTTCAGGCCGCAGCAGCCACTGGCCACGGTAAGCATTGCGGCGCTTGCCAAAGTGAGAAAACAGTATCGCATCATGTATCCTTTCACGCCAAGAGCGACATTCCAAAGACTGGGTTGTCTCTATATCGGCCGAAGAGTTGGCGAAATCAATAAAATCCCTACAATCGTCAAAGTTTTCCAAGTCGCTGGAAACACCAGGCAGGCGATGTAAACGTGGATTGCGATCAGACCTAAAACGCAACTACTTGGCGCGCCAGCGCGTCTCTACTGGAATTCGCAGCTTGCTCATCTTCTTTCGGCGGCACAGCTTTCCTGACCGCTACAACCGTTACTCAAGCGGCTTGACTGACCGTCTGCTCGGAATAGTGCGGATGGTTCGCCTGTGGCGATTGCACGCGTTAGACCGATACAGAGTTTGATGGGATCGGTACCATTCCGCCCGCCTGAGTCAAATCCTTTCATTTGAGTATCCACTATGAAACCGAGAATCATGGCGGCGACTTGTTTGCTCGCTAGCGTCGCTTTCGCCGGAGTGCTTACAGCCCAGACCGTTCGCGAAACGGGGCAGGGATTCGTGATCCAGTTACGGCCGTTGGACCCCGCCGGCCAGCCTCCCGTAATCACGGCGGTCTGCCTGCACCCGCAGGGCAAGCTGTTGGCTGTGGCGGGTGACGACCACCTTGTTCGTATTTGGGACCTGGAACGCATGGCCGTGGTGACTTGTTTGGAGAGCCATACGGACTGGGTACGCACGGTTGCCTTTTCTCCTGATGGCCGATTGCTGGCCACGGCGGGAAATGACCGGCGTCTGCTGTTGTGGGATCAGCGTCAGGGGAGCGAACCGACCGTCCTGGCAATTCATCCGCAGGCGATCAGCCAGGTGGCCTTCAGTCACGACGGGCGTTTGCTGGCAGCGGTCGGTTTCGACGCCAAGTTGCGGGTTTACGATGTCACTCGCGGTGTCTTGCAATACGAACTGGCGTGTCCCTGCCAGGACATGCGGGCGCTGGCGTTTTCGCCCAGCAGCACGCAGGTTGCGGCAGGGGGACGCAGCGGCAAGGTTCGCGTGTGGCAGTTGGGCGAGGACGTGACGTCTGTCGACTATCATCCCCACCGGCAGCGGATTCGCGCTCTCGCGTTTTCGCCAGACGCACGGCAGATTGTTTCCGCGAGTGAGGACCGAACGATTTACGTGGCCTCGACGGGCGATGTTGATGCGGGTTTCGCGCTCGACTGCGGACGCGAGAAAGTGTTCTCGATCTGCTTTATTGCCCCCGGCCATCTGATTTGCGGCGGCAGCGACAACCATGTGCGATGGTGGGACTTGGAAAGCCGGACCGAATTGACGCGCTTGACCGGCCATACAGGGTCGGTGGCGGCCGTATCGTGCAACGGGAATCTAATTGCGTCCGGCAGTTTTGACACGACGGTGCGCATCTGGAGTGTCGAGTTCGTTACGTCCGCTAATTCTTTTCGCATCAAGTAGTGTCAAACAGAGAACGCGAACGGCAATCGTTCGCATTAGAAATCAGCATTGCATGGAGGCAAGCGCGTGGGACTTTTCCAACGATTACAGATCTGGCGGAAGCGTGAGCGTCGTGCGGCGGCCAGCAGCCGACGACTGCCCGACAACGAAGTGGTTCGTAAATGTCGCTTCGAAGCCATGGAAGAGCGGCGGATGCTGAACGCCGATCCCGTCTTCGTCGGCGCGGCATATACCGAGGAAGATTTCGGTTCGGACGAGCATGGTGACACGTTTGAAATCACGTTTATCGGCGGCGCGACCGGCACGACTCTCGATCGCGTGGTCATCAATGGCAATCGGGACGGCGAAGTCACCGGACTGGTCGATGACCCGACGCTGACGCAAGGCGACATGTACTTCGACGTCGCGGCGGGTGGACGAGGCGTGGACAAGTTTATGCCGTTCACGATTGATACTGTGAATAGCATCGGTGTGACAGCCGCCGACGTCGCCGTCACGGTGCGCGATGGCGGGACCATGCTTGACATTTCCCTGCAGGACTTTGCGGCCGGCGACAAGCTGGTTTTCAAGATTGACGTGGATGAAGTCGAGGTTCGTAGCGATGATCCCATTGCTTCGGGAGCCGAATTCGAAGCGTCAAAGTTCGTGACGTTTTTCTCCGCGCCCTTTTATCATGATGTGAACGGCGTCACAGAGTTCATCAATCACTATGACCCGCTACTTGCCGGTACGGGACTGGACCTGCCGCCCGACAACCATAATCAGAAGGCGGACCGGACGGACGCGGCCGTGAACAATTTCCAGCAACAGCCGCTGCCGGTTTCCATTTCAGGAACAGTGTTTCATGACCGCAACCGCGACCTGCGGCAGGACCTGGACGACAGCGAGTTGGGAATTCCGAACGTGACGCTGACATTGTTTCAACAGAACGAAACCGGACAATACACGGCAACCGGCCACTCCACGACAACCAATCAAGATGGCGAATACCTGTTTGGTGAAGACTTGGGGTTGCGGCCAGGCACGTACCGGGTGGTTGAAACGCAACCGGCGGACTACGCGATCAGCGTCGGTGCCGTTCCGGGCGACGTGCAACCGGGCGGCAAACCGACGGGCGTTGCGCTGGCTACCAATACGCTGTCCGAGATTAAGATACCCCTGGGCGCCCATCACGCCGTGAACCAGGATTTCGCGGAGGCGCGGCCGGCGCAAGTGAGCGGCCACGTGTATCACGACCGCAACAATAACGGGCAGCGCAATCCCGGCGAAGAAGGGATCGGCGGCGTGCGCGTTGAACTGCTGGACGATCAGGGGCAACTGGTCGGATTTGATATTACCAACAGCGACGGTGCCTACGAGTTCACTGACCTCGATCCGGGACTCTATACGATCCGTGAAGTACATCCGGCCGCGTGGATCGATGGCGTCGATCGGGTCGGAGTCGTCTCGCGGCTGGGCCAGACGTTGACGGGCGGGCAACTTGCAGGCAACGACGTGCTTTCGCGGATTGAACTGCGATCTGAGGATGTCGGGGTCGACTACGATTTCGGCGAGCGACTCGGTAGCCTCACCGGCTTTGTCTACTCGGACGCCGACGGGGACTGCGTGTTCGACACCGGGGAAGCTCCGCTTGCCGGCGTAACCATGCAGTTGTTGGACGACCAGGGGAGCGTGATCGCCACGGCCGTGACGAATGCCGACGGAGCCTATTTCTTTGGCGACCTGTACGTCGGCACGTACACCGTGCGGCAGTTGCAGCCGGCATCGCATTTCAACGGCAACCAGGTGGTGGGCACTGGCACCGGCGACGCCTCGGGACACAATCAGATTTCCGGCATTCGCATCGGCGAAGGCGATATTCACCTGTCGGGCTACAACTACTGCGAGGAACTCGGCAGTCTCAGCGGCTACGTCTACCACGATCGCGACAACGATGGACTCCGCGAACCGGGCAGCGGCGAAGAAGCCATATCCGGTGTGCTCATTCGCCTGCTTGACGCTCAAGGCGCCGTGGTCACCGGCCGCGACGGCCAGCCCCTCGCCGCACGTACCGACGCCGCGGGTTTCTATCAATTCAAGGATCTTGCCCCCGGTGTTTACCGCATCGTGGAGGTCCATCCGTCCAATTGGATTGACGGTCGCGAGACGGTCGGGCGAGTGAACGGCACGACCGTGGGAAGCGCATCGACAAACGACCAGTTTGGCGAGATCGACATGTCGGACGCCGAATCCGCGGCGCTGAACGGCGTCAACTACAACTTCGGCGAACGACTGGGCAGTATCAGCGGCGTTGTCCACGCGGACCGCGACGGCGATTGCGTCCTGGACCAGGACGAGACGCCGATTGCGGGCGTCACGATGGAGTTGCTCAACGCTCAGGGAACTGTCATCGCCACGACACAAACGGACGCCGCCGGTTCCTATTCGTTCGGCGACCTGCAGGTGGGTACGTACTCCGTCCGGCAAGTGCAGCCGACCGCCTACTTTCACGGGGACCAACACGTTGGTACCGGGACCGGCGACGCCTCCGGACGCAATATCATTACCGGCATCCAGATCGGCGGCGGCCATGTCCGCCTGACAGGATACAACTACTGCGAAGCCTACGGCAGCCTGAGCGGGTTCGTCTATCACGACCGCGACAACGATGGTCTGCGCGAACCGGCCGGTGGCGAGGAAGCGATTTCCGGCATAAAGATCCGGCTCCTGGATGAACAGGGGCATGTGGTGACCGACCGCAGCGGCCAGCCACTCATCGCCATTACCGATGACGCCGGTTTTTATCACTTTACCGACCTGCAGCCGGGAGTCTATCGCATTGTGGAAGAACAGCCCGGCAGCTGGATTGACGGTCGCGAAACGGTCGGTCGCGTTGGCAGCCAAACCGTGGGCACCTCGACTGCAAACGACCAGTTCCAAGCCGTCGATATCTCCGACGTGTCGGGTGCGGCGCTGCACGGCGTGCAGTATAACTTTGGCGAACGGCTGGGACGGATCGAAGGATATGTGCATGCCGACTCCGACGGCGATTGCGAATTTGACGCTGGCGAAATGCCGATTGCCGGAGTGCTCGTGACGCTTACCGATCAAGACGGCAACGCCTGGACGACCGTGACCGACCAGCAAGGACATTATGGCTTTGACGATCTACCACCCGGCACGTACGCCGTTACGGAAACGCAGCCAAACGAATACTTCAGCGGCGGCGAGAACTACGCTGACAGCCAGCCCCACGACAATGTCATTCGCGGCATTCAGATCGACGGAAATCGCATCAGCGTTTCCGATCTTAACTTCTGCGAAACACTCGGCAGTCTCAGCGGCTACGTGTATCACGACCGAGATGACGATGGTCGCCGCGAGCCGGCACAAGGGGAAGAAGCGATCGCCGGCGTAACGATTCGCCTGCATCACGAGGACGGGACGCCGGTGGTTGACGGTCAAGGCAATCCCCGCATCGCGGTGACCGATGCCGATGGCTACTACGAGTTTACCGATCTCGCTCCCGGAATCTATCGGATCCTGGAAGTCCATCCGACGCGCTGGATCGATGGCAAAGACACACCCGGCACGGTGAACGGCGTGACCGTGGGGACCGCCAACACGACCGCCGATGAATTGCGCGCGGTAGCGCTGACGGCGACTGATCCGACGGCGGCGGCAATGCATGGGATCAACTACAACTTCGGCGAACGGCTGGGGAGTCTCGAAGGGTTTGTCTACGCGGATACCGACGGCGATTGCGACTTCGATGCGGGTGAACCGGCCATCGCGGGCGTCACGGTCCGGATCGTCGATCAAAACGGCAACACGCGAACGGCCACCACCGACGTGAATGGCCGCTACCGCTTTACGGATCTTGCGCCCGGCAGCTATACGGTGGTCGAGGAACAGCCGGCGGACTATTTCCACGCCGGGCAGCATGTCGGTCGTGACCAGCGCGGTCTGGAAGGATCGGGGGACGCCAGCCAGGCTAACGTGATTTCGGGGATTCGCGTCAATGGCGGATCGACACACCTGCGTGACTACAACTTCTGCGAGCACCTCGGTAGCATCAGTGGTTATGTGTATCACGATGTCGACAACGACGGCCAACGGGAAGCGAATGAAGATGGCATCGGCAACGCGATCTTGACGCTGTATGACGGCACGGGGCCGGTCGCGACGACGACTTCTGGAGCTAACGGCTTTTATCGCTTCGACGGATTAACGCCGGGACGCTATCGGGTCGTCGAAACGCAGCCAGCCGGTTGGCTCGACGGCCTGGATACGCCGGGAAAAGTGAATGGCACGCCCAGCGGTAGCAGGCCGGCCAACGATCAGCTGGCGGAGATTGACCTGACGGCGAACGCCATGACGCCGGCCAAACACGGTGTGGAGTACAACTTCGGTGAACTGCTGCCGGGCAGCATTACCGGTATTGTCTTCTCGGATACGGACGATGACTGCGAACTGGATGAAGGGGAACTGAAACTGTCGGGAGTGCGAGTCGATCTGCTGGACGCGGACGGCAAGTTTGTGAAATCGACCACGACCGATCGCGACGGACGGTACCGGTTCGACGATTTGCGGCCAGGTGAATACGCGGTTCGCGAGCATCAGCCTGCCGGGTACTTTGGCGGACACCAGACTTCCGGATCGCATGGCGGTGATGCCTCGGTCCAAAATTTGATCTCAACTATTGATGTGGGCAGCAACCAGCACCTGGTCGATTATGACTTTTGCGAAATCCCACCGTCCACCATTTCCGGCTACGTCTTTCAGGACGGACCGACGATCGTCACTCCCGACGGATCGCTGCCCGCAAATATCTTCGAAATACGTGACGGCCTCAAAACGTCGGACGACAAACCGTTGGCCGGCGTAACGCTGGAACTTCGTTTTGGATTCGATTCCTCGCCGGTACCCACCAGCTTGCCGTTGCCTGGAATCTATGACGGTGAATTCGTGCGCGTCGTGACCGACGAAAATGGCTATTACGAATTCACGGGTTTACCCAGCACCAGTTACTCGGTATACGAATTGCAGCCGGCGGACTTCGTGGACAGCCTGGACACGCCGGGGAATATCAATGGGCAGACGCGCGGGTTTGCGGTCAACGCCAATTCGCAGATCAGCCCGCTGCTGCTGGCGAATCTTGTAGCGAACCCGCAGAACGACGCCATCCTGCGAATTTCCTTGTCTGTCGGGGAGCACTCGGTGTCGAACAACTTCAGCGAAGTGCTGGTTGAACCCGAGCGTCCGGTGCTACCGCCTCCGCCACCGCAAAACCCGCCGGTCGTGCCGCAGACCGCGCCCAACCCGGTGAACACGCCAAACGCCCCGCCGCCGGTGGTGATCCTGCCGCAGAGGAATCCCCTGTCGATCGACGGCGGCGGCGGGTATCACGACTTCACCTGGCACTTGAGCGTGATCAACAGCGGCGCTCCGCGCGGCACGACAGAATTCGTTTCGATCGACGAAGCGGCGATGAGCTTTACCACGTATTTGGAGCAGTCGCAGTGGTCGTCAACTCAGACGTCGTACGGCCATTGGCAGCTGTACACCTACCAGCCCTATGCCGAAACGCATGAACTGCATGCCGAGGATCGATTGCGAATCCGCGGCGGGATCGCGGTGGCTGGCGACTTCAATGGCGACGGGATCTCCGAAATCGCCATCTACTATCGAGGTGAATGGTTCATCGACGTCAACGGGAACGGTGTCTTTGATGACGGTGATATCTGGGCTAAGCTCGGCAGCGAATCCGACCTGCCGGTGACTGGCGATTGGGACGGCGACGGCAAAGACGATATCGGCATCTTCGGCCCCGCCTGGGCCGGCGACCCCCGCGCGATCGAGGCCGAACCCGGCTTGCCCGATCCGTTCAACACTTCCAGGATTCGCCCCAAGAATATTCCACCCAAGGAGTACGAGGCGACCGACGGGTACCGGTATCTGAAGGCCAGCGAGGCTGGAAAAACGCGTGCCGATCTGATCGACCATGTCTTCCACTACGGTCACGGACGTGACATTCCCGTTTCGGGCGACTGGAACGGCGACGGCATTAACGCCATCGGAATCTTCCGCGACGGAAAATGGATGCTCGATAGCAACGGCGACGGCCGTCATTCCGCCGGCGACGCGGTGGTCTCTTATGGAAAAGCCGGTGACGTTCCCGTCGTCGGTGATTTCGACGGAGATGGGATCGATAATATCGGCATCTATCGTGCCGGTTTGTGGATCCTGGATTTCAACGGCAACCGCGAGATGGACGCCCACGATCGTGTCTTTGAACTCGGAGCCGCCGCGGACCAACCGGTCGTCGGCGATTGGGACGGCGATGGTACCGATGATCCCGGGCTGTACCGGGAAACGACCGAACCGGCCCAGGACGCACCTCCCCTGCAAGCCCGACGTCCCTCGTCTGCGAGGGAACGGTAGTCTCGCGCGGCCGCCAGGTTGGGCCAGCATCCACTGGTGCCCCTTGTCCGAACGAACACTGCTGCCTACTGTCTCGGAGTTGGTCGCTTTGTCCGGTTTCGCACTGGCGTGACGAATATTGGCACGATTCTGTTTAACCCCCAGCCGCTGGCTCGATACGTGTTGCGGCGCTGATCAGTCTGGCGATGTAGCCAGCGTACTGTTAGTTAGGTAAACCATGCGAAAACTCGTGGTCGTCTTGGGCGATCAGCTGAATCCGGATTCGGCGGCTTTCGACGATTTCGATCGGTCGCAGGACGCGGTTTTGATGGCCGAGGTTGCGGGCGAAGCCACGCACGTCTGGTCGCATCAGGCGCGGATCGCCTTGTTCCTCTCCGCGATGAGGCACTTCCGCGCGGCGCTGCAAAAACGCGGCATCGAAGTGCACTACCGGCAGCTGGACGATCGCGGCAATCAGGGCGATATTGCAAGTGAACTCCGCGCGGCCGTGCGGAAGCATCGCCCTCGCAAGATCGTGGTCGTTGAACCCGGAGAGTGGCGGTTGAAAGCGGACCTGGAAACGACCGCTGAGGAACTCGATATCGACTGCGACCTCCGCTCCGACCGCCATTTCCTCTGCAGCCACGAAGAATTCGCCCAGCACGCGCGGGGCCGCAAGCAACTGCGATTGGAGTATTTTTATCGCGAAATGCGCCGCCGCATGGACGTGCTGATGGAAAAAGGCAAGCCGGTTGGCGGCAAGTGGAATTACGATAGCGAGAATCGCGGTTCGTTTTCCAAGTCCGGTCCCGACGACCTGCCGCCACCCAGGAAGTTCCGCCGCGACGCGACGACGAAGGCCGTGCTGGAGCTGGTCGAAAGGAGATTCGGTGATCATCCCGGAAAACTCGATTCGTTCGATTGGCCAGTGACGGCCAGGCAGGCCAAACAGGCGCTGGACGACTTCGTGCAACATCGATTGCCGCACTTCGGCCAGTATCAAGATGCCATGTGGACCGATGAACCCTACCTTTATCATTCGCGCATTGCCGCGGCGCTGAACTTGAAACTGCTCGACCCTCGGGACGTGATTGGTTCCGCGCAGGCCGCGTACCTGGCCGGCAGCGCGCCCTTGAACGCCGTAGAAGGTTTCATCCGACAGATTCTGGGGTGGCGCGAGTACGTTCGCGGCATTTACTGGATGTACATGCCCGAATACCTCGACCGCAATGCTCTCGACGCCAATGCGCCTCTGCCGGAATTCTACTGGACAGGCGACACGGACATGCATTGCTTGCGGCAAGCGATCGGCCAGACCCTGGATCTGGGTTACGCCCATCATATCCAGAGACTCATGGTCACCGGACTGTTCTCGTTGCTTCTGGGAGTGAACCCCAAGGCGGTGCACGAGTGGTACCTGGCGGTTTACGTGGATGCCGTCGAATGGGTCGAACTGCCCAATAGCCTGGGAATGTCGCAATTTGCCGATGGCGGCGTAATGGCCTCCAAACCCTACGCGGCAACCGGCAAGTACATTCAGCGGATGAGCAACTACTGTGATGGTTGCCGCTTTCGCCCAGACCAGGCGACGGGAGAGGAGGCCTGCCCGTTCACCACGCTCTACTGGGACTTCTTGCATCGGCATCGCGAGCGGCTCGCCGATAACTCCCGGATGTCGCTACAGCTTCGCAACCTGGAACGCAAATCGTCTGGCCAAATCGAAGCCATCCAATCGCAGGCGGAACGCCTGAAGCAGGAATTCTGCTAACGCCACTGCCGGTCGAAGCGGATGCCAGTCGAGGCCGCTGCCGATGTGCCCTGACAAGCCAGTCCAAGAGCGATAGAATCAAGAAAATCGTTCACAACATTCAAGTGGTTTTTCATGCGGGACTTGATTACACCGAAACAGCTGGGCCGGGCCATCGACGTCAGCGAATCGTCGATCAAGCGCTGGTGCGACAAGGGGGTGATCCCGACGCAGTACACGGCGGGTGGTCATCGGCGCATCGCGATTGCGGACGCGATCGAATTCCTGCGCAGCGGCAAGCACCAGATCGTGCATCCCGAGGCCTTGGGTTTACCGCCGACAAGCGGCCAAACCACGCGTGTTGTCGACCGGGCGCGTGTGCAATTAGTCGAAGCGTTGATTGGTGGTGACGAGGGTGCTTGCCGCCAGATTGTCTTCGACCTGTACCTGGCGGAGCACAGTCTGAGCGTGATTTGCGACGAGTTGTTCGCGGCCGCTTTTCGTGAGATTGGCGAACGCTGGTCGTGTGGTTCCGCGGAGGTCTACCAGGAGCGGCGTGGTTGCGAGATCACGTTGCGTGTGGTTCACGAACTGCGTGCGACCTTGCCACCGCCCAAGGCGTCCGCCCCGGTGGCGATCGGCTGCGCGGCTTCCGGCGACCAATACAGTCTGGGAACGGCCATGGCGGAACTGGTCTTGCGAGACGGCAAGTGGAACGCCACGTCGCTCGGCGATAACCTTCCCTTCGATACCGTCCGCGCGGCCTTGCAAGACCAGCAGCCGAAGCTTTTCTGGCTTAGTTGCTCGTACATTGCGGACGAGGCGGCGTTCTTGGAGGGCTATGGCGCGCTGTACGACGAATTCGGCCAGGACATCGCATTCGTCGTGGGTGGCTACGCGCTTACGGAAGCGCTCCGTCAGCAGATGAAGTATTCCGCATTCTGCGACAACATGCAGCACTTGGAAGGATTCGCCCAAACCCTGCGCCGCGCGATCGCGAAGCAGCATCGCGCGGACTAACGCCTTTCGGTCGTACTCGTGCTGGTACTCGTGCTCGAACGCCTACTCGTACTCGTGCTCGTACTCGTGCTCGTACCCGTGCTCGTGCTCGTGCTAGTAATCGTACTCGTACTCCTACTCAGCGCTGAATTAGCCATGCCGACATGAATGTTGCTTTGCTCAGCGCCTTTGTCTGTTATCGCTGGCCAATTCGAGCACGAGTACGGCTGCGCTGAGCACGAGCACGAGCACGAGCACCGCTGCGCTGGGCACGAGGATTCCAGTGCCAGCCGTAAGCGAGTGGCCCCCAAGAAGAGACTTCTGGCTCTCAATCCCGCATGAAATGACGGTGCGGTTTACGCAAGGTATCGACCGCCGTGATTGGATATGTTTCTTAGGCGATCAGCAGGGGACCGCGGCGGCAACCTGGTTTCGTCAGCACCAGCTGCGACACGCCGATCTGGCGCTCGTGAAAGCCGGCTTCGCAATAGCAGAGGTAGTAGTGCCAGGTGCGGATGAAGCGCTCGTCAAAACCAAGCGACTTCACCTTCGAAATCTGCTCCCAGAAGTTGCGGCGCCAGTGAGCCAGGGTCGTGGCGTAATGGGGCCCGAAGTCTTCGCTATGAAACAGCCGGAAATCGGTAACCTGGCCCAGGCAAGTGGCGATGGCCCCGATACTGGGAAGAAACCCCCCCGGAAAAATGTAGCGTTGAATGAAGTCCACTGATTTGCGATAAGCATCGTATCGATGATCGGGAATGGTGATCGCCTGCAAACACATTATTCCCTGCGGGTTCAAGAGATCGGAACACTTGGCGAAGTAGCTGGGCAGGAACGCTTCGCCCACGGCTTCAATCATTTCGATCGAGACGACCCTATCGAACTGTCCCTGGAGATCGCGATAGTCGTCCTTGAGCAGCGTGACGCGTTCTGTCACTCCGGATTCCCGAAAACGCCGTGCCGCGTAGTCGTGCTGTTCGTCTGAAATGGTCGTCGTGGTCACGCGGCAGCCGTAGTTCTTTACGGCATGTTCAGTAAAGCCACCCCACCCCGTACCGATCTCCAGGACATGATCCTGCGGTGTCAGTTGCAGCTTGCGGCAGATACGATCGTACTTTTCGATCGACGCCTCTTCCAGCGTTGCCGCTTCATGGGGAAAGACGCCGCTGGAATACGTCATCGTGGGGTCCAGCAGCAGCTTGAAAAAGTCGTTACTCAGATCGTAGTGGGCCGCGATATTACGTTTGCTGCCCGAGCGGGTATTGCGGCGCAGCCAGTTCGCGGCTGTTCGCAGCGGACGCAGCAACCGCGCCGCGCCGTGTTCCATCTCTTCCAGTACGTCCATATTGCGGGCCAGGAGACGCATGGTTTTTGTCAAATCGGGTGCATCCCAGTCACCGCGAAGATACGATTCGGCCGCGCCGAGCCCGCCGCCCAGCGCGACCTGGCGGTAGAAACGCCGATGATGCACCTGCAGTGTGGCTGCCAATGAATTCGCAGGGTCGGAGGCGGGCCGCGAGGAACCGGAAGTCGTGCCTGTTTCACCAAACTCGTACGCGCCGCTGCCATCGACGAGCGTGAGGCGTCCGGAGTGCATGGCGTTGAGTCGTTTCAGGACGGCTTGTCGAAACAGGCAATTCGCATCCAGGGCCCGCCGCCACGTGCCGCTCAGCGCGGCGCCACCGTGTTCGTCTCGGTCAAGATCGGTGATGGCGGGGCAGGGGAGGGTGAGTTGATCCGAGTTTTCGGATGTACGTAAAAGGGGCATTTTTTCCACCAGAGTTGGAGTGCTTGGAAATAGATTGCCGCGCTGATCTGTGCGGTCATAACAGGAAATTGCAGGGTCATCCGCCGCAGCTGATTCCGATTCAGTTCGCGTCGGTGCAGGGTCAAGGTCGCGTCGAACAGCCGTTTGGAGTCGCGCGTGTTGGCGAGCTGCACATGCAGGTGCTCGCCCGGAGTAGTTACTTTCCACTGGTAGTTCATGTCCATGCTCATGAACGGCGAGACATGAAAATCCTTCGGATGGGCAAACCGCATGGTTTGCGATTTCCGTTCGCCATTTCCATCCCACAAGACGTAACAATGCCGCTCGTTCCAGGGTGTGTTGTTGACCTCGGCCACAATGTATTCGACCCGCTGATCATGCCTGTCGAATAGATAGAAAAGATTTAACGGGCTCATGAAGTAACCAAAGTAGCGCAGTTGCGTGAGGAGCCGGATCGGTCCCTTCGCGGTTTCTCCGGTCCGTTGGCGGATCATCTCCCGCACTTCGTCGGCTAGTGGCACGGAATTGTCGAACAGATGGTCGGACCTCAAGAACGAGCGGGAAGCACGGCGATTGCCCGCGAACATCCCGCTGCGGCCGACCAGCGACGGCAGCTCGTCCAGGTCCAGGTAGACCATGAACAGCCGATACTGGAAACGGTGATCTACGGGCTCGCGACGGCGATGCGAGACCGTTCCTTCATAGATGCAGCTGAACATGCGCTTAGGTCAATTCCAAAATGTTGAGCGACCGCCAGGGCACTGTTAACGCCGTCTTCATGGAAGCCGTAGCCCCAGTAAGCGCCGCAGAAGTGAATTCTATTCCTTCCGCTGATCTCCTGGAACCGCTGCTGGGCGGCGATCGATCGATCCGAATATGCAGGGTGATGGTACGAAAACGTTCGCAGGATTCTTTTCTCGTCGATCTCTTCCGTCGGATTCAAAGTCAGCAGGATCGGAACTGCCGAGTCATGATTTTGAAGCCGGCTGAGATCGTACGTGACCGAAGCGTTGTGTTGCTGCCCCGCGGCGACTCGGTAATTCCAACTGGCCCAGGCGCGGCGACGCTTTGGCAAGAGTTTCGGATCGGTGTGCAGCACCGCTTCGTTCGGCGCGTACGGGAAGGCCTCCAGGATTTCCCGCTCCTCACGGGTGGGGTCCGCCAACATTCGCAATGTTTGATCGGCGTGGGAGGCGAAGACGACTTCATCAAAAAACTCGGCCGCGCCTTCAACTGGCTTCACGATTACCTGATCTTCCGTGCGAGCCACGCTGGCGATGGGCGAACCCAGGCGAACGTTGTCTTGGAGCGGTGCGAGCAGTGCCGCGACGTATTTTCGCGAACCGCCGACGATCGTTCGCCATTGAGGTCGGTCGCGAAGTTGCATGAGTCCGTGATTGGCGAAGAAACCGATCATGAACTCTGCGGGGAAATCAAGGATCGTCCGTGGATTGCTCGACCAGATCGCGGCCGCCATGGGCACCAGATACAGATCCCTGAAACCGCGGCCGAATCCGCCTTGCCGCAGGAATTCTCCGACGCTGCGTCCGTCTTTCAACGAGCCATCGTGCGCCGCGGTCGTGCCGAGACGGTTGAAGCGGCTGATATCGGAAAGCAGCCGCAAGAAGGAGGGCCGCAGGCAGTTGCTGCGTTGCGCGAACAGACCATTGAGTGAACTGCCCTGGTACTCTGTCCCCGTATTTTCGCAGCGGACGCTGAAGCTCATGTCGCTGTCTTGCGATTCAATGTCCAGCATCTCCAGCAGGCGGCAAAAGTTGGGATAGGTTCGCCGATTGAAGACCATGAAGCCGGTATCCACTGCGAAGGTACGGCCATCGACAAAGACATCCACCGTGTTGGCGTGACCACCGGCGTACCGATTCCCCTCGAACACGGTCACTTCGTGCTCTGTGGCAAGCAGGCGCGCGGCCAGGCTGCCGCTGATTCCGGTTCCAATGATGGCGATCCGCTTCTCTTCAGGCATTCCCCAGCCGCTCGTGTCACTCAAGAGTTTGTTGGCATCAATTCCGCACCTATGCTGTAGCGGCGATCATGAGATTGCCAAGTGAGCCGTCCGCGGAAGGTCACTCCAGCTTCGACTTTCGTGTCGGAGGCAGCGGGAAAAAGGAACTCGTTTCACGCAGGTATTCCTCGTAGCCCGCAATGCGACTGCGCAGCGAATCTTCGAGCAAGCGGACGCCGGAGACGCGAATCAGCAGGAAGGACATCAGCAGCGGGCCCACGATGGTCCACCACCAGGAAGCGGATTCGACGGAGATAAAGTAAAATCCCCACCAGACGAGAAAATCGCCGAAGTAGTTGGGGTGTCGCGTGTAGCGCCAGAGTCCTCGGTTCATGACTCGGCCGCGATTCGCCGGGTCACTCTTAAACCGGGCCAGTTGGAAGTCGCCGACAGCTTCGAAGAACAGCCCCGCGGTCCATAGTGCCACGCCGACGAACGTTCCGGCATGCCAGTCTTGTTCGTGGGGTCGCCCGATGCCGACTTGTAGCGGGAGCGAAATGATCCACATCAGTAGACCTTGAAGTCCAAACACGCTAAACAGGCTAACGAACGGGAATCGCTTGCCGTGTTTTTCGCGCATGGCCGCATAGCGATAATCTTCCGGTTTTCCAATATTTCGCCAGGCCAGATAGCCGGCCAGCCGCAGTCCCCAGATGCTAACCAGCGCCGTCAATAACAACGATGTCAGCTGTGTGCGTCCGCTTGTGAACAGCGACACCCAGGCTATGATCACAAACCCGCTGCCCCAGAAGATATCGACAATGCTGGCGTTCTGCAGCAAGAGACTCAGGCACCACAACGTGACGACGACACCGGCAACGGCGGCGAAATTGGTCAGCAGGATTGATTCGAGTTCCATTTGTCGCCATCACTTTGAGCAAGGCCTTGTCAACGTACTAGAATATCGCGGCTTAAAGAATCGCATGACTACGCGTGAGCTTTTCATCCACAGCGTTATGTTATCAACGAAGTAACCCCCCCGCAGTCGAACGGTAGCCAGCTATGAATTTAATTGATATCGCCGAAACCGGCCTTTTTCCTGACGCGCTGATCCGAATCGGAATTCGGAGACTGCTTGCACAACGCCTTGAAACAAGCTCGCCCGACGTTTCTTCATTCGCGGAACAACTCCGCTGCAGTCCGCTGGCGGTGGACACCGAGGCGGCGAACCAGCAGCACTACGAGGTGCCCGCCGAGTTTTTTGAAAAGATGCTCGGGCCGAGACTCAAATACAGCGCGTGCTTCTTCGACTCCCCCACGGCAACTTTGGCCGAGGCGGAAGAAGCCATGCTGCGGAAGACATGCCAGCGAGCGGATATCGTGGACGGCATGCGCATCCTGGAACTCGGTTGCGGTTGGGGCTCGCTCACGTTATGGATCGCGCAACATGCACCGAACTGCGAAATCACGGCCGTTTCGAATTCGGCCAGCCAACGGAAGTTCATTGAACGGCGGGCTCGCGAAGCCGGAATCAATAACATCCGTGTCATCACAGCCGATATGCGCGACTTCTCGACGCGCGAGAAGTTTGACCGCGTGTTGTCGGTGGAAATGTTCGAGCACATGCGTAACTATGAGTTGCTATTCCGGCGCGTCGCCAGTTGGTTGAGTCCAGAAGGCAAGGCGTTCGTGCATGTGTTCGCTCATCGCAATTCGCCATACTTGTTCGAAACCGAAGGAGCTGCGAATTGGATGGGACGACATTTCTTTACCGGAGGTCAGATGCCGTCCGAAGATCTCTTCCGCCACTTCGGCAAGGACCTGGCCATCGTCCGCCAGTGGCGCGTGAGTGGCTTGCACTACTGGCGAACTTGTGAAGCCTGGTTACGCAATCTCGATCACCATCGCGAATTCATTTTAGACCGCTTCCAGCAGGATGTTTCTCGAAAGGCGGCCAAGACTAACTTGCAGCGTTGGCGGATCTTCTTGATGGCCTGCGCGGAACTGTTCCGATTTCGACAGGGCGACGAATGGTTCGTGTCGCATTACCTGTTTGAGCATGCACGACCCAGTTTGTCCGGTAGCGTGCTCGTCAACCATGCCGATTTTGCTGCGACTTGACCTCGCCCATCCGCCGCACCTCCGAGCCTTTCACGCCCGGAAAAGTCCGACAATACCGAACCGGCTCGACACGGAAGAGTAGTGCTGCGAAGCCATTGCGGACTCAGCCTAACCGCTTGATAAGGCCTTTCCATTCTTGACGCGCGGCCTTGCGGTGAGTCGTCTTTCTTGCACGACTTCGGGGACTCAGGTACCATGGTCGAGATGGGAGTTCGTTGTTCCATCGCACGATTAACGGAGACCGGTTTCCGACGTTGGTGCGAATGACGTTGGTGCGAATGGCGATAGTCGAATGCGCGGGGTGCACGTTTGCTTTCTCTGTGCGTGGTTTTGGGGCCGCGGCGTTTAGAATAACGGTTGGCGGGAGTGAAAACGAATGACGCGGGAGCCACGTTTTGCTTTGCTGGCGGTGCTGTTGGCCGTGCCCCTGTTCCTTACTGATGCTACGGCCGATGAGGCCGCGATCGCTCATTTCGAAAAACACATTCGCCCGGTGCTCGTAAAACATTGCTACCGGTGTCATTCGTCTGCCGCGGCGGCGCAGGGCAAGTTGAAAGGCCAGTTGCAGCTGGATTCACGAGCGGGAATTCGCAGTGGCGGCGAAAGCGGACCTGCCGTAGTGCCAGGTAAAGTGGAAGATAGTTTGCTGATTGCGGCCTTGCGGCAAGACGGTTTCAACATGCCACCGCAGGGGAAGCTTCCTGAGGCGGTTATTGATCATTTCGTGACTTGGATTCAGTCTGGTGCTGTGGATCCGCGTGAAGGAAGTCCTGTTAACGTCAAGGAGCAGGTCGATATCGATGCGGCTCGTGAATTCTGGGCGTTCCAGCCGCTGATTCATCCGCCGGTGCCGCCGGTCACGGCAGCGGCCTGGCCTTCGACGGCCATCGACCAGTTCGTCCTGGCTGCCTGGGAGGAGCATGGGATCGGACCCGTGGTTGATGCGGAGCGGGCTGTTTTGATCCGTCGTTTGTCGTTCGACCTGCTGGGGTTGCCGCCAACCGCGGCCGAAACCGAGGCGTTTCTGGCCGACCGTTCCTCCAACGCGTGGCCCAGGCTGGTCGATCGCTTGCTGGAGTCGCCTCACTTCGGCGAACGGTGGGGCCGGCATTGGATGGACGTCGTGCGCTATGCCGATTCCGTGGGGGGCGGCGCGAACCTGGTGTACGACAATGCGTGGCGGTATCGGGATTACATCATCCGGGCCTTCAACGACGATAAGCCGTTCGATCGGTTCGTCATGGAACAGATCGCGGGCGATTTGTTGCCGGCCGAAAACATGGCCGAACGGCGTGATCAGCTCATCGCCACCGGGATGTTGGCGATCGGCGCGAAGGAATTAGCGGAATACGACAAAGAGAAACTACGGATGGACATCGTCGACGAGCAGATCGATACGATCGGCAAGTCGCTCATGGGACTCACGCTGGGCTGTGCCCGGTGTCACGACCATAAGTTCGATCCCATCAGCACGCGCGACTACTACGCACTGGCCGGTATCTTTCGAAGTGTGAACACTCTGTCCAGCAAACGCTTTGGCGGTGGCGGACCGCTGTCGCAGGGCTTGGAGGTCGCGCTGCCTGGTTCCGACAAGGCGCATGCCGCTGGCGTCGAAGAGCGAGCCAAACCGGCAGACTGTCCCTTGTTCATTCGAGGGAACAAGGATAATCCCGGCTCGCCGGTGCCGCGCGGCTATCCGGCGGTGATCCGAGTGCAACACGTCCCCCAGATTTCCAAGAGTCAGAGCGGCAGACTGGAGCTGGCCGAGTGGTTGACGCAGCCGGATCATCCGCTGACCGCGCGCGTTTATGTCAATCGCGTCTGGCATCACTTGATGGGTGCGGGACTGGTGCGTACTACGGACAATTTCGGCACTCGCGGGGAGTTGCCGGCCAACCCGGATTTGCTGGATTACCTGGCCAGTACGTTTGTCGCGGAAGGTTGGTCGACCAAGCGGTTGATTCGTCGCATTGTGTTGTCGCGCGTTTATCGATTGTCATCAGTCGAGGCGGAACCGCAAACCGACTTGCTGGCGAAAGTGGCGGGGCCACGGCAGAGCGGAGCGGACGTCGATCCTGAAAATCGGCTGTTCTGGCGACGTCATCGCCGCCGCCTGGACGCGGAATCGCTGCGCGACGCGTTGCTTGCCGCGAGCGGGCAGTTGGACCGGAAGCAAATGGGAAACACGTTGACTTATACCGGTCGTCTGGGGACGGAAGGAAAAGAGAACGAAGTTGATCGCGATCCGCGATTTCGCCGCAGTGTCTATTTGCCCCGGTATCGTGAAGCCCATGAAAATGACTTGATGAAAGTGTTCGACGTGGCCCACCCGGCGTTGGTGACGGGGCACCGTGATACTACGAACGTGCCGACACAGGCGCTGTACCTGATGAACAGTCCGCTGGTGGTCGACCAGTCCAGGCTTATCGCCGCTGCGGTACTCACCGCCGCCTCGGATGATCAGGCGCGACTGGCGGAGGCGTATCGTCGCATCTTGGGAAGGGCACCGACGGAGTCGGAAGCGAGCGGCGACTTGCAACTCGTCCGCGGAGTGATCGAGTCCCTGGCGGCGGCGGAGGTTCCGTCACCGAGTAGCAAGAAGCAAGCGGCTTGGAGTCCGGAAGTGCGCGCCTGGTGCTGCCTTTGCCAGACGCTGTTGACCTGCAACGAATTCCTTTTTGTCGACTGATTGTGATGAACCGAAATCCCCTGCAGACGTCTCGACGCCAGATGTTACAGAATACCGCTTGCGGTTTTGGCAGCCTGGCGCTGGCTGGTCTGACGCAGCAGGTTGGCGCGGCGGCCGGACCTCTTGCCGCGCGACCGCCCCATTTCGCGCCGCGAGCGAAACGAGTGATCTTCCTGTTCATGTCGGGAGGTCCTTCACAGATGGATACGTTCGACTACAAGCCGAAGCTGCAGCAGGACGGGGGCAAGGATTATTCCCACGGGATTCCCGACTTGCAGAAGCAGATCGGCCGCCGGCTGGGCAAACTGCTGGCCTCGCCGTTCCAGTGGAAGCAGCACGGAGACAGCGGCCTGTGGGTCTCGGAACTGTTTCCGCACGTGTCGCGGCACGTCGATGATTTGTGCGTGCTGAAAGGCATGCACACGAACGGCTTCGATCACGGCCAGGCCATTTTGCGACTGCACACTGGGGAAGACGTCCAGTTGCGGCCTTCGGTCGGTTCGTGGATTACCTACGGCCTGGGGACCGAGAACGAAAACTTGCCCGGATTCATTTCGATCAGCCCGCAGCACAGCGCGGTGGGCACGCGCGGGTACGGCAATGCCTTTTTGCCTGCTGTTTATCAAGGGACGCCGTTGGGAGACGAGGGGCGAGCGATCGTTGATTCCAGCGTCCGGCACCTCAACAACCCGTATCTTCCTCGCGATGTTCAACAAGCACAACTCCGACGTCTCGCCGAACGGAATCACGCACACCTGCGGACGCGTGACGACGACCCGCAGCTGGAAGGAATGATTCAGTCGTTTGAACTCGCCTTTCGCATGCAGCGAGAAATGCCCGCGCTCATCGAAATGTCCGACGAAAGCCAGTCGACACTCGACGCCTACGGCGTGGGCCAGCAGCCAACCGACAACTTCGCCCGCGGCTGCATTCTCGCGCGGCGCTTTGCCGAAGCGGGCGTACGGTACGTGCAGCTGACGCATCGCGATCCCGACAATAACGGCTGGGATCAGCACGGACATCTGCTCAAAGGACTTCGCTCCAATACGGCTCAAGTGGACCAGCCGATCGCGGCGCTCCTGGCCGATCTGAAACAACGCGGGCTGTTGGACGATACGTTGGTGCTCTGGGGTGGCGAATTCGGCCGCACGTCGGTGAATGAGGGACGCGGTAAAGGCGCTGGAGCGGAAACGGGCCGCGACCACAATCCGCTTGGATTTACGATGTGGCTGGCCGGAGGCGGTGTGAAGCCTGGTTTCAGTTTTGGCGAAACCGACGAATACGGGTACCGGGCGGCCGTGGACAAAGTGCACATGCACGACCTTCATGCGACCTTGCTGCATCTGTTGGGACTTGATCACGAACGGCTTACTTACCGCTATGCGGGCCGCGATTTTCGTTTAACCGACGTCCACGGCCGCGTCGTCAAACAGATCCTCGCCTGAGGCCGTTTTCCACGTAGGGTGGGCGGAGCGGTTTTGCGAGTCAGGCTTTGAGCGATATTGCGTTTGTCGAATTCGATTCGTGTGGATTGGTATGACGAATAGTGCAGCCCAACTGAATCCGCGTGCGAATTGTGTGCGGTCGCATCCAATCCACGATGCGGCCGGTCGGATTGGCCTGGCGGATTATGGTGGGCTGCGCGGCCGATCACCAACGTCCGCAACAACACCCTTGGCCAGCGTTTCCTGCGACAATATTCTTTTTCAATAAGCCGCTTCGCTCACCCTAGAAGCTTATGCGGTTGCTTCGGCCAGGAGCTGCAGCAAGTCGTCGGAGATTGGTTCGAGTGCCTCGGCGGTGGCGTGATGCCAGAGCGAACGAACGCGACCATGGTCCTTTGGAAACGGGATCGAAGCGAGTAGATCGCTGTCACTCGGTTGGTCCTTGATGTCGATCTGTTGTCTCCCCGGTTGCGAGGCCATTGGAGATAAGGACTCGACACGGTCCGCTTCCAGCACGATCAACATCGCTTGCGGGGGCGCGGGAGACGGCGGCGTGATCCATTGCAGCGCGGTGTCAAAGTTCGTTGCGTTATCGCGGGCGATGGCCAGGTCGGCGCCGTCGACGCGTTGGTCGCGGTTGTAGTCGAACGGATTGTCGATCGCGGCTCCACTACCCAGCGGATTGTCACGGGCGCCGGCGAAGTCGAAAGCGTTCACCAGGGCATGCGATGCGGAATCGCCCGATTCGCCGACCGCACTGCCGACGTAGAAGATATCTGCGGGCAAGTTGATTGCGGTGTTTTCGACCATGGTCACTTGCAGCCACGTGTTGACGATACTGCCGGCATCCCAAGTCAGGACAATTCGGTCACTGCCAAGATCACCTTCCCCGTGACGCACGTCAAGAATCGTCGGCACAGGACCATCGCCCCAACCGCTGAGATTGCTGTCGTTGCCGATCGCAAAGGCGAAATCGTTGATTGTCGGATCCGCAGTCAGCCCGCCCACGTCGATCATCACACCGGTGATGCCTGCGGGATCGCTCATGTAGTTGTCGAAAATCGCGCTGCCACCGGGAAGTAGAGGCGTCTTGTCCGTAGCGATCGCGGCATCATCACCCACTGGTCCGCCAGTATCGAATCCGCTGTTGTTGTAGAAGATGTGACGGCCAATAATTGTCGCTCGCACGAATTCGAATGCTCCGATGTCGGTGATTGCGCCGCTACCGCCATCGACAACGCGGTCGAAACCCATGCCGCGCTGGTCGAAGGTCAGCGAATCGGGATTGGCGCCCGCGTCGATGGCTGGACTGCCCGGCAGCAAGGCGTGGGTTTCGGTCAGACCACCGTTGTTGGACAGTGGGCCGAGTCCCGGAGCGGTCGTACCAATCACCTGGTCATGGCCGCCGCTAAAGGCAGCGACGGCGTTGCCCGTGCCGATCAGATTGTGGTCGAGCGACGTGAAGGAATTCGTGACGCCAGCAACAAAATCGACATCGCTGTCCCGGTTGCCGGCGATGATGCTGGACAGCACGTCGGTGCGGGTGGCGGTATTTCCAAGACTGGCGACGCCGCTGCCGTTGTCGGCCGGCGCCTGGTTGTCCGTAAGCGTGCTGTTGCGGATGACGGTCAAGCCGCCGCCATTGAAGATGCCGCCACCCTGACCGCCGACGGTATTGCCGGAGATCGTCGAGTTGCTAATAGTTGTGGGTTGCGTAAGAGATGAATCGGTGTTGCTGTAAATGCCGCCGCCGAAGTTCGCGGCGTTTCCCGACAAGGAACTGCTGGTGACCGTTGTTGTGCCCGAGATGTTGGAAATGCCGCCGCCGAAACCAGCCACGTTGCTGCTAAACGTGCTGTCGGTCACGTTCAGCGTACCGGTAGACGAGATGCCGCCGCCGGCGTTGCCGGCCCCATTGTTGCTCAGAGTGCTATTGGTGACCGTCAGCGTGCCGTGGTTATCAATGCCTCCGCCGCGGAAGGCCGCGCTGCCGCGCGTGATGGTCGCGCTGTTGATCGTCAACTCGGCACCAAACAAAACGTGAAAGACGCCATCGCCGAGTCCGCCCGCGTCGATGACGGTACTGGGTGCTCCGCTGCCGTGGATGATCACGTTCGAG
>CALBSZ010000457.1 GCA_937967665.1 uncultured Planctomycetaceae bacterium
CCAGCGTGGCTAACAATTGCCGCTCTTCCATCGATTCCAGCAGCAGGCGTCGGCGTGCTTCTTGTCGATGTTGACGCGTTCGTTTTCTGGGTACGGACAATCGCGATAAGCTCTTCATGGTGGCGGTGAACCTCGTAGGATTTCGTGCTCGTGGTATGCGCAGACTCAGGATTTCACCCAAACCGCTGGCGTCGGCTCAGGCCTCGTACGAATGCCCTGTCTCTGCTTCCAAGAGTTGTGTCAATCGCGAACACAGAATCCGGCAAAAAAAACGCCGCCGGTCGCTCGTTCGCCCCAACATCGCGCGAATGCGCTTTATGCCTCGTTTACGTGTTGGTCCAATTGTTACAGTATGATAAACGATAACGGGAACGGGAAGAAAAAAGATAGTTTTTTTGCCCGGCAGCAGAAAAATCGTGGGGGCACTGTGGGGAAAGTCCGTAGTGGTAAGGAGTTGAGTCCGGCCAGAGGGAAGGGGACAGCCAGGTCCGATGAGGCAGCGCGCGTCACAATCTGCCGCCGCAAATCTTGCGGTTTGGAAGGCAATTCCCGCGATATTCGCTCGGCTCGCGGGTCAGACATGCTGGACTTCGTCTTCGCCGCGGATGCCAAAGGTCAGGTCGGTGCCATGGGCAAGCAGCAGATCGCGCCCGACGCCGCCGTTCAGGCCGTCCACGACAGCAGCGTCGTCGGTCAGCGAATTGAGCCCCGTGCCGTCGCCCACACCGATGCCGGTGTACACGTTGGTCGCACGCGTCTCGAAGCTATGTGTTCCGGACCACTCCGCCAGCAGGGCCCGTAATTGCGCCTCCGATACTGCCAGGACCCCGCCCCCCAGGACGTCGTCGTCGTCGTTCCCCTGCACATCGTCGCCACCGGACCCGCCCAGGACGATGTCGCGGCCCTGGCGGCCGAACAGGCGATCGTCCCCCGCGTCGCCCAGGATAATGTCGTTGCCGCTGCCGCCGCTGGCCGTGTCTTGTCCGTCGCCGCCGCGCAGGAAGTCGTCGCCCGTGTCGCCGGCGATCAGGTCATTGCCGCCGCCGCCATCGATGTAATCATCTCCAGCGCGGCCTAACAGTTCGTCATTTCCATTGCCGGCCGTGATTGTGTCGTCGCCGGCGCCGCCATCGACTCCGTTGTCCCCGTCCCCCGCGTCGATGGTATCGTTGCCATTGCCGCTGATGATGATGTCATCGCCGAACGTTGTCACAATCACGTCGTCGCAACCGCTGCTGGCGATGTAGTTGTCACCGCCTCCGGCGTCGATATCACCGCAAATGCGATTGGAAGCAATCGTGATCTGATCGGGGCCGTCTCCCGTGATGATGCGGACAATACCGGTCGTCGGATAGAACGGGCCGTAGCCAATATCGTTACGCAGGACCAACTGGCCGCCGCCAGTGGTGTCGGTGATGATGATGCGATTGCTGCCGTCCAGCGAATCGGGTACCAGCAGGTTGCCGCTGGCGTCGATGCGCGGGTCGTTGGTCACATTCACGGTGGTCGTTACATTGGCGGTCGTTTCGTCGTCCGTTACCGAGAGGGTCACCGTATACAGCCCCAGCGCGTTGTATTCGTGGATTCGCGCCACCGGTGCCGCCGTGTGGCAGTTCCCTAGATTTTCCGACGGGCTGCCGTCGCCCCAGTTGACGGAGCAACTGAGGTTCGCTCGATCATCCGCCGACACGTCGTTGCCCGAGAATTCGAAATGCAATGTTTCCGAAGGCGACGCGGTACTCGGACCACTGATCGTCCCGGTCGGCGCGACATTGGTGACATTGATCGCAAATGTCTGCGACGCAGTACCGGCCGTTGGACTCGCATTGTCGCTGGCCTGAACGGTGATCGTGTGACTAATCCCGCTATTGCCGATATCGATCAGGCTGCTGTCGGCCACGCGGACGACGCCCGTGGACGCATCGATCTTGAAGCCGCCGCCCGACGTATCGGACGTGATGCTGTAGACCACACCCGCACCGCCGGCGGTCCCGTTGGGATCGGCGGCCGCGGCGGTCACGCCCACCGTCGTATCGACGGCCGCCGCTTCGGAAACGGCATTTGTGCTGTTGTCGCTGTCCACGGGAGTCGTGGGGGAAACGTTCGTCACGGCGATACTGAACGTGCCCGAATTCGTAGCGCCCAAGGCATCGCGTACCTCGACGGTAATCGAATGGCTGGCCGCATCCTCGTAATTCAACAGCGTGGCATCGGCGACGGTGACCATGCCGGAAGTACTGTCGATCTTGAATCGCCCGCCGGCGTCGTCCGCGAGCGAGTAGGTCAACGTATCGCCGTTATCCACGTCACTCGACGTTCCCGTAATGCCCACCGGATCATCATTTGCGGCATCTTCGCCAATCGTATTCGTGGCATTATCGCCATCGGTCACCGCTGACGGCGCATCATTGACGCCGGTAATGGTGATCGACACGTTACCACTCTGCCCATCGGAGTTCGTGTAGGAGAACGTGTCGGTCGCCGTCACTCCTTGTGGCAGCGATTCGAATTGAGCATTTGGATCGTACAACACATCAGCGCCGCCGTTGGTGATCGCAACCGATCCACCCGCGCCTCCATCGGTGTTTTCCGTTACGCTCGTGATGGTCGACTGCAGCGCAAAGATCTGCACGTTGTCGATCAAGCCCGTCTGATCGCCACCGTTCGTAGCGCTGGAAATCGTCAGCAGTTCGGAAGTTGCCGTGGCGACGAACGTCAGGCTGGCGGTGCGGTACGGATTGGAACCACCAACCGGATTGTTGTTCGGGTCCGTGAACGTCTGACCAGCCATGGTGGCGGTGACTGTTGTGCCCCCGCCATTGGTCGATCGTTCGTTGTAGTCAAACGCCAGTTCGTACAGCTGGCCCACGGTCAAACCGGTTACCGTCTGTGACAGCGATCCGATGTTTTGAATAAAGGCCACGTTGGTGGAATTATCTCCATTGTCCCGGAAGGGAGCACCGGCCCCGTTGCCGGGATTAATGCCGCCGTTGCCAGCGGTTGCCGTATAAGTCCAGCCGGTGATGCTGCTTGGGTTACTGCCTCCGCCCAGGTATCCGGGAAAGCTAACGAACGCGGACGCATTTGCTTCAAAGTCGCCGTTGGCAACCGCCCCCGGCACCAACGTCCGATTCGCTGGAACGGCTAACGCGGAATCATTCGCTAGCACGTCGACCGTCGCCGCCGGCCCATCTTCGCTGATGGACGCCGTATCGTCGACCGGATCGGAGATCCCGGCAACCGTAATTGTCACGGTCCCGCTTTCCGTCATGGAAGTCATCGTGTTCCGCGCCACGTAATCGAACGTCTGAACGCTGCTGTAACCCGCTGCCAGTCCTTGCAGGGCCGTGGAGCCAGTCGGGTCAAACGTGAGCGATTGATTGCCGGCATCGATGGATACGGAACCTTCGGCGGGCTGGGTGACCGAAAGGATTTCCAACTCACCCAGCGCACCCAGGCCGCCATCGACTTCGTCGTTGCCCAGCACCATCAGCGAAATAGTGCTGTCTTCGTCTGTCGAATCACTGTCGTCGCCGGCGCCCATGACGGCCACTTCGTTGGACAGGCCGTACAGGTGCCAGGAATTGTTGTTGTTGAGTTGCGTGACCGTAATGACCAGGTCTTCGCCGCTTACCGCTGTAAAGCGGTAGTTCAGGAAGTAGGCATCATTGGCATTGGGCATGCCGACACTGGTCGCATCGTCTTCGCTGACGGTGACTGAATCCGCAATCGGTCCGGCGCCATCGGGATCGAATTCCAGGGTGGCCACGCGATTGGGGCTGGGGCCCCACTGGCGGACATAGATCCTGGTGTCGTACGTGGTCCCCGCCGTCAGGCCGCTCATCGTCCACGTCGTGGTCCCGCCGGGAGTGTTGCCGCCGTTATAGTACATGTCGGTCAGCAGGTTGACTAACGCGCCGCTCACGTTGTGGTCGGGGTTGCCGGGGTGATCGTTGGCCGAACCGGAATCCACCGCGCGATTGAAATTCAAAGTCCCGTTAGCAGCGTTGTTGTAGGCTGCGAACGGAACGCCGTTGATCGTTGCGCCTGGTGTACCCAGGCCGAAGTCCAGATTGTGCGTGTAGGTCTTCGCTGGATGGATTCCCGAATCGGCATCGTCGGTGATCAGTGAAAAGCTGAACGGATTGGGAGGCGTGCTGAAGTTCCAGGTCGTATTGTCCGCGATGCCTGCGAAATCGTTGTTCGCCAGATCTTTAAAGGCACCGGCATCGACGTTGACGTAATAGCTTCTGCCATAGGCCAGGTCGCTGGGCAGGTCAATGGTCACCGTCGCTCCGCTTATGGAAACGGCAACTGAATTCACATCGATCGTCTCCACGGTGCCATCGGTAATCAGATCCTTGAGCACGATGTTGCCGTTGCCCGCGACGATGTCTTCGTCAAACGTCACAGTCAGGTCGGTGTCCAACTGGAACACCGTCGCCTCGTCGACGGGACTGAGCGCGGCAATCGTGGGTGGCGTGGTATCGGGAACACCCGTGATGAAGTTCCAGGTGGTATTGTCGGCGATGCCGGCATAGTCATTCCCCGCAAAATCCTCGAAGACACTCGCGTCGATCTGTACGTAGTACGACGTACTGGCATTCAGCGTTGTCGTCGGATTGATCGTTACCACGGTGCCGTTGATGGTCACGTTGGCCGCTGCCACGTCGATGGTCTCCACCGTCGCGCCACCCGATTCCAGGATCACAATATTACCGCTGCCCTTAAACACATTCTCGTCGAAAGTCATAATCAGATTGGCGTTGGGCGAGACACCCGTCGCGTCGTCGGCGGGGTTGAACGTATTTACGCTCGGCGCCGTGATATCCACTTCTTCGTTCGTTAAACCGTAAAGGTGATACGTCCCGACGGCAGCTCGGTCAATGTTGACGGTGAGCGTCGTGACGCCAGGAGCAAGGACATAGTCGTAGGTCAGTGCGAAGACCTGGTTGGCAGATCCTAAACTGGGATCGGGTTCATCGGCATTATCCGCATCGAAATGGCCGGTATGTTCGGCGCCGGCGACCCCGTCGATATCGAAACCGATATCCTGATCGCGATCCCCGCCCCACTGCCGATTGTAAAGCCGGAACTGGTACGGAATGCCGGGTGTCAGCCCGGTCAGCGTGATGACGGTATTCGGGTCGTCATAGGTGAAGTCCGCCAGCAGGTCGTGAATCTGCTCCCCAGTAAACGAAGCCGGAATGTTGCCGAGATTACCTCCGTTGTGATTTGTGGGAATCGAACTCGTACACGTGCCAACGGTCTGCGACGCGGTCGGGCAGGGGAGAGCCCTCGGGGCGGCTCGGGGAGACGAACGACGCACGCCGTTGATGTTGGCCACCGGGTGCATTGTCGTGTTGCCACCAAAGTCCACGGCATGCGTATAGGTCTTGTTACTGTTGATCCCGGAATCCGCATCGCCGGTGATCGGCAAATGAGAAATCGGATTCAGCGGCACGGCAAAATTCCAGGTGGTCGTGTTGCTGATGCCCGCGTAAGCATTTCCCGCCAAGTCGCGAATGGCGTCATTGGCAATCTGGACATAGAAAGCCGTGTCATCCGCCAAATCGTTGGTGGGATCGATCGTCACTTGTGTACCGTTAAAGGTGACATTGCCCGACGTCACGGGGATCGTTTCAACGACACTTCCACCCGCTTCGTAGATCACGATGTTACCGGCATTCGCCTGTACGTCTTCATCGAAAGTAATCACCAGGTTGGCGTCTTCTTCAACATCGGTGGCGTCATCCGCCGGACTCAAGGTCGCAACCGTGGGCGGGGTTGTATCCGGCGCCGCGGCCGTAGTGAAATTCCACGTGGAATTATCCGCGATGCCGGCGAACTCATTGCCTTCGAAATCTTCGATCGCGCCGGCATCGATTTGCACGTAATAGCCGGTGCTAGTGGATAGCGTGGTCGCGGGGTTGATCGTGACCATGGCTCCTGCAATCGTCACCTCGCTGCTGGTCACCGGAATGACTTCGACGATTGCATCGCCGACGGACTCTCTGATGGTGATATTCCCCGTACCCTTGGTTACGTCTTCGTCAAAGGTGACTTCCAGGTTCTGCGACGTTGTCACCCCGGTAGCGTTATCGGCGGGATTCAACGTGTCGATACTTGGGGGCGTCGTGTCGATGACTTCATTGGTTAGCCCATACAGGTGGTACGTGCTCGCTGTTACCGCGTCGATGTTGACGGTCAGTGTGGTGACGCCGGCGGGAAGTGTGTATTCGTAGGTGAAGGCGTACACTTGCGTCGCGGTCGCGAAACTCGGGTCGGGTGCGCTGGCATCGTCCTCACTGAACCTGGCACGATGTTCCGATCCCGTGACGCCATCGGTATCGAACCGGATGAGCTGCGCGCGGGTACCCGCGTTCCATTGCCGGTTATACAACTTGAACCGGTAGGGTGTGTCCGGAGTGAGCCCGGTCAGTTTGATCACGCCGGTGACATCGTTGTAGATCATGTCCCCCACCAAGGCCTCCATGCCGCCATCGACGAGAACAGCGTTGGCGTTTGTATTACCGCTGTGGCTGGTGGGCAGCGAGGTGACTCCGGTTCCCACCGTGTGGGACGCGCCTCCGCCCGTACCGGGAAGCACGCCGACACCGCCGTTGGCAAATGC
This sequence comes from uncultured Planctomycetaceae bacterium, assembly GCA_937967665.1. Taxonomy (GTDB): domain Bacteria; phylum Planctomycetota; class Planctomycetia; order Pirellulales; family Pirellulaceae; genus CALBSZ01. The sequence continues at coordinate 6,635 of CALBSZ010000457.1, forward strand.
CACACCGTTCACCGTTGCCAGGGGAGCCGAACCCGGCTGATTGCCGAAGTCGATGGCGTGTGTGTAGACCTTGTTCGAGTTGATTCCCGAATCCGCGTCGCCCGAGATCGGTTCGAAGGAAATCGGATCCGCCTCGCGGATCCGCACGTTATCGAACAGGCCGCTGTTGTCGCCACCGTTGGTGGCGCTTGACAAGACCAGCGTCTCAGAGGCAGCCGTGGCCGTGAATCGTAAGCTGGCCGAATGATAGGGATTGGATCCGCCGACCGGATTATTGCTGGCATCGGTGAACGTTTCGCCAGCGATGGTTGCCGTTACCGTCGTACCGCCGCCAGCGTCCCCACTGCGTTCGTTGTAATCGAAAGTCAATTCGTATTCCTGGCCCACCACAAATCCGTTAACAACCTGTGATAGCGATCCGGTATTCTGAATGAAGGCGACTTGCGTGCCGTTGTTGCCGTTATCACGAAACGGGGAACCGCCTCCGGGATTAATACCCACCCCGCCGGTATGACTCCATCCCGTAATCGTTCCGCCATTGCCTGACGTGTAACCAGGAAAGTTCGTGTACGTATCTGCCTCGAAATTACCATTGGTCAGCGACGTCGACAGACGCACGTCGACGTTGTCGATCAGACTGGCCTGATCGCCGCCGTTCGATGCGCTGGAGATCGTCAGGACTTCCGTGGTCGATGTGGCCGTGAATCGCAGGCTGGCCTGCCGATAGGGATTGGTGCCTCCCACGGGGTTGTTGCTGGGGTCGGTAAACGTTTGGCCGGCAATGGTTGCCGTGATGGTGGTACCCCCCCCGTTCGTCGATCGCTCGTTGTAATCGAAGGTCAATTCGTAAATCTGCCCCACAACCAGGTTGCCGACTGTCTGGGAAATGGACCCAGGACCTTGGATGAATGCGACCTGCGATTGGTTATCGCCATTGTCTCGGAACGGGGAACTGCCCCCGGGGTTGATGCCGACGCTTCCGCTGTGACTCCAACCCGTAATCACGCCTCCATTGCCAGAAGTGTAACCAGGAGCAACCGTATAGGTATCCGCTTCAAAGTCACCGTTGGCCAGCCTCACCGGATTCACCTCGACGTTGTCAAACAAACTGGTCTGATCGCCGCCATTGCTGGAACTGCTCAACGTCAACGATTCCGAATCCGAACCGGCGGTGAACAGCAATGTCGCGCGGCGGTACAAGTTGTTACCGCCAACCGGATTGTTGCTCGTATCGGTAAAGGTCTCGCCCGCGATCGTGGCCGTAATCGTCGTACCGCCGCCGTTGGTGGACCGTTCGTTGTAGTCAAACGACAACTCGTAGACCTGCCCCGCGACAAGGTCTGTGACTGTCTGGGACAGCGATCCCGTTGCCTGAATGAAGGCGACCTGCGTGTTGTTCGCGCCGTTATCGCGGAACGGGGAACCGCCTCCAGGATTAATGCCCACCGCGCCGGTATGACTCCATCCCGTAATCGTCCCTCCGTTACCTGAAGTGTAACCAGGAAAGTTCGTGTAGGTGTCGGCTTCGAAATTGCCGTTCACCAG
>CALBSZ010000458.1 GCA_937967665.1 uncultured Planctomycetaceae bacterium
TCCTCCAAGTTGGCTTCTACATGATGACTCAGCAACACCGGCTTGCCAACGGGGTAATCCGTTCAGGCGCTGTCCGTTCACAACGTCGAATGACGCCCGCCGCCGCGTGAACTCAAGGCGCCTTCTGAACGACCGCGGTGCCACCGTCGCGGACGAGCGCCGGCGCCGCGGGGTCGTCGAGCAGGTCGCTGTTGATGATGCGGGCATGAGAAAGGCCTTCGGTGCGAACCTGCGCCTGGCCGTTGTTGCCTACCAGACAGGATTCGATCCGCACTTGCGAAGAACCGCCGATGGAGATCCCCGCGCGGCCGTTGCCTCGCGAAGTGAGTCGCAGCAGGGACGTCTTGAAGACGCTGTCATGCGCGTTGATGCCGTCCAGGCTGAAACCTTGCACGATCAGGTCATAAATCTCGACATGCATGACCTCGTACAACGTGATCCCCGTTTGCAACGCCGTGAAGGAAAGATCGTACTGGCCAGGCATGCGCCCTTCTTCGACGCGGAAATAGATGTGCCCGCGGTACAAGGACCATTCCAGTGGTTGTAGTTTGGGGAGCGGTTGATGGCGCGTTACGACCACTTGCTTGGCGGGAATATCGTCCAGGTACAAGATGTCGCTCGTCAAACGCTTGGGCCGAAAACGGAACACATCGTCTTCCCAGTGCTCCCAGGCATCGACGGGAACCGGTTGGCGACCATCCAGGATCGCGCCGTTGCCGACGATGACAAAAGGTCGATTCGGGATGCCGCTGTTGTTCCCCGCCTGCAACGTAATGCTTTCGCGATACGGCTGTTCGGTATTCGCCAGGATGATGCGATCGCCATTCTTGGCAATCTTGAGCGCTCGCGTGATGGTCCGCAGCGGACCTTGCCCGCGTCCCAGCAGGTTGGCCGAATTCCCCGTGTTGTCATCACGCCCGCGAACGTTGTCCACGAACAGGTCCCGACCGCTCGCTACATGCGGGAGGAAAATAAATAGGAGGTAGACAATAACTCGCATCACTGACCGTTTCTCGTCCGCATCTTGACTCGACCGCGTTTTCTACCGTCACTGTCGACACCGCTACCGGCGTGGTGTCGAGCATGGCGCGGGCCCGCCGCGCTTTCTGGGACTCACCCTTTTTCATACAATGGGGCGGGGGATTGTCCTGGACGACCGACTTCGCGTCAATGGAGATTTAGGATAATTGGAGAAATCCGATAATTCAAACGGTGTTTTATGCAAGCTAACATCAACCATTGCATGATCGAGTTGATTGAAGGTGACATTACGCAGCTCGAGGTCGATGCGATCGTTAACGCCGCCAACAGCAGGTTGGCCGGAGGCGGTGGCGTGGACGGGGCGATCCACCGCCGCGGCGGACCGGCCATCATGGCCGAAACGCGAAAGCGGTACCCCGACGGCTGCCCGACCGGATCCGCCGTCATTTCCACCGCGGGAGACCTGCAGGCCCGCTACGTGATCCATGCGGTCGGCCCGGTGTGGAATGGTGGCGGCCGTGGCGAACCAGGGCTGCTCGCCGCGGCCTATCGCCGCTGTCTCGAACTGGCGGTGGAACACGATTGCCAGAGCCTCGCCTTCCCGTCGCTCAGCACGGGAGCCTATGCGTATCCCATCGAGTTGGCTGCCGAGGTCGCGCTGTCCACCGTGGTGGAATTCCTGCGTGATCAGGGTGCTCCGCAGCGGATCGTGTTCGCGCTCTTCGGCGAAACAGCTTATCGCACCTTCGCCGCCACCCTGAGCCAAAGGATCGGAGATGCTGCGTCCTGACGATTGTCGTCGCAGGATAACGTCGCTTTCCCTGCCCCAGCTTCGCGGATAAGATGAGCGAAGTAACCAAAACGCAATTCAGCTCGTGAAAACGCCATGCCTTTTCGCAACATCCTTATTCTGATGGCCGCGGCTCTGATCTCGTTCGCCTGCTATGGCAAGGCGGAACGCAACCGCTATTCCGCAACGGTGACCGAGGCCATGATGCTGGTCAGCGACTATTACGTGGACGAGGTAACTCCGCGTGATCTGTTCCAGAACGCGATGCAAGGCATGGTCAGCGAACTGGATCCGTATTCGTCTTACATCAGCCCCGAAGATTTTCGCGCCTTTCAGGAAGACCTGGACCAGGAATTCGGCGGAGTGGGAATTGTGGTTGAATTGAATCCGGAGACGAATCGGCTGACGGTGTTGAGTCCGCTCACGGGGACGCCCGCCTATCGGGCCGGGATGCGCGCCGGCGACGTCATCCTGGAAATCAATGGCGAAAGCACGGAAGGGATGACACTGCGGGATTCGGTGGCCATCATGCGCGGCGAACCGGGAACCAACGTGCATCTCAGCGTGCTGCATGCGGGAGACACCGAACCGGTCGAATTCACGGTCACTCGAGACACGATCCCCATCGAATCCGTGCTCGGCGACCGGCGACTGGCCGACGGTCGATGGGACTTTCGACTGGAGCAGGATCCTCGCATCCTTTACATCCGTCTTACCACGTTCGGCGAAAACTCGCTGGACGAGATCAAGGCGACCATGGCGGCGGAACAGCAGTCCGATTCACCGTTCAAGGCGATCATCCTGGACTTGCGGGGGAACGCGGGCGGGCTGCTCTCCACGGCCGTCGACCTTTGCGACATGCTGATTTCCGGTGGCGAAATTGTGAGCACTCGCGGTCGAAATGGAGAAATGGGACGGCAGTACATGGCGGATGCCGAGACCATTATCGACACCAACCTGCCCATGGTCGTACTGGTCAATACGTATTCTGCCAGCGCCAGCGAAATCGTTGCTGCCTGTTTGAAAGACCATCAGCGGGCCGTCATCGTGGGGACACGCACGTGGGGTAAAGGAACGGTTCAGAACATCATCCCCCTGGAAAATGGCGAAAGCGCCCTGAAACTTACCACCGCCACTTATTGGCGGCCGAGCGGCCGCAATATTCATCGACGCAAAGATGCCGGCGACGACGATGACTGGGGCGTTCAACCAGATCCTCAATTCCACGTGCCCTTGACAAACGAAGAATTCGAACTCGTGCTCCGTAAACGCCGCGAGAGGGATATTTATCGAGCGCCCGACGAGGCGCCCGGCACTTCGGAACCGGAAGACGCTGTTGAACCGCCTTCGGGCCCGCCCGTACCGCCCGTACCGCCCGACGATCCCGAAGAGGAAGCGTTCGTAGATCCGCAACTGAAAGTCGCGATCGAGTACCTGCAAAAACGGTTGAACGAAGAAGGCCAGCAGCCATCCTCCGCCGCCCGGCCTCGCAAGTCCGGTTCCGCCTGACGCCGTTCCTTGCTCCCGCCTGTCCTCTCCCGTACGTGTCCGATCGCCAGGCATGCGCACACATCTTTGCTATACACCTCACGTAACCTTGTCAACGCGCCAAGCCAGGTGCCACAGCATCCGTCCCTTTTGGGAAGTAGCTTATTGTCCTGTCCTCCTATGTTCTTCTCGTATGTTCTTATGGTTTGAATGTATTTCGTATGCTGTGTATGTGGATTTGCCCTGAACGAGTGGGCAGGGGAAACGAGTGGGCAGGGGAATGGGATAGGAAGATGTGTCAGATCCTTACCCGTCCTTTTGATCTCCGTAATCGGAACGCCTCTTGTTTGCTCCGGAACCTCCTGTCAGCTAGAGCAATTGCTCTAACTCGCCGACCAGGCTCTCGAAGTGCTGTAGAGCGGTGTTGACCGATTCGGGGCTTTCCATATCGACGCCGGCGCCGCGCAACAGGTCCAGGGGGTCCTGGGAGCAGCCGCCTTTGAGGAAGCCGAGGTAATCCTGCAATTCTTGTTCGCCTCCTTGTAGGACGCGCTGGCTGAGGGCGACGGCGGCGGACATGCCGGTGGCGTACTTGTAGACGTAAAAAGCACGGTAAAAATGTGGGATCCGCAGGCATTCCAGCGAGAGCTCGTCGTCCAGTGTGAATTCGGGTCCGAAGTACCGTTCCAATAGCTTGCGGTAGGTGTCCTTGAATGCCTGCACCGTCAACGGCTCGCCCGCCTCGACCATTTCGTGTGTGAGTTTTTCGAACTCCGCGAACATTGTCTGGCGGATGATCGTGCCGCGGATGTCGTCGATGGCGCGGTTGATCAGATAAGCCCGCTCGGTATCGCTGCCGGCCCGTTCCAGCATGTAGTGCGCCAGCAGCTCCTCGTTGAATGTGCTGGCGACTTCGGCGACGAAGATCGTGTAGTTGTAATACTGGAAGGGCTGGTGGCTGGCCGAGTAATACGAGTGCATGGAATGGCCGGCTTCATGGGTGAGTGTGAAAACGTCGTTGAAAACGTCTTCCTGGTAGTTCATCAGGATGTAGGGATCGGCGTCAAACGAGCCGCAACTGAACGCGCCGCTCTGCTTGCCCTGGTTTGGGTAGCGGTCGCACCAGCGGCCCCGCAGTCCCTCGTTCAGTACACCGCAGTACTCGCTTCCCAGCGGCTGCAGCGAGTTAATGACCAACTCGACGGCGTCGTCCCAGGTACGGTTTACCTGCATGTCGGTGATGATGGGGACATAGGTATCATAGTGATGGATTGCGTCGAGCCCCATCTTGCGGCGGCGCAATTCGTAATAGCGATAAAGTGCGGGAAGATGATTGTGCACCGCTGCGATCAGATTGTCGTAGACGGTTTGGGGCACGTTGTCCGGAAACAGCGCCGCGGTCAGGGAACTGTCGTAGTGGCGCGCTCGGGCGTAGTACGCGTCCTTTTGGATGGAGCCCTGCAGCGTGGCCGCGAGCGCGACGCACGCCAATGCACCCATCAGCGCGCCGACCTGAATCAATGTGGC
>CALBSZ010000459.1 GCA_937967665.1 uncultured Planctomycetaceae bacterium
ATCTTTGCGGTTGTAATACCAGAGTCAGCAATGTCTGCTGTGGCGATGCCGCCTGCAGCAAAAAGAATCTTTGCGCCAGGAATCGTGTCGTCACTAATTAAGGTGACGCCGTTAGCGACAAGATCGCCAACCGTCAGCTTTTTAGTTTCACTGGCGCTGCTATCAACTACAGCGACCAGATCCCCAGTGGCTAGAGCGGAGCCAGCAAGCGCATTAAGCTCACTAATTTTTAGGTCAGCCATGGGCGGCTAGCTCCGGGTTAAACGTCCTGCTGTAACAGCAGTTTAGCGCCGCTGTCTTGATCCAAGCGTATGTCACCAGAGTCCTCTTGCAAGAGAGCATCTGGCGTCTCTAGCTTCATCCTCAGCTGTATTTCACCAGTCGTAATGAAATCAGCCGTAATTTGGACAGTGCTGTCTGGTGAAAACTGTATGGCTGCAGCCGTAATAATGCCTTCTACGTTCCACCAAATCTCGTCGTCGTTTCGATCAGTTACTCCGCTTGGGTTGTATCCAGATTTCTTGATGTAAAACTGCCCAGAAAAATTACTGCCAACCCTCGTTCGATGTGCCAATTCAAACAAGTACATAGGCAATTCGTTAGCTGTATCGCCCGTGTACTCCCAAAAAGCACTGATGCGACCAGAGCCGGAAATCAACGTGTTGACTCTGGAGCGAAACTCATCTGACAACACAGTTGTGTCCACTGTTTCGCGTTCAGTGTTGATCTCAAAGTTGTTGACTTGTGCCAGCAACTTGGCAGACACGGTTTCAACTTTTACCTTGATCGGAATAGCATCGCCAGGCGTTGCAAGGGCAACAGCGTTCGCCGTACCACCAGCAACAGCTAAAGCAAAAGTGTTGTAAAGCCTGATGCCGTCTAGCTCGTCAACGAAAATAAACTTTTTTACGCTTGAATCTGTGTAACTGTCGATAAAATCAAGAGCAGTGCCATCGGTGCTAGTGATTTCAATTTGGTCGCCAGTTAATAACTGGCCATGATCAAAGTCAAAGCTACGGCCTACTCCTTTTGTCCTCGGGGGATTCTTGCCGGGGCGATCGTCGTTGCATCGACGCAGTTCACCGTTGCCCAGGACAACGCCGGCGCGGACACTGAGGTGCTCATTCTCCAGGCACTTGATCAGCCAACGAGCCTGACACTGAACGAGACGCCGATCGGCAAGGCGTTGTCACAACTCAGCGCTAACACGGGCATTCCCATCGAACTCAAACCGGACACTGTCGATTTTCTCCCGTACGGGCCGAAGACGAGTTTGAGCGCGGAGATTGCGGACCAGCCATTGAAAGTCAGCCTGGATGCACTGCTCCAGCCGTTGGGCTTGACGTATCGCATCGAAAAGAATCGTGTGCTCGTTCGTGCGACACAGGCGTTGCAGCGGATCACGAGGCGTGCAACCTGGGAAGAGTTGGCGACGCTGGGCGTCCTCGCGCGACAGCCTTGGTCGGCGGAGCTGGCGAAGACGCTGTCGTTTCAGTTTCCCGATTCGCCGGTCGGCGGGAAGCAGGCGAACGTCGATGAGTTGACTCGCCGCTGCGAAACGGTCGGCGCGGGCAGCGCGCTGGACGTGCTGGACAAGGCGACGCAGTCGTACGGCTGGACCTGGTATCCCGAGAAGGACTACATCGCCGTCGTGACCAAAGTCCGGCAGGTGGAACGCCAATTGGACACGCTCGTGTCGGTGCGTTACGAGCAGATCAGTTTGCAGGATGCCATGCTGGACCTTGCCGAGCGCGCGGGCGTGCTGTTGAAGATGGACCCCGGCGTGATTGCGTCGCTGCCGCCGCAGACGTCACAGCGGTTCTCACTTGCCATTGAAAACGCCAAGGTGCGACAGGTGTTTGAGGTCGTCGCGGGTCAGACCGGGCTGGGTTATTTCGTTGAGAGTGACGGCATTCGGCTGACGAACAACCTCATGTCGGCCGGGGATGTGAGCATGGGCGCCACCGGCGATGCGGACGCCGCGATGCAGACGGCGGTCCGAGCGCTGCGGTCGAACTCGATCGTCGGGCAGATCATGGTGCTCAGTGAGGATGGACAGAAATTCTCGTTCTTCATCCGCGAGGACGACCTCCCGCCCGAGGTCAACGAGATGCGTAAATTCAAAATCAAAGACGCCGTGAACCTGATGCGCAAGACACTCAGCGCCGAACTGCAGAAGGACTGAGGGAATTGCGGATTTTTTTTGATTCCTCCTTCCTTTTCATGTCACTCCATCACGATCTCTTGGTTTTATCTTCCGGATCGTACAGCCATCGACTAAGCTGCTCCTCCTGACTGCTTTCACAGTGCATACTGAAAGGGCGTATGATGACGGTGTCGCTTGTCCGATCGGCGTTGCTGTCGGCCTGCATGGCGACGGTGTGTGGTGCAGATGAGGCGAGGAACATGCATTATCCGACAAATCGGGCGCCGCTGGCGGATTTGGCCTTGACGCCTTTGCCGGTGGGTGCGATCAAACCGCATGGCTGGTTAAAGGATCAGATGCAAATCGTCGCGGACGGCTCGACGGGGCATCTGGATGAATTCTGGCCTAGCTTGTCGAACTCCGCCTGGAAAGGCGGCGACGGCGATGCGTGGGAGCGCGGGCCTTACTACCTCGACGGGCTCGTGCCGTTGGCGTATCAACTCGACGACCCCCGGCTGATCGCCAAGGTGAAGACCTGGATCGAGCCGATTCTGGCAAGCGGACAGGAGAACGGCTGGTTCGGCCCGCGACAGAACGGCGACCGCTGGCCTTTGGCGGTAGCGTGCAAGGTGCTGACCCAGTATCACGAAGCCACCGGCGATGAGCGAGCACTGACCCTCTTGGAAAACTATTTTTCGTTTCTGGCACGTGAAGAGCCGGATTGGCCTGATACGGAATGGCGCGGCGTGCGGGCGATCGAAAGCATCACGACGGCGTTCTGGCTGTATCGCCGAACGGGTGACGCGAAGTACATCAAGATCGCGGACAAAATCTACAAGAACAGCTTCGATTGGACGGGTTACTTTCACGAGTTTCCCTACCCGGCCAAGATCAGTGCGCGGGGCGTGAAGTTCGGCGAGACGGTAACGATGACCAACGGGCAACAGGCGTACTTCGGCCATCCGTCGCACGTCGTCAATATCGCGATGGGCATCAAACAGCCCGGCGTCTGGTTCCAGCGTTCCGGTGAAGACAAACACAAGACCGGTTCGTTCGTCGGCATCGACACACTCGACAAGTACCATGGACAGGTGGCGGGGCGGTTTTCCGGCGATGAACATCTGTCCGGCAAGAGTCCGGCGCAGGGCACGGAATTGTGTGCGGTCGTGGAATACATGTGGTCGCTGGAGAATCTGTTGACGGTGTTCGGCGACGTCGCGCTGGCGGATCGGCTGGAGATGCTGGCGTACAACGCAATTCCCGGTGCGACCACCCCGGACTACTGGACGCATCAGTACGACCAGCAAGCCAATCAGGTGATGTGCAGCATCGCCCGGCGCGCGTGGAGCACCAATAGCGACGACAGCAACCTGTACGGGCTCGAACCGAACTTTGGCTGTTGTACGGCCAACAAACACCAGGGGTGGCCTAAGTTCGTGGCACACATGTGGATGGCAACGCCGGACAACGGGCTCACCGCGGTAGCGCTCGGGCCGAACACGGTGACGGCGAAAGTCGGCGACGGCGCAACGGTGACGATCGTTCAGGAAACGGACTATCCGTTTGATGGGAAAGTTCGCTTCACGATCAAGGCGGACGCGGGCATGAAATTTCCACTGCACGTGCGCATTCCGTCATGGGCGGCCGATGCGAAGCTGAGCGTCGGCGCTGAGACGTTCGACGCCAAACCCGGCACGTTCGCTGTCGCCGATCGCACATGGAAGCCCGGCGACGTACTGACGCTTGCGTTGCCAATGAAACTGCGAACGGAGACGCGCTTCAATAACAGCGTTTCGATCCTTCGCGGCCCGTTGTACTACTCGCTCCGTGTCGGTGAACACTTCAACAAGTTGCATGCACATCACGACACGTTTCCGATGATTGACTGGGAGGTCGTCCCGACGACGGCGTGGAACTATGGTCTGATGATCGACCGCGACGACCCGGCTGCGTCGATCGAAGTGGAAACGAAGCACGTCTCGAACATCCCATTCCACGGCGACCATCCGCCGGTGGTGCTCAAGGCGAATGCGAAGCGCCTGCCAGGCTGGACTTTCTTCCAAAACTCCGCCGCCGACCCGCCCGAGAGCCCGGTCGAATCCGACGCGCCCGCCAAGGCGGTGGAACTCATCCCCTACGGCAATACGCGTCTCAGAATCACCGAATTTCCGGTGGCCCGGTGAATTCGCTTGTTTCGGTTTCCGTGGATTTCTATCATGAATTCAGCGGAGGCTGGCGTTGCATATCGGGACATTGAGATGTTCAAATTTTCGGCGGACGGTTCGAGTCTGGATGGCTGGGCTCGTCTTGATTTGGTCGCCTTGCGCGCTCGCGGCGGAGTTTCGGGCGGTGTTCGCTGATGCGTTTCATGCGGGGTTCAAGAGTCAGTCACAGGTCGACACGTTGATCAGCCGCGTGATCGCGGGGCGGTATAACGCGATCATGGCGGAGGTGCTGGCGTATCACGACACCGGAACCGGCTCGCACGGCGCGTACTGGGACTCGGCGATCGTGCCGCGGGCGACCGACATTCCGAACGGGTTTGATCCGCTCGCTTATCTGCTTGAGCGGGCACATGCCAACGGGATCGAGGTACACGCGTGGCTGATCCCTTATCGCGTAAGCACGTCGTGGCCGCCGAC
>CALBSZ010000460.1 GCA_937967665.1 uncultured Planctomycetaceae bacterium
AGCACAACGGCGGTGGTCGCCTTGGTTTCGATACAGAATCGCCAGATCTTCCCAGATCTGCGCACCGAGCACGGGATACTTGGCAATACCCTCCTGCCAAAACGTCTCGGCCAGCCTGTCCTGATTCATTCTTGCCATTTGCAGGCCCAATTCGCGGTAGATCCTGGCATCCTTTGCCCACGGCGATACCTCCAAGGCCTGTACGAGGAACTCCTGAGCGCCGTCATCGTCGCCAAGATCACGCGTCAGGTTGGCCAGCGCCACGTAAATCGTGTAGTTATCCGGGTTCTTGAGGAGTGCCTCCAGCATGAACTTATACGCCAAAGCCGTGCACAGCAGAGCCTTGTCGCTATCTTTCTGCCCCAACTTCTCCAATCGATTGTACGCTTCAATGAATTCGTTCCCGGCTGCCAACAATTCCCCCGACCGTTCTGGATCGCGAGGTAGTTGTTGGGGGGCAACAAACTGGTCCATCTGTACATTGTGCAGCGGTATCGCAAAGCCAACATTGTCCACATCCGAACTCTTCAGCGTAACGAGTCCCAGCACGTCACCGTTGGCATCGCACAAAGGCCCGCCCGAATTACCTGGATTGATCGCGGCACTGATCTGGTAGTACGTGGCGTGGTCGATCTCACGATCCACTCCGCTCAAGAGTCCTTCGGTAATCGTCTTCGTCAAGTTGACGCCTGAGCTGGACGGATTGCCAATCGCATAGACGCGCTGTCCCGTTAGCGCTTTGGCTTTGGACAATCTGGCCGGTTGCAATGTAACAACATGCTCAGCCGTATCGACGTACAGGATCGCCAGATCGTGGTGCTTGTGAAAGTGCGTTACCTTAACCCGACGATACGTTACCGTCTTCTTCTCACCGTTTTCAAGCACGTCCACACTACACGTGTATCGAAGAGGCGCCGCCACAACGTGCGCGTTTGTCAGAATCATGCCCCTGTTCGTCAGGATGAGCCCCGTTCCCTCGCTGGCAGCACTTCGAATCGAAACAACCGACGGGCTCACTTCCCGAAAGACCTCAACAGCTTCTTCCGCATGCCCAGGGCTGGCAACCGAGTGAATAACCAAGGCACACACAACAAGAGTCGACTGTTTCATCGCAACCTCCTTTCCAGGGATGGGGAGCTCACATCTTAGACTACCCACACTGGAAATAATAGTCACTCACAGATAAGTATTACCTAAACTGCCAAAAAGGTGGCTTTCTGCAGTGCCGCTAGCCAGATGGGCGGAGCCTGAGTTCGGGGAGATTACGGACAGCAGGGCCCGGCTCATCTCTGTTGAAGCAGAGAAGGGACGTACGGACCATTTTTGCAAAGAAGGGACGCGAAGCAGTGCATTGCCAACGACACGATCCCGGTTCGCGCAGCCTGAGCGATCGCGATCCGCAAATCAGACCGGATACCGGGCGTGAGCGAGCCCCATGTCAGGCCAGCGCCTCTTTGATGATGGGCGCGTCTTCGGCAATCAGTTTGATGGGGCGGTTGCTGAGTGTGTTAACGATGCGGTCGGCATCGATTCCCAACAAATGATAAAGGGTCCGCGCAAAGCTTTCGATTTTGTAGAAGTTGTCCGTGACCTGCTCGCCCAGTTTGTCGGTGGCGCCCACGACACAACCACGTCGAAAACCACCGCCCGCCGCCAGCACGAATTGAGCGTAATCCCAGTGGTCGCGGCCGGCGTTCGCAGCCGTGCCGCATTTCGGTTTGCGCCCAATCTCTCCCAGGGCCAGCACAATGGTGGAATGCAGCAGACCACGGTCATCCAGATCTTCGAGCAACGCCGATAGACCTGTGTCAAACATGGGAATCTGCTGGCGACCGGCGACAAAGTTCTCTCCATGCCAGTCCCAATATCCGAGATTAAAGTGAACCACGGGCACGCCAGCTTCAATGAGTCGTCGCGCCAGCAGGAAGTAACGCGGATCACCCGACGGATAGCGATACTTTTCGAGATGGTTGGCGGTGTAGCGTTCGATCGTGCGAGGATCTTCTTGTCCTAAATCCAGGGCTTGCCTGAGCTTTGGCGAACGCAGCATGTCGAACGCCGTCTGCTGGTACTTGTCAAGTCCTTCGATCAAAGGCGTCAGCTGATCCTGTCCGCGCAGTCTCTGATCGACGCTCTTGAGCAAGTTGACGTTCCGTTCGAATGCGTTGAGCTCCATTTGCGGTGTCAGCATTTGAGCAATGGCGTCGGACGTCTTCAACGGATCAAAGATGAACGGCGCGTACGCCGGACCGAGGTAGCTCGAGGCAATGGCATTCTTGATGTGGTGGTCGATCTTGTCGAGCGCGACAAAACTGGGCAATTCAGCGGGCCCGGGACGAAACTTGCTGACCACGCTGCCGTACATGGGAAACTTGGCCGTCCCACTCGGCAGTCTCGGATTCCCCGTCAACCAGTACATCGGCGCGCGGGCGTGATCACCCGGCTTGTTCATCGTGGTGACCGAGCGAATGACCGTGTACTTGTCGGCGATCTTCGCCAGGCGCGGCATCAATTCGCCAATCTGCAGACCGGGGAGGTTCGTCGAGATGGGACGGAACTCGCCGCGATAGTCGCTGGGCGAATCCGGCTTCATGTCGAACATGTCGGTATGCGGCGGCCCGCCAGCCATCCAACAGACGATCATCTGTTTCGCTTTCGGCGCACCCGCTGCGTGAGACGCCGCTTGCAGGATGTTCACCAGGTTGACGCCGCACAGCGAGGCGCCGCCAATACGCAGGAAATTGCGACGCGATGAAACGCGGAACGAGTTGCAACCGATCTTGTTCATGTTTCGATCTACCCGATTTGGAAGGTATGTGTCTCCGGGACAACGAAATCAAACGCCGAATCGTTGCGGATCCCGGCAATCCTCGTTCACAAAAATAGGCCGGCATTGTAATGCATTTTCGTCAATGTTGGAGCAGGAATTCCTTGGTATTCAATAAACTCCACATCAGTCCTTGCACACCTTGTTCGCGCGTGGCGGCTGTTTCCAGATACTGAAGGCAGGCAGACCGTTCCGAATCGGCAGGCGGCCGTCCCAAAACCGACAGAAAAACGGCGTCCACGCAAGCGTCCGCCCCTTCATTTTGTTTGACGATTTTCGCCGCGCGGCCGTCGGAGGCAGTGATCTTGGCCCAGATGCGCGGATGGTTCGTCAAGCTGAGCACCTGCAGAATCGAGCTATCCGGAATCCGTTCACAATCGCATTGAATGGCTGAGTTACGTTCCGGCCGGCCAAACTGCTCCAGCATGAAGCAAACGAATTCGTTCTTCTCCGGAGGATACGGGACTTCGATATTCCGAAGCGTTTGAGTCCAGTGATAGTACTGCATGCCGAAGTTTTCCGTCGTGCCGGTGGCATCGTCCAGCGCGTCCAGTACGACTTCGGCCTCCAGACGCCGGACGTAAAAGTAGGCATAATTCGTCCGGTCCAGTCGGTTTGCCGTCGAAGGCGAACTGGATTGCTGGTACGTTCGCGTCGACAAGATCACGCGATGCAACCACCGCAAGTCAAAGCCACTGCTGATAAACCGCGTGGCCAACTCATCCAGCAATTCCGGATGCGAGGGTGGATTCAGCGGCGAGAGGTCGTCCGGCGGGTCGACGATCCCGCGACCAAAGTAATGCGCCCAAACTCGATTCACGATGGCCCGCGAAAAATACGGATTGTCAGGACGGCGCATCCAGGCAGCGACTCGCTGCCGCGGATCTTCTTCGACCGGGAGTTGCAGTTCAGCTGTTTCGCCAAGCAAGCGAAACGTTTCCGACGACTGGGTGCCGAGGGGACTCGTTACCGACGCGAAACGCTCTTTGGCCTCTTCCCCCCGGTCCATGATTTCGCCATCCGCCATCCCCCGACCGACCTCGATCAACGACTTTCCCGGCCCC
>CALBSZ010000461.1 GCA_937967665.1 uncultured Planctomycetaceae bacterium
AACGCCACGAACACCAGCACCGTTACCGTCACCGTGGCCGGGCGCAATGACACGCCGATTATCAACACGGGAACGTCGGCCAGTGTGGTCGAAAATACCAGCGTCGTGCTGACACTGGATGTCTCCGACCCGGACGCCAACGACACGTTCACCTACACGGTTACCGGCGGCGCCGACCAGTCGGCGTTCGGTATCGACAGCAATGGCGTATTGTCTTTCGCGAGTCCCCCCGACTTTGAAACTCCAACGGACCAGTTCGCTCCAGCTGGCGACAACGACTACGAAGTCGAGGTCTCGGTCAGCGATGGTACGGCCACTGTCTCGCGTACGGTCGTGGTGAGCGTGACCGACACGAATGAATCTCCCGTCTATGTCGATGGCGCCGGCAATCTCATCGTGCAGCCGCTGACCGAATCCAGCCACGAGATCATTATCTCCGCGGGTCAGGCCGGCAAGGTATTGGTGCGGTTGGACGATGTAACTCACGGGCCTTTCATTGTCTCCAGCGGTGTGCTCATGGTCACGACCGGCGCCGGCCAGGACATCATCACGATGGCGGGGAATCTGCCCGGCATCTGCGGCCGCATCGATGCCGGAGATGGCAACAACCGCGTCGCCGGCGGTTCGTGCGGCGACACCATCATTACGGGATCTGGCAACGACGTCGTGCTGGGTGGCGGCGGCGGCGATACGATCAGCACCGGTGCGGGTGACGATCGTAGCGACGGCGGGACTGGCGACGATGTGATCGACGGAGGTGCTGGGAACGACGAACTGCTGGGCTTTACCGGAAACGACTCGATCAACGGCGGCAGCGGAGTCGACCATATCGCCGGCGGCGAGGGTAACGACTTCCTGCACGGTGATGACGGCGACGACATTATCAGCGGCGGCAGCGGCAACGACGTCCTGCTCGGCGATCTCGGCTCCGATCGGCTGTGGGGACGTCAAGGGCGCGACATTGTCATTGGCGGCAGCGGCCGCGATAGCCTGGCGGGCGATGGCGAAGACGATGTGCTGCTCGGCGGAAATCACGGCGTTGCCGATGACGCGACGCTACGGTCGACAGCCAGTTCCTGGTTCCAGACGTCTCTGGACTTCACGACGCGAGCCGCCACGCTCTTCGGCGCCTTGCTCGCCTCGGGCGACGGCGAAGTCGACGGCGTCAACGGCCACACCGGCCGGGACCTGCTGTTGGTAGAAGGGCCTGACCGGGTGGTGCTTCGCGGCGACGACGACCAGCGCTTTGTTTAGGTTCTGTTTTGAAACCCGAGAAGGGTGGCTGTGGTGGAGCGAAGCGACCCCACAGAACCTTGGATTCCGGGGGCTCGCTTCACTCGACCCCGGCCACCCATGACAACAACGCGAGATTTAAAACAAAGCCTAGAGCCTGGGACGCGGAAATCGTTAACCTAGCCCAGCTCGACGCCGTTTCCCTTCCGGCCAGCGATGGTCGAACGCGCCCCTGCCATCGTGTATGATGGCGGCAGGAGAACGTTTCGATTCGGAGAGACATCCATGGGTGTATACATGCGATTCATTTGCTGTTTGCTTTTCGTTGTGTCGGCGGGTGATCCTGCACGGGGGGAAAACTGGACGCGGTTTCGAGGCCCCAATGGCCAGGGGGTGTCGAGCGAAAAGAATCTGCCAGTGTCCTGGTCGAACCAGAAAAACGTGGCCTGGAAGACCGCGATCCCGGGGAGCGGCTGGTCGTCACCCATCGTGTATGAAGATCGCGTGTTCCTGACTTCGGCAATGGAGGAGGGCGAGTCGTGTCGGGTGATCTGCGTTCATCGCACTGATGGTAGTATCGCCTGGAATACCGAAGTGCACCGGCAGATACCCGGCGCGAAACGTCAGAAGAATTCGTACGCCACATCCACACCGGTCACGGACGGGCAACGTGTGTACGCCGTTTTCTACGATGGCACGATCGTCGCCGTCGATTTCAACGGCCGGCTCGTCTGGAAAAGCACGGAAGTCAAACATTACAGCATCCACGGGCTGGGTGCGTCCCCGATCCTGGCCGCTGGACAGATCATCATGCCATTTGATGGCAGCAGTCGTACCGATGCCCAACTGGGCTTTAAAGTGCCCTGGCCCAATGCAGTCGTTCTATCGCTGGACGCCGAGACGGGAGAGGTACGATGGAAAGGAACGCGTGGCGAGTCGCGTGTGGGGCATGTAACGCCCGTCCTGATTGAGGATGGCACGCGACTGATCAGTTCGGGCGGCGATCGCGTCCAATGTTTCGATGTGAAGACGGGCCAGCGGATCTGGTCCGTTTATAGTCAAGGCGAAGGTGTCACCCCGTCGCCCGTCGTGGCGGGGGACATGATCTTCACGTCATCCGGCTTTGAAGAACCCACGATTCGTGCGATTCGCCTTGGCGGCCACGGCGATGTCACCGACTCGCACATCGTTTGGGAACAGAAACGCGGCGTGCCCGTGCTGCCGTCGCCCCTGTATGTCGATGCGCTGCTGTATACCATCACGCGCGATAACATCCTGCACTGCATCGATGCCGGCAGCGGCGACGTCGTTTGGGTGCGCCGGCTGGAAGGTTCGTATTCCGCATCGCCCGTCTATGCCGACGGGCGCATCTATATTCTGTCCGAAGAGGGCGTCACACTGGTGCTCCGACCCGGGCGACAGTACGACGAGCAAACTCGCAACCTGCTCGATGACGAGTGCCTGGCTTCGATGGCAGTATCCCAAGGACACTTCTATATCCGCTCGGCCCAATTCCTCTACAGCATCGGCCCCGCTGCGGACCGCTAGTGCTTTGTCAAGTAGAAGCATTGGGGTTGGGTGGCTGGGGTCGAGTGAAACGAGCCCCCAGTGTTTTGCAGCCTGGGAGCTCACTGTCGTTCGAACCCAGCCACCCTAAGATTAAGCGTTGACAAAGCGCTACTGCGAGTCGCACAGACGTGTAGCGTCTCCGGCGCCGGAAATCACCGTGTCGATTGACAAGAAGCCGCTACACTTACTCCAAACTCGCTGTAGTTCAACAGCGCCACTAAGATCTTGGCAGTCGTCGCAAGCATGCTGGAGTGCAGCCTTTAGGCGTTCTTTCTGAACTTCAGCAGCGGGCGGCTAAAGCCTGGGCTCCAGCGCGAAGTGGCCTGTCCAACCAGGTAATGCTCAATACTCGTCGGGAGAAATGACTTCCGCGCCGTCTTTGGAAATCAAGGCGTGCAGTGTCTGCGGTGAAATGGTGATCGGCAGCGTGTGCACCGAGCCGTCAGCCATGGCGGCCAGGAAGACCCCGTCATGTTGGCTGCCCGGCTGGTTCAACCGGTCTGGTACGAGCGGCAGCACGAGGTTGCTGGCATCCAGGTCACGCGGCTCCGCCCAGTGGATGTCGGACCGCCCAACTTCCACAATCAGAATCGTATTGGAGAGGCCATCCTTCACGTCGGCGAACGTGGCTGCGTTGTCTCGCTCGAATAGCGTCCCCTCCCCGACGATAAACAGATAGTTCGTGTTCGGCGAATTCATTCCCTGGGCCTCGGGACACTGAAATACGGACGGCGCGACCGCCGTGGCAGCTCGATTGTTGACGCTATTCCAAGGTTCCTCAAAACGATAGGACTCGTACATCACTGCCTGCTCTACGAATGGCAGCATTAGGACGCGCCAACTGTGCATCGGCTTCCCCTGTTCATCGGCGACATATGCCGGAGGCAGCATTCCGTAAACTTGGTGGTAGTTGTGAACGGCGATCGTCAGCTGACGCAGGTTGTTCATGCACGAGGTGCGTTTGGCCGATTTGGATGTCACATTGACCAGCGGCAATAAGGCCAGCAGGCCGAGCACCAGGAGGACGCCCAATACCGCGCCGGCGATCACGCAACCGGTCTTCCCTTGACGTTCGACCGCGGCGGGCACCGTCACCCTGTTTCCGCAAGACACACAAGGCCCACTTGTCCCAGTGTACTTCTCGTCGACGCGAGTGAAGTGACCGCAATGAGGACAATGAAACGGGATCATAGCACTTCCTTTCGATTACTCTGACACCCCACAAACAAGCTACTTTCTTAGCCTGCTTGCCAGAGAGCATCTTACTTCGCAAGAATTTTAAGGAAAATGCTTCCCAATTACTTGAAGGCCTCGGCACGATGGGTTAGTGTCCACTTTATCAAATATCTTAGTTCTGTGTATTCGATGATTCTCATCGAGGACATGAGTTGAGGCGGAGGGGAAGAGGCGAACCCTGGAACCGTCTTTCTGGGGGATGTTTTTATATCCCATCAATACGTACGTAGACTAGCCTGTCGGCGCATACGTACCCCGTTCTTCCAATCAGGAGGTACCTCATGTCGTATTCTCAGCCTGCTCGCCGGCGTCTCCGACGAAAGTCTCGCTTACCGCGGCGGTTCCAACTTGAATCCCTTGAGCAGCGACAGCTACTCACGACCATCCTGGGAACCGGTACGAGCGCCTTGCTGGGAAGCGACCTGACAGATCCGGAGAACGACGGCGCCGCCGACGCAGAAACGAACTACAACTGGGTGTCGATTTCGTCCACGGATGAACCTGGATTTGGCGGAGGTGAATTCTCCTACAATGTGTTTGACAATCGCGTTGGCGGCGGCAACGACAAATGGTGCTGCAACGGGACTGGTGGCGGCGGCCATCAGCTGGATGTCGAGTTTGCGGTGCCTTACGTACTCACCCATTTCACGATCACCTCGTCGAATGACACGCCGGCGCGCGACCCGGACGTGTTCAACATCGAAGGTTCGAACGACGGCATCACGTGGGACGTGATCTATTCGTACGATAACGACGGTGGTGCAACCTTGTGGTCCGCGCGCAATCAGGTGGTCTTGGTCGAAAGTCCGCTCGGCCCCAACGCGGGAAATGACTATCCCGTACCCGCGGCCTATACGCGTTTTCGCTACAACGCCCGTTCCACGGGGAACAATAATCACGCCTTGAACGAAATCGAATACTTCGGTGTCAGCAATGCGTCGCCAACGCTATCCGGGATCGAAGGGGACACATCCACGTACATTCCGGGTTCCGGCGCGGCGGTGATCGAACAAGGAAGCGATGCCGTGGCCGACGATCCGGCGCCGGCAGGCCTGAACGGCTGGAACGGCGGAACGTTGACGGTCGATGCAGGAACGGACACCGACGACAACCTGAGCGTCCTGAATGAAGGAACCGGTGCGGGACAGATCGGCGTTTCGGGTTCGGACGTCACGTACGAATCGTCGGGGACCATCGGTTCAATCAGCGGCGGCACCGCCGGAACGCCTCTGGTAGTCACGTTCAACGCCAACGCTACGACCGACGCGATCACCGCGTTGCTGGATAACATCACGTTCAACAACACGAACGCGTCGACTTCGCCGTTGACTCGTTCCGTTGCGTTCACTTTGACCGACGGCGACAACGCCACCAGTAACACGGAAACGGCGTTGATCGACATCGATAACGGATCGAGCGTCGACAGCGTAATCTGGCAAGGTGACGTCAACAGTTTGTGGTCGGAGGGCGGCAACTGGGTCGGCGGCGTCGTACCGGATTCCAACGACATTGCGGTATTCAACGATGCGGACTCGGTTTCGAACACGGTGGACTTGCCCGCCAACGGATTCGTCGGCGGCATTCGCCTTGAAAACGACACCGATTCCTTCCTCTTCACCACCGGGTCGATCTCGACTGACGTCATCACTCAAGTCGGCGCGGGCATCAACCGTTTCAACGTTTCCACGACGATCGTATCGTCGGTACTGGACGCGAATATTTCGGCGGGCACGGTGCGTTTGTTGAGTACTTCGAATTCCATTCCCGGTGGGGCCTGGAACATTAGCGGAGGCGCCGAAGTCGTCGTGCAAACGGACGACACGGTGAGCGGGCTTGGCGATGCCGACGTGAATCTCGACGGCGGCGTCCTGACGTTGATTGCCGATCCACCGCCACCCCCGAATGATTCTGACGCGGATCTTGTCTTGTGGGTGGACGCGTCCGATGTCAATGCCGACGGGCTCAGCAACAATCCCGGCGACGGGACATTCCTGACCACATGGAACGACAAGTCCTCGTACGGCAATCATCTCGTCAACACGGCCGCCAACACCGGTACGCAACCGACGCTCCAGAACGCGGCCTTCGCTGGATTGCCAACGGTCGACTTTGACGGCGGTGATTATCTGTTCGTGCCGGACAACGACGACATGGACTTCACCCGGATGACGATTTTCGCCATGGCCGAGGTACAATCCGGCGGCGGCACGGGAAACTGGGAAGGATTCGTCACCAAGCGCGGCGAGAACGGCAAGGGCTGGCAGATTCGGCGTCGTGGTGGTGCGGACCGCTTCACTTTCACCACCCGCGGTACGGGACAGGACGACCCGGACTTTCCCGGACCAATTTTCAATCTCGAACAGATGTATACCGCCTCGTACGATGGTTCGAACAAGAAGGCCTGGATCAACGGCACGCTGCAATTCGACGTTTCTGCCACGGGCAATGGCGGCAACATTTCCATCGGCCCGGAGCTGGTTGCCTTCGGCGCCCGCCATCGCAACAACAGGACGAATTCGGCAGCCGATACTCAGGACAATGATTTTGAAGCGCATATCAACGCAAACATCTCGGAAGTATTGATTTACAACCGCGCGCTTTCGGATGCCGAACGTGCGAATGTCGAAGGCTACCTGGGCAGCAAGTACGGGATCGGCCCGTCCGGAGGCGCCGCAAACCTGTCGAACAATGTGACCGTCAGCGGTAGTTCGACCATTCAAGTCGGCGCGGGAGTCAGCCAGGCGACGCTTGGAAACCTGACCACCGCTCCCGGAGCGACGCTTCATGTAGATGGAGATCTCGAGTTCACCGGCACGACGACGCTGGGCGGCGGCTTTTCGCTCGACACCGTCGACAGTAGCAACGTGACCCTGAACCACGTGGGCGAATCGGCGGTCGGCAGCATCACGAAACAGGGTGACGGGACGTTGAACTTGCCGACGAACAACAGCTACACCGGATTGACGACGATTAGCGCTGGCGTCGTCGAAGCTTCTAATGGTGGCGCTTTGGGAACGGACGACGCGGGTACGGTCGTGCAATCCGGCGGATCACTGGCAGTTTCCGACGGCGCCTTCGGCGAACCGTTGACGCTGAATGGTTCCGGCAACGCTGGGTCTGACGGAGCCCTGCGCAAGATTGCCGGCAACAACGTGACCTGGAATGTGCAAATCGACGTGGCTACGGACGCGCGCATCTTTTCGGATGGCAACGACCTCAATTTAGACGGCGGGATTTCGCTCGCCGGCAACAGCACGCTCGAACTGGACGCGCAGAACCGCATCAACATCCGCAACAACGGCATCAGCGGCGGTAGCGGCTCGACGATTCGCGTCGAGGGAAACAACCGCGTCGACATCGAGGTATCGAATCCCGCATTTGACGGTGACTTCGAAGTCTTCAACGACGGCCGCTTAGACGTTCATCAGGACGGCGGACTCGGCGACAACGCCGGCGTCACGCGCGTGCTCGGCGGCAACGCCACCGTGATCCTGCGCAACGGTCGGACGCAAGTGGAAGATTTCGAGATTGGCGGCGATGGCCGTGGTACGGAAGGCGCCATTCGCAACGAGAACAATACCAATACGATTGATGGCAACGTGACCTTAACAGGCGACGCCACGATCGTCGGCGTGAACAATTCGTCGCTAACGATCACCGGCACGGTATCGGGAAATCGCGCACTGACATTCAACGGCAGTGCGAACAACGGCAACAATACACTTACGCTGGAAGCGGCCAATACGATGTCGAGCGTGGACATCAGCGGCGGCGAATTGATCATCGGCGATGGCGGCGGCCTGGGAGGCACGACAACTCTTCGCGTCGACGCCAATGAAGCCTTGGGGCTGCAGGGTGACTTTACACTCAATAGTTTGAACACGTTTGTCTTCAATGGCGGTGCACTCAATAGTCATTCCGGCACGCAGGTTTTCGATGTAACGACGGACCTCGGGGTGAGCAGCACCGTTCAGTTCGGCGGCGACGCGGGCAGCTTGACCATGGTGCAGCCCTTCGGCAATGGCGGCCTTCCCGCCACGTTTGACGGCTTGTTGCTGCGCGGCTACACCAACGGCGGACGCAACAATGACGACCTGAACTTTGATCCATCGGGATCAAGTGGCGGCGGGCTCATTGCCGACGCCCATGTGGACGAGACGATTTTCACCGGCACGCTCGATATCAACGGCGATGGCACGTTTCGCAGCCTGCTGCCGGTCATTACGCAAAACAACGACTACCAGACCGTGCTCTTCGGCCAGTTCCATGCGCTGGTCGACGGCGACTATACCTTCCGCACTCAGAATAAGGACGACCGCACGGTCATCTGGTTGGATCTGGACGGGGACCATATCTTCGAAACATCCAATTTCCAGACGGGCGGCGGCGCGGGGACGGACGAACAGTTGGTACAGTTGAATAATGGTACGCGCACCGTGACGCTGACCGCCGGCGTCTACGACATCGCCTTTGGGCACATGGAACATGGCGGCGGATCGCGGATTCGCGCCCGCATCGCCACTCCAGCCGGTGCAGGCCCGACGTCCCAAACGGACATTATCATCGGCGATTCCACGCCACCCGCCGCGGGCGGGCAGCAGGGCCTGTTCACCGTGGAACTCACCCCCGACAACAGCTTGATGAAGACCGGCGGCAGCGTTGTGACCTTGGCGGCGGCGAACACCTACAACGGCACCACGACGATCCAAGAAGGGACGATTATCGCCGGCAACGATAGTGCGCTGGGCATCAGTACTTCGGACATTATGATGAGTACCGGCGCGTCGCTCGGTTTTGACGGTAGCGCCGGGGACGTGACCGTCAGCAGAAATGTCGTCGGCGCTGATGGTGCCGGAGTTGGACAGCTGGGCACGTTCGTCAATGTCGCCGGCAATAATACGCTGCTCGGCGATATCACGGCATCGCCGGGCGTGGCGGCGGATCTTTCCTTTGCCGCCGAAGCCGGAACATCTCTTATGGTGGGCGCGGCGGGGACGCATACGATCGACTTGCAGCAGAACAGCCTGACGTTTGACGGTGCCGGTGACGTGATCGTCAACAGTGACCTCGCCGGCACTTCACTTTCCGCCTCGTCTCCCAACCAGCTGAACCTGACCGGGTACATGCTGCCCGGACGTAACAATGCAGACATCGACCTGGAAGGCAATGGCGGCCTGCTCACGCAAACGCCGGTCGATGCGACGATCTTCACGGGAGCGTTGGACGTTAACGGCGACGGCGCGTTTCGAGCGTTGCTCCCCGGGATCATCCAGAACGACGACTATCAAACGCTGTTTCTCGGCACGTTTAATCCTCCCGAGGACGGCGATTACCGGTTCAACAGCGACAATAAGGACGACCGGGTGCGCGTCTGGATCGACCTGGACCAGAACGGCATTTTTGAACGCGGCGGCACCAGCGGCGACGAACTGATCCTGGAGGAGAACAACGAAGGCACGCGTACTCTGGCCGGCGGCCAGTCGTACAACATCGCGTTTGTGCATGCCGAACATGGAGGCGGGTCCCGGATCCGAGTGCTGATGCAAGTGAGCAACACGGCGTCGTCCGATTTCGGCCAGCGACTGATCGACTTGCAGGATCCGCAGCAGGACGGTTTCTTCGCCATTACCGTCGAGGCAGACAACACGATTACCAAGAATGGCGACGGTACGGCTACGCTGGCAGGCGCCAGCACTTTGACCGAAGCGGCCGTGGTCAACGCCGGCGCTCTGATCGTGGCGAATCCCGCGGCGCTCGGCACCGCAACCGGCACGACAACCGTCCTGGACGGAGGGACACTCGGACTGGCCGGCGGCATCACGCTGTCAGACGAACCGATTCAGATCGATGGCCTCGGCGGCTTGAATCAGCCTGGAGCGCTGGTCAATGTCAGCGGTGACAACACGATTGATGCGTCGGTTCCGCTGACGGTCGAGCGTGTCAACATGGGACAGGTGGGAATCGGGTCGAGTATAGGAACGTTGAACGTGAACACCGATCTCGACCTGGACTTCTCGAAGCTGGTCGTGGATGGCGACGGCCATGTCGCGATTAGCGGCGTCATCTCGGGATTCGGTGGAATCCTGAACACGTTTGACGGAACAACCGACCTGAATGGCACGTTTTTTGAAACCAACAACACCGCGCCGGGAAAATCCTTTAACTTCGACCAGGCGAATCCCGGCTGGGTCGGCCTGGCTGGAGTGCCGCTGGTAATGGAGTCTTTTCCACCAACGGTGGAAACCGTACATCCCACAGCGGGACAGGATTTTGATTTCAACAACTTCAATGGCATCCTTCCCGGAAATCCCACGGACCGCATCGGCGCCACGTGGAACGGTTACATTAACATACCGGAAGATGCCACCTACCGGTTTTCAACCAATAGCGACGACGGGTCGCCGATTCACCTGGATGGCAAATCGATCGTGTTCAACAACCGGCATCAGGGCTACAGGCGACGCTTCAGCGACGACTTGGCGCTCACCGCGGGACTGCACGCCATCACACTCGGCTGGTACGAGGGTGGCGGCGGGCAGCACGTGGACGCTACGATCCAGCAACTGGATGGTGCCAGCCCCTTTGGTCAACGCGATATTAACGGAAACGACCTGTTCACCGACGTGACCATGACGACCAACGGACTCAATGCCAAAATCTATGATTTTGGTACCGCTGGCGTCCCCAACAACGACCACTCGCGTGAGAATTTGCTCAACGGCACGACGGGACGCCCGCTCATGGAAGTGCTGGCCAATCGAGGCTTCCACGAATCGACCGCCCCGGTCCCGGACCTCAATTTCACCTCGGGCAATGAGATCTACGATTCCTTACCGGGCGTCGACCTGGACGGCGACGACTTCGCCGCCTATTTCCAGGGCGCGATCGAGGTCGCCGCGACAGGGGACTATGCCATCCGCCTGACCGCCAACGAAGCCGCCACGGTCTGGATTGACTTGAATGGCAATGGTGAATTCGAAGCGGCGACCGAACAGGTTGCGCAAGTATTGAATGGTGGGACATCCACCAGTCCTACCGTAACCCTGCCCGCGGGCTTTTACGAATTCGCGGCGGCGCATGAGGATCGCGGCGGCAATGCCGAAATGATCGTGGAATTCTCTTTCAACGGCAGTCCGTTCACGCCAATTCCCGCGTCCTCCTTTGGTAGTGGCAGCATAACGCTCACGTCGGACAACCAGCTCCTGAAGATGGGTGGCGGAACGCTGACGCTCGACGGCGCCAACACCTACGATGCCGGGACGACCGTGATCGACGGTACCTTGCTGGCGAATACCTCTGGTCCGAGTTCGGCCACGGGGCCGGGAGACGTTGTCGTCCAGGACGGCGCCACGCTGGGCGGAACCGGCAACGTCGCGGGGAATGTCACCGTGGAAATGGGAGGAACGGTAGCCCCGGGCGAAAGCGCCGGCATCGTCAGCACCGGAAGCGTCAGTTTCGCCACCGGGTCGAACTTCGACGTCGAAATCGACGGCACCACCGTGGGAAC
>CALBSZ010000462.1 GCA_937967665.1 uncultured Planctomycetaceae bacterium
ACCGTGAACATGGCGGCGGTACCGGAACACCTGGCTGAAAGCGAGCTTATTGGACACGTGAATGGTGCTTATACCGGTGCCACGGAGTCTCGCGTGGGCCGCTTCGAAAACGCCGACGGCGGTACCATCTTTATTGACGAGATCGGTGACTTCAAATTGGAGAGCCAGGCCAAGTTGCTGCGCGCCCTGGAGAATCGGACTGTCACGCCGATTGGCAGCAACGATGACCGCCACGTCAATGCACGCGTTGTGGCCGCCACCAGCAGAAACCTGGACGAGATGGTGCACACGGGAGATTTTCGCGAAGACCTCTACTCTCAACGTCGTCAACCTGCGACTGCCGCCATTGCGCGAACGCCGTGAAGACATTCCGCTACTGGTGGCTCATTTTCTTCGCGAGCTGTGCGAGTCGACGGGAAAGACCGATATGACATTGGACCCGGACCTCAAGTCCTACCTGCAAGGCTACGCCTGGCCCGGTAACGTGCGACAGTTGAGGAATTGTCTGGAAAGCATGGTCGTGTTGGCCGCGAATAGTGAATTGACCATGGACGATTTGCCGGTCACGCTGGACCACGACATTGCCACGGACCATGTTGAAATCCCACCCGGAACAACCCTGGAAACCTTGGAACGCGAAGCGGTCCAACAAGCACTGGATCAGCATGACGGGAATCGCACGCACGCCGCTGCCGAGTTGGGGATTTCCGTGCGCACCTTGCAACGCAAACTCAAAGCCTGGGGTCTCGCCGAGGCGAATGATTCGTAGGCGTTGCTTGTTCATCATGCGCCGCTGATTTCAGCCGGTCCACTCGAACGGTTGCCACGCCGCACTCGGCATTTCGCACGACGTACTCAGCCACGCTTCCGAAAAGTACGCTGAAGAGGGCGCTCCGACCGTTGGGTGGACAGTACGATCAAGTCACCGTTCTCATGTCAATCCAACAGCGGCCGATCGACGGCGCTGCGGCCCAGCATGAAATACAGTATCAAGCCAATCACCGGCAGCAGCAGGATCAGCAAGGTCCAGAGTAGCTTGTGTCCCGCCGAACCCCGGCCTGCCAGCACGGAAATGCACGCCATGATCTGCAGGGCGAGGATGACAACGCCGATAATGCCGCCGTAGGTCGAGTCGAGGTAGATCTGAGCAAGCAGGTTGTCAATCATGGGTCGTCCTTTCTGCATGGAGACGGACACATCGCGACGTAAGGAGCAAGGACTGTGCCGCGGACTTTCTGTGCGCCGCAATCCCGCCGCTGCTCGCCTCTAGCCCGACATCGTGTCGTATCTGCCGCGACACGGTGTCGCGAGTTTGGCCGCCATTTGCTTCGATGACGGGGTCGCGCCGCCCCGTGCACTTCCGGATCTCGGGGCGGCATCCGGTTTGCACCCTCAACTTCATAGATGTTTTTAACGACGCCGTCAGGCGCGTCGTTTTCAGGTTCGATACACGAAGGGAGATTCCCCATGCAACCGACTATTCGCAAAGTACTTTACGCGACCGACTTCTCGGAAGATACCAATCAGGCGTTGGAGATGGCCACATCCCTGGCACGAGACAACAACGCGGAACTGCTGATCGTCCATGTCTTCGATCCGCCTGATCCGATTGCGTCGATGCCCGCGCACTCGGCCGTCCCCGATGTCTCCCGCGCGGAAGAGGAACACGCGCTGCAGCGCATCGAACCGCCGGATCCTCAGGTTAAATTCCGCCACCACTTGCTGGACGGTGCGCCTGCGGACGCCATCGTTCAATTTGCGGAGGCGGAAGAAGCGGACATGATTGTGATGAGTACCCATGGTCGCAGCGGCCTGAGCCGCCTGGTGATGGGCAGTGTTGCTGAAAGTGTGCTCCGGCACGCGCCATGCCCTGTCATCACCGTCAAGGCTCCCAAGAACGAGCCGGCGAAAACCTGAACCGGACCCACGCGGCATGCCGGCGGCGGATCCGGGAAGTCAGGGGAAAGGTCAGGATCGTAGCGTCCTCCATCTGCTGACGGTGGGGTCGTCATCGTTTTTACGGGAATTGAATCATGAACATCAAACGAATTCTCTTGCCAACCGACTTTTCCGAGTGCGCGGAAGCGGCCGTGGAACTCGCGACAGCGCTCGCCCGAGACCACAATGCGGAAGTGATTCTACTGCATGTGGATAATCCTTTTGTCCCGAGTGCCGGAGACGCTGTTGCCCATGCTGTTGCCCAGCCGACTCGCGAAGAGTTGTTGGAGCGTCTTGAGCGGGTGAAGTTGTCCGACCCGCTGGTTATAACGCAGCGACGGCTGGCGTCGGGTGACCCCAGTTCCGAGATACTCCGTTTCGCGCAGCACAACGACGTGGACCTGATTGTACTCGGTACGCATGGTCGCAACGGCGTCCTGCGCGCGCTGATGGGGAGCACCTCCGAAAGCGTCGTGCGCGGAGCGACCTGCCCGGTGGCCACCATTCGGCCAGACGTCAAATCATCCTTCCGTGGTAGCGAGCTGTCCCCGTCGGAATACTTAGAGCAGGTCGAACAGCCGCGGAATTACACCGGTTGACATTATCAGACGCGGCTGCGGTCCGCGTGTTCACCGTGATCCGCCACCTATGACAAGGTCGGAGAATGAAGGGGAAACTGGAAAAAGAGTTGCAAGACGCGTTGACGTTTCTGGAACGGGAACTCCACACGCCGGTTATCGCCGGAGAACTTCGACTCTGGACCGCCTCTACTGCCAGGGCCTGTCAACGTGTGCGTGATTGCATGTCAAGACGGTTCTTCAATGATCATGATGCCTTGATGGACGAAGTCCTGCGCCAGGATCCAGGCCAGGCAAGTCGCATTCAGCAAGCGCGTGAAACCGACGAAAGACTGCTTACCCGGATCGATGCCAGCTGCCAGCAGGCCAGGACCCTGAATGCCAACGCGAGTTCGGCGGAACCGGAAGAGGTCCATTTGATGGACCAAATTGCCGATTTTCGCGAGTCGACTGAGGAAATCATTCGACAGACCCGGGAACAGGAAACGTCTCTCAACACGTGGTATCATGAGTCACTCTATCGTGATCGCGGCGTTGCCGACTAGCACCTCGACAAGCGAGGTCTGTGACTTCTGGATTTGAAGTTCGAAGCACGAATATCGAAAACCGCAGCAAATTCAAATGTCACCATAGGAAAATCCGAAACCCCAACGGCTTTGGCATTTCGCGTTTCCGGTGGATTCAGGTAAAACTGTCTGGAGTTTCGGATTTCGAATTCGCGAGGTTCTCGGATTCAACCTTCGCTTGTTCGGGGACGAGCATCTCGGGCTCGTGCGCTGGGCGTCAACGTTACACAGAATCAGAGTGTTCTTGAACCGAAGCCCTACCGATTCCCGGTTGACGAGCGGTCGACCTCCGATTTGGGGCGTCGCCAGCGAAAGCGGAATCTTCAGGAGAGGAGAAGGTAGCGTGCAGCACACGGACGATCAACTCAGGCAGAACATCGAGACCGAGATCTTGAACGATCCTCGGCTTTCGTCACAGGCCATCGGCGTCGCCGTCGTTCAGGGCGTGGCCACGCTAACCGGTACGGTCCAGTCCTATCGGCGTAAGCTGACAGCACATGAGATCGCCGAGGCAACTCCTTTTGTCCAGGATGTCATCAACGAAATCGCTGTCGTGCCCGCGCCGGCACTTCCTGATGCGCGGACGCTGTCGCACGTACGGGCGGCGATCAATGCGAGTGCCGATGTGACCGAGGACACCGTTCAGATCGACGTTTCTGACGGCACGGTAACGCTGACGGGAAATGTCGGCAGTCATTGGGAACGGATCGTGGCAGAAGACATTGCCAAGTCGGTGCGAGGCGTGAAACAGGTGAATAACCTGCTGAACGTTGATCTGGATGAAAAAATTGCTGACGAGGAGCTTTGCAACATACTGAAAGCATGCCTCGGTCGCGATGCCGCTTTATCCGGGACGAACATCCAGGTAAGCGTCACAAACCGGATCGCAACGCTGTCAGGCAAAGTGGAGAAAGCCTGGAAGCGACGTCGAGCCGAAGACACCATACACCGTTTCGGCGTCCTGCATGTCAAAAACGAACTCGTCGTCGCGCCGGTCGGATCGTAATCGAGTGTGCTGTCGGGAGCGACTGACACGGTGGCGCCCAGTGAACTGCTGGCATCGATGCTCTGAACACGGATAGGCGCACCGACCGCGCCGCAATCATTGGCTAGCATGCGGATAGAGTTCCTGGATTCGGTTACGCGCGGTCACGTGTTTTCCTCGGCCATGTTGATTGGGCAACGAGTTCCTACAGAGTTTCGAAACAACTTCACGGCCGCCGACCGGCATGCCTGGCAGCGTCATCAGACCCGCGTTCGACAGGAGATAGCGCACACGATCCCCGTTCGCGAGGGGCTGAACATCGTCCTGGATCCGAACTGGCGGTGGCCATAAACTGCCGCTGGCGGGCCCGATGCAAGTCGCCAACTCGTTGCCAGAAGCAGCAACGTCCGGTTGCTGACACTTTCGGTCCCGGAACGGGGGGTTGCCGCATTGCTAAGATTTCAGCCGCGTGAGAGAGTCCCATTCCCATAATTGATCGATTTCGAGATGAACAAAGTACCTGCAGTTCGCATTCGCCAGATCAAATACGGCGAAACCAATTCGACTGGTGAATTCGTCCTCTACTGGATGATTGCGTCGCGGCGGACGGAGTGGAACTTTGGCCTGCAGCGGGCGGTCGAATGGTCGCGGGAGTTACGAAAACCGCTGGTTGTTTTCGAAGCGTTGCGAGCCGGATACCGCTGGGCCAGCGATCGCATCCACCACTTTGTGATTCAGGGGATGGCCGATAACGCTCGACGCCTGCAGCGTAAGCCGGTGACCTACTACCCGTACCTTGAAGAAGAGCAGGGTTCCGGGAAGGGCTTATTGGCGGAATTGGCAAGAAGGGCATGCGTGGTGGTGAGCGACGACTTTCCCTGCTTTTTTTTGCCGCGGATGACTCGCGTCGCCGCCACGCAAATTCCCGTCCGTTTCGAACTGGTCGATTCGAACGGTATCCTGCCGATGCGCGCGGCAGACAAGGTGTTTGCCCGCGCATACGACTTTCGACGCTTCCTGCAAAAGAACGTGCGGCCGCATTTGGACGAGTTTCCGGAACCGGATCCGCTTGTCGATTCGCGATTACCCAAACTCGATGGCCTGCCAAAGGAGGTGACAGATCGCTGGCCCGTCGCGCCGGTTGCTAACTTCGCGGACGAACCAGAGCGTCTGGGCCCATTTCCAATCGACCATTCCGTGCCGACCACGGACATCGCTGGCGGTGGCCGATCGGCGCAGAAACGTTTGCGCGACTTCATGGAAGTGAGGCTGCAGCACTACAACGAATCGCGAAACCAACCCGAACAGGAAGTCACCAGCGGTCTGTCTCCGTTCTTGCACTTCGGACACATTTCCTCGCACCAGATCTTCGCGGAAGTCATGGCTTGCGACGGCTGGAGCACCGGCAAGATCGCGGCCAAGGCAAATGGAAGCTCCCAGGGATGGTGGGGCGCGAGTGAACCGGTCGAATCTTTCCTGGACGAGCTGATTACGTGGCGCGAAGTCGGTTACAACATGTGCTGGCAGCGCGACGACTACGACCGCTACGAATCCCTGCCGGAATGGGCTCAAAAGACACTCTCCGAACATGCCGATGATCCCCGCGAATTCGTTTACACCCTGGATCAATTCGAAGCCGCCGAGACTCACGATGAACTCTGGAACGCCGCGCAGCGACAGCTGACGCGGGAAGGTCGCATGCACAATTATCTTCGCATGCTGTGGGGCAAGAAGATCCTGGAATGGAGTGCCAGCCCGCGCGATGCGCTGGCAATCATGATCGAGCTGAACAACAAGTATGCGTTGGACGGACGGAATCCCAATTCTTACAGCGGAATCTTCTGGGTTCTGGGCCGCTACGATCGCGCTTGGGGACCGGAACGACCGGTTTTCGGTAAGATTCGCTACATGAGCAGTGACAATACGGCTCGCAAAGTGAAAGTAAAGGAATACTTGCGACGCTACGGCAAGGACGAAAACGCCCCCGCGGCCACTCCGTCATGAGCCACGGTACCGAATCATCATCAACCCATCCGGAAGCGGCGGCGCCAGATGCCTTCAGAAGCGTTTTTCTTTGCCACAGAGAGCAGCACCGGGTGCACCGAGGAACCGCGTCACGACAACTATCCTCCGTGACCTCTGTGAACTCTGAGGCTTCTCCTACCCGATTTACAAAGATCAACAGCAAGCACTAACCGTCACAGGGAGAGCCGTTTGACTCCGTCAACGAGTCGCGATTGGCCAAAGTTGATCAGCAGCGCTCGTTTCAGGCCCGTGGCCTTGAGATAAGAAAGGGCCTGAGCAGTAGCAGTGTCGGGAAAGCTTCGCTACGGCTTTCAGTTCCACGACAACTTCCCCGGCCACCAGAAGGTCGATCTTCTGTCCCTGAATTACGTGTCCCTTGTAAATGACGTCGATCGCACCAGGGCCGGGGCGAACAGCATTGCGGGCAGGCCGCAGCCATCCCGGCCCCAGGGTCCGAAGCGGTGCCAGCAATACCCGATACGCCGCGCGAGCCTCTGGTAAGAGCCTGGACTTTGAGGGTTTTTCGGGCTGGGAACTTGGAGTGCTGGAACAATGGGGCACTTGGGCATTATTCGGCTTGGCGGCATTGAAGGGAAGCGTGTCTTCACGTACCTTGCACGGTCTGTGATTCGCATGTATTTGTTCGAGGCTGATTGTTATGACGAAGATTTCCCGATTGCTCGTAGCCAATCGCAGTGAAATTGCCATTCGTGTGTTTCGTAGCGCACACGAACTTGGCATCCGCACGGTGGCACTTTATACGCACGAAGACCGTTATGCCCTACATCGCTTCAAGGCGGATGAGGCGTATCAGATTGGGCACCAGGGCGAACCGATTCGGTCCTATCTGGATATCGATGCCATCATTACGCTGGCCGAGCAGCAGGGCATTGACGGCATTCATCCGGGCTATGGCTTTTTGTCCGAAAACGCCGAATTCGCACGCGCCTGTGCGAGCGCCGGGATCAGTTTTGTCGGGCCGCGAGTCGAAACACTGGAGCAGTTGGGAGACAAGATCAGCGCTCGTAAGATTGCCAAGCAGGCGCGGGTACCGGTCCTGGGCGGTAGCAGTCGACCCATCCGCAACGCGGCAGCCGGCCTGGCGACGGCCGAGGAGTTGGGTTTCCCGGTGATCCTGAAGGCTGCTCACGGCGGCGGCGGTCGCGGGATGCGCGTGGTCAAGGACGCCAAGGAGTTTGCCGATTCGTTTGAACAGGCCCAGCGCGAATCGCTGACGGCCTTCGGCAGTTCCGATGTGTTCGTCGAAAAATTCATCTCCCGCGCCCGGCATATCGAAGTGCAATTGCTGGGTGACAAGCACGGCAACCTGGTGCATTTGTTCGAACGCGATTGTTCGGTCCAGCGTCGGCATCAGAAAGTTGTCGAGATCGCTCCGGCCCCAAACCTGGTCCCCCAGATCCGCGACGCGCTGTGCGAAGCGGCATTGGCAATCGGCAGAACGGTCAAGTACGAGAACGCCGGGACGGTCGAATTCCTGTTGGACGCGGACACGAATGAGTTCTATTTCATTGAAGTCAATCCGCGCATTCAAGTCGAACACACGGTCACCGAACAGGTCACCGGCATCGACCTGGTCAAAACGCAATTGCTGATCGCGCAAGGAGCGGCGCTCGGCGACCAGCAAGTCGGAATGGCATCGCAATCGGATATCACGACTCACGGATTCGCGGTGCAATGCCGAGTGACCACGGAAGATCCGATGAACAACTTCCTGCCCGACTACGGGCGCGTCACCCATTATCGCTCGGCCAGCGGCATGGGCATCCGGCTGGACGCCGGCACCGCGTTCTCGGGCGCTGTCGTCTTCCCGTTCTACGATTCGCTGTTGGTGAAAGTGAGCGCCTCGGCGCGGCGTTTCAAGGACGCCACACTGCGGATGGAACGCTGCCTGCAGGAATTCCGCATTCGCGGAGTGAAAACCAACATTCCGTTCTTGATCAAACTGATGCTGCATCCGCAGTTTCAGGCCGGCGAATGCACCACGCGGTTCATCGACGAAACGCCGGAGTTGTTCGAGTATCCTCAACGCCGCGATCGCGCTACCAAGGTACTGACGTATCTAGCCGAGATGATCGTCAACGGCAACCCTCAGGTTCAAGGGCGTCCCGAATGCCGGCGACGGACTCCAGCGCCCGTACCACACGTGGAACCACACGTGCCTGTTCCCGATGGCATGCGGCAGCGACTGCTGGCCGATGGCGCGGAAGCGTTCAGCAAGTGGATTTTGAAGCAGAAACCGTTACTCGTGACCGATACGACGTTTCGCGACGCGCATCAATCCCTGTTGGCGACGCGCGTGCGCTCGCGCGACCTGTTAAACGTCGCCGATGCCTACGCGCGGCTCTGCCCTGAAATGTTTTCGCTGGAGATGTGGGGAGGTGCGACGTTTGATACGTCCATGCGTTTCCTGAATGAATGCCCCTGGCAACGACTGGCCGGGCTGCGCGAACGCGTTCCTAACATCCTGTTTCAAATGCTGCTGCGCGCTTCCAACGCAGTCGGCTACACGAATTACCCGGACAACGTGGTGCAGGCCTTTGTGGAAGAAGCCGCCGCAGCGGGCATTGATGTATTCCGCATTTTCGACGCGCTGAACTGGATGCCCAACATGCGCGTGGCCATGGACGCCGTCTTGAAAACAGGCGCCCTCTGCGAAGCGGCCATCTGTTATACGGGCGATATCCTTGACCCGCGGCGGACCAAATACGATCTGAAATACTATGTCGAATTGGCCAAGGAACTGGAAAAGATGGGAGCACACGTGCTGGCCATCAAGGACATGGCCGGTTTGTGCAAGCCGCATGCGGCCGAGTTGCTGGTAAAGACGCTGAAGAGCGAGATTGGCATTCCGATTCACTTTCACACTCACGATACCGCCGGAATCCAGTCGGCTGCGATCATTAAGGCTTCGGAAGCCGGAGTGGATATTGCCGATGCCGCCATGGCACCGTTGTCCGGCGGCACATCGCAGCCAAACTTGAACACGCTGGCCGAAGCCCTGCGCGGCACTCCGCGGGATACCACCTTGCACGGCGACGCGCTGGACGGACTGGCGGCCTACTGGCGATCGGTCCGCGATTTCTATACACCGTTCGAGAGCCCGGTACTGGCGGCCGGCGCCGATCTGTACCGCCACGAAATGCCCGGCGGCCAGTACACCAACCTGTACGAACAGTCGCGCGCGCTCGGCCTGGCAGATCGCTGGGAAGATGTCTGCCGGGTTTACGCCGAGGTGAATCAACTGCTGGGCGACATCGTGAAAGTCACCCCGACATCAAAAGCTGTCGGTGACATGGCGTTGTTCCTGATCACCAACGACCTGTCCTGCGCTGATGTGCTGGATGGCAGTCGTGATATCGCCTTCCCGCAGTCGGTTATCGATTTGTTGAGCGGCCGCATGGGACAGACCGTGGGCGGATTCCCCCGCAAAGTTCGCGATCGTGTGCTGCGTGGCGAAAAGCCTTTGCGAGGACGCCCTGGCAGCAGTTTGCCGGCCGCGGATTTCGCTCAAGCCAAGACCAAGCTGAAGAAACTGCTTAAGCGAGAACCGTCGCGACGCGAAATCGTCTCGCACTTCCTGTACCCGCAGGTCTTTGAAGCGTTTTCGGCGCATCAGAAGAAGTACTCCGATACCAGCATCTTGCCGACACCGGCGTTCTTCTTCGGTTTGGAACCCGGTGAGGAAATCGCGGTCGACATCGAACCGGGAAAGACGTTGATTGTCAAGTTCCTTACCTCGAGTGACCCGCATGCCGACGGCACGCGCACGGTCTTTTTCGAATTGAATGGTCAGCCGCGGGACGTTACGGTCATCGACCAGGCACTGGAAGAAACCACCCAGCGGCGGCGAAAAGCGGATGCTGGCAATCCCAACCAGGTTGGCGCCATGATGCCGGGAATGGTCGTCACCGTCGCGGTTCGGCCGGGCGACCAGGTGGTCCAGGGTCAAAAGCTCCTGATGATCGAGGCGATGAAGATGCAGACAACCCTGGCAGCCGAGCGCGATGGCCGCGTGGCGGAAGTCCATGTGCATCCCGGCATGCAAGTCGAGGCCGGCGATCTGCTGGTCAGTTTTTCAGAGGCGTAGCGAGTACGGCATCCCGAACAAATGGTCCTCAGACAAGCGACGGCTTGAGCATTGCGTAAGGAAAATCTTGTTCTATGACATGGGAAGCATGGTTGACGTTGTTGACCATCGTCGTCATCTTCGTGGCACTCGTGCGGAACAGGGCACCGACTGACTTTGTGCCGATGGTGGGGCTGACATTCCTCGTGCTGGCCGAGACTCTGTTGGGTAGCGAGCGGTTGCCGGGTGCCGCCGATGCCGTCGCCGTGCTGAGTAACTCGAAACGGATCACCGTCGCGGTGCTGTTTGTGGTCCTTGTCGGCTTGGCGCAGACGGGCGCCATGAACCGGGTTGCCGGCCGGCTCCTCGGCAGACCAACTTGATGGTCTACAATGCGGGTGGTTACCGTTTCAGCGATTACCTGCGGATCGGCATCCCGCTGGATCTGATCTTCTTGATCGTTACCGTGGGGATCGCGCCCCTGGTCTGGCCGTTCCATCCTTCGCCCCAATCGGACAGCGCCGGGTTCGGTTGTCCTACAAGCTCGAAGCGCAAGCAAGTGGGTCACCTACGTCCGATACTCTTGCTCGCGCTGCGTGCTTGTATTTTGGCGGATTGCTGCAGAACTTGACGCTGTCCAATTAAAGCAGGCCAGCCAGGATCAGCTCGTTCTGCTTGGGAAAATGCTCGAACTTGTTCTCGCCGTCTTCGCCGTCCCAGCGGAGATTCTTCTGGATAAAAGCGGCCTCGGAACTGGATTCCCAATGAGCCAGGATTTGAATCAAGTGATGACGGGCCTTCACCGGATCAATAAACTCCGGCGTCACGCCCCAATCGCCGCTGTAGATGCCGGCCAGCATCCAGTGGGCCCGCAGCGCCGACTGCAGTTTGCCCTGATTGTCGGTGCGCGTCAGCGATTCGTAGGACGAGATCGCGCTGGCGTAATCTTTGGTCACCAGCAAGGCATAGTCGGCCTCGATCTCCGCGCGGACCTCTTCTTGTCTCGTCTGATCCTTGGTGCGGAAGGCTCGCTTTAGCGCGTCGATGTACTGCGCTGCCTTGGCGGCGGCGGCGTCACGCTGACCATCCGCGTTGAGCAGTTGGGCTTGATTGAAGTAGCAATTGGCCTGCAACAGGTACACAAACGGGTTGCGCACGTCTGCCATGGCGGCCTTGGCGAGCGCGTCGTCGGCGACATCCAGCAACCGCTTCGCTTCGCTGTCGCCGGTCGGATATGCCAGCGCCTGTTCGAGGGCTTCGAAGCCGGTCAACAAGTCGCTGCGAATGACGCTGTTGGTCGCGACCGGCACCAGCAAATTGCCTCGCGCCTGCTGATCATTGCGGTAGGCGACG
>CALBSZ010000463.1 GCA_937967665.1 uncultured Planctomycetaceae bacterium
GACACGGTGGGAGATTCCTGGGGGACTTTCCGCTATGATCTGGACGGATAAGTTCCCGTCAAGGCAATGATGAAGTACATGGCCAGGTACGGCGGCAGATTATTATGCGGTTGCCCACCGCCCTGATTCGGCAAGGCGGCGGCTTTCATTTTGGAGTCCAGCGTGGCGGAATTGCGAGCGTAGACTTTGGTAGATCGCGTCTTGCCTGCGGCGAGATAAACGTTGCCGGAGGGATCGTCCTCGCGTCCGGGCTGAACGGTAGCGCTGACCGAGTGATTGTGGTTCGGAATCTGGGCCGTCGATAACGTGACGGTCTCCGCCCCTCCCCTTTCGCCGAGACGCCGGGAAGTCAAGCCCGGACCGTTGCCTGGGTGCATCGGCAGACGCCCCTGCATGTTCGGCAGCGCGGTCGTCGTGCGGCCGTCACCGCCATACGTCGTTCCGATCAGCGAAAACAGGGCGGTGTTCTGCGCGATCTGCAGCAACGCCCCATCGCAAAACGCCCAGCCACGAGGAGCGAAGTTGCCGGCAAAGATTTTGATTTCTGCGATAAATGGATCGGCCATGGTCGTGGCTCCTTAACTGCGAGAGGGATAGATGCCGTAGAGCGCGACGATGAAGTTCACGCACTGGAAAGGCGCCATGTTTGTATGTCGCTGGCTGCCGCCGACACGGCTGATGGACTCGGACTTCAGCGTACGTATCGATGCGGGCGCGGGGTTGGCTTTATACACCCCGATTGTGGACTGCGCCGGCACATTGCCAGTTGGGCTGCTATCGGTACCCGCGCCGGTGTTGGCCTGCAATTCGTGTTTGTGCGCGGGGATCTGGTTGGCGACCAGCGTGACGTCTTCCTGCCCGCCTTTCTGACCGATCCGTCGGTCAGACAACCCGGGGCCCGGGCCTCGGTGCACCGGCACGCGGCCGCGGAGATCGGGCAAACCAAACGTGGTTCGTCCGTCGCCGCCGTAGACCGTACCGAACAAGCTGAACAGCGCGTCGTTCTGCGAAACGTTCAACAGCTGGCCGTCGCAAAGCGCCCAGCTTCGTGGCGCAAAACTACCTGCGAACATCTGGATTTCGCCAATAAAGGGCTCGGACATGATTCGCTCCTGTTCTAATTTCTCGACGGGAAGACGCCTTGGAGGGCGATGCAGAAATTGATGGCTGTCCAGGGCTGCATGTTCTCATGCGCCTGATTGCCTCCGGCAGTTCCCACCACGTTTGTGTGCAGCGACGTATCGGGATCGTCACCAGAATACATGTCGATATTCGCCTTGGCCAATACCGAGTCATTACTGTTCGCCGGTCGTTGCAACGTCGCGCGGGCGCTGGCCGTCATGAAGTCGTGGGTATGCGACGGGATCTGCTGAATCGTCAGGATCTCGTTCTCCGTGCCACCCTTTTGACCTTGACTAAATCCTGATCCGACGTGCATGGGTGAACGGCCCCTTAGATCGGGCAGTTGGAAGGTCGTTCTGCCATCTCCGCCGTAGGTGGTCCCCAGCAGCGAGTACAAAGACTGATGCTGGTTGATCGGCAGGATCTGGCCGTCGCACTGCGCCCAGCCGCGCGGCGCAAATGTAAAGCCCACCATTCTTATTTCCGCCAGAAAGGGTTCAGACATCGCATATGCTCCTTTTGATGAGCCAGGTCTTCGTTGAAATCATCTCGTGCTACATGCGGCAAGCGACGGCAACTGCAACCGGACGTTCCTAGTTGAATATTGCCTCGTAACACATGCCGTCGTCGTCGGGTCCGATGCAGACAAGAAACATCTCCAATGGGCCCAACTCTTCGTGAGTCAGCTGAAAAATCTGTTGCTCGTAGTACGTTTCCGTGTCCGCGGCACGAAAAGTCAGCCGAAACGGTTCGCTCCGAGTGCCCGCCCTGACCTCGCCGCCCGGCAGCTTTAAACTCTTCACTTCGATCAACTCCAGATCGAGAGTCGAGTCGGGGCCGGTGGTCAATTGAAACACGGTCCCCACGTGGGGCTGAAACGTCTCCAGGACAAACGACTCGAGCATCTTCATTCTCTTTGAGCTTTCTTTGACATGCTTCGCGTAGCAGGCAGCCTAACCGAACACGGCTTCGTAACGGACGGCCTGTTCCGGACCGACTTTGGTCTGCTGCAGAAACAAGGGCAGTTCTCCGAAACGCGGATGCTGTACGCGATGGGTACGGCTTCCCAGGTCGCAATCAGATGCCGCCTCGAATAACAACGAAAACGGTTGTTGTCGTACATGGTCGGGGCGTTGAACCGCTGCCGCCGGGTTCTCGGCGCGAACTTCCCGGAGCACGATGGATTCGCCTTTGGTGTTAAGCAACGGCAACCGCTTCCCAACCAGGTCCACGAAATCTTCGGCAGACAAATCTTGCATGCCGCGAATGCGCCGTGGAGACTCGGCTGCGCGGAGCGGACGGGCGACCACTCCCCAAACGGCCGCGCTGGTTCCCGATACCCAACCAAGAAAGGAACGCCTTTGTATCGAACTGTTCTTCACGGTCGAGGTCCTTTCGTTCAGAACGTGGTTTCCATGAACCGCGGCAATTCCGCAATCCACCTCAAATTCCCACGTATCCTATCGAGTTAAATCACTCGCCGCAAGCAAATGAATCGATTTTTCACAATTTTAATCGTCAGCGTGTCGGGATACCGCGGTTCCACACTTGCGCGTTCTTCCTTCCAGAGCACTGGGGGTCGCGATGCGCGGGCCCTCTTGAAATTCACCTCAGCCGGTCTGGCTGTTTGCTTGCACAATTGATTGCTCTATAATCGATCCGAATCAAGGATCCTGGGAAGGTGGGAACATGCGAATCTGCGCTCTCGCTCTGCTGGCTCTCGTTGCCACCTGGCCGATACCCGTGGTTGGCGCGGAGATGCTCAGCGAGGAACGTTACCAGGCGTTCGTCGAAGAGCTCGGTTTCGACCCGCTGACGCGCGGACCGCTGGAAGTGCTCAGCCGGCTCGATCAAGACCGCGACGGGATCCTCCAGCCGGCGGAAGTGCCAGCGGGCGTCGAGGGCTATGTGGCGGACGTGGCGGGTGAAGCAAATTTCGATGTCACCCAACCCATTCGACTGCGCGAGCTGGCCGTGGCCCGGCAGCAGCGGGGCTTGAACGACCGCCCACCGTTAATGGAAAGTCGCGTGGTGCGTTTCACGGCACTCAAGCAACCGCACTCCGTCGGCCCGCCGCCCAACCCATCACAAGTGTTCGCAGCGAATTACTTGGGCATGCATGATCGGGATGGCAATCAATTGCTGGACCGCCACGAAGCTGCCAGCTTGCCGCAACAAGGCCAAGGATTAGACAAGAACGGTGACGGGCAGATTTCGGTCTATGAAATGTCCCTTCACTTCGATGTCCTGCAGACGCCCCCCGAGCAGCAATCGGTGGCGACGTTTTCGATACATGCCGAACGCTATCAGACCCTGCCCGGCTGGTTCCGCGAGCGCGACACAAACCAGGACGGGCAAGTGATGATGCACGAGTACGCCAGCAGTTGGACGTCCGCCATGCTGGCGCGGTTCGAAGCCCTTGATCTGAACGGCGACGGTGTCATCACGCCGAAAGAATGCCTTTCGTCAACGTCAGGGCCGCAACCCTGAAATCCGGGCGTGCAAACGCACGAGGGCATGCGTCAAGAATCACCTCCGCATCCAGCGGCTCTCATTCGTGTTCGATTAGTGTTCCCGGATTTCAACCACTGATCCGCACCGAGAATCACTAACTCGGATTATTCGCTAAGATAGGTCAAATTCGCGTAAGTGATCGGTGGGCCAGCGCAAACGAATCACGCTTGTTTTCGCACGCGGTCTGCTCACGAGAGTTGTTCGCGAATGCAGAGCCTAGCAGTTTTCGCTCGTTTGCTCGACACCACCCTACAACTATTTGCACGGATCATCACTAAATGAACGTGGCAGCGTCTTCTCCGGAGAGACGCGTGATGTCGTCTTCGCCGGAGGCCAGGTACCAGTCGGCGCCGAGGCCGCCGGTGAGGACGTCGCGGACGCCGTCGGGATTGATGCTCGACGCATTCAACGCGACCGTGGACATGCCCACAGGAACCCCCGCCGCGATATTGCCGCGGCGTGTCGCGAAGTCGTTGCTGGATGTCCATTCGGACAGCAAAGCGGCGAGCGCCGTGAAGTCGCTGTCGTGGTCCGTACCGCTACCAACCAGGATGTCGTCATCACCGCGTCCGAACAAGCCATCCGCACCCGGACCGCCAATCAGGATGTCGCGGTCGCCATTGCCAGGACCGTCACCCGGGTTACCGAATACCAGGTCGCTGCCGTCGCCGCCCACCACCACGTCATTGCCGGTCCCCCCCTGCAGCGTGTCGTCACCGCTGCCGCCGTGGATCAAGTCGTCTCCTTCTTCGCCCGCGATGTTGTCGGCACCGGCATCGCCCGAAATCGTATCGTTCCCCAGGCGGCCAACGATATAGTCCCTGCCGTTGCCGCCGCTGATCACGTCATCCCCGGCGCCCCCTTCCAGATGGTCGTCGCCGTCATCGCCCGAGATGGTGTCATTGCCGCCACCTCCGATGATCGTGTCGTCGCCCAATCCTCCGTCAGCCGTGTCGTCGTTGCGGGTGAGTGCGATGTAGTCGTCGCCCGCGTCGCCTCGAGCGTCCATGGCATTCGGCAGGTTGTTGCCCGCCACGATTTCGTCCTGGCCGCCGCCACCTTCCACTTCGATCGTACCAGGTATGGCGTAGGGTCCATAGAAGACATCGTTGATCCGTACCAGCAGCGTGCTGCCGCTGCCGACGCTGAAGATCATCCGGTCGCTGCCCGTTGTGCCGCGAACAAAAATATCACAGGCGGCAAACGATTGTCCGTCCACGAAAAAGGACTCCAAGCTGGTCCAGGTAATCGGTGCGTTCGGCGCGCCGGATACCGAAGTGGGAAAGTCCCCG
This sequence comes from uncultured Planctomycetaceae bacterium, assembly GCA_937967665.1. GTDB lineage: Bacteria > Planctomycetota > Planctomycetia > Pirellulales > Pirellulaceae > CALBSZ01. The sequence continues at coordinate 4,929 of CALBSZ010000463.1, forward strand.
GGATTTGACGCCGTACCGAATGTGGCCGGGAAAATGAACGGCAAATCGATACTCACCGTCGTGACATTCAGGATGTCTCCGGCAATCGGCAACACTCCGCACGCCGCCGTGGGAGCGCCCCCGTCGATGTGCACGCTGGTCTGCGTGTTGGTCGTGACGTCGAAAGTATCGACACCGCCGTTCCCGGCAACGGTGAGACTGGTAACTTGCCCGCTACTGATCGCATTCGCATCGAACGAATCCGGCTCGGAACCGAGTGATACCGACAGCGTCTGTACGTTCCCGTGCGTCACGATCGCACCGCCATCAATCAGCTCCGTTAGCGTCGTGCCGTCGGCAACCACATCGTCGCTAGAGTCATCCGCCGAATCATCCAGCGTTAATGAGTTCCCGCCGCCTGTGCCACCGGCAACGGTAATACTTCCGGTGCCCAGGCCGTTGAAGACGACATTGTCGCCATCGGTGGAACCGGTCACTTCGATTGGCGCCGACGTGGCGGACGTGGTTCGCAACAGCGAACTGTTCACGCGGATCTCCCAATTGCCGCCAGTCAAGTCGAACTGCACCGAGTCCGTCCCGCCGTTGCCTCCGGGCGTGATCGGCGCGGTGACACCCGGCGCCGGCGAAACAGGCTGGAATACGAACTCGTGGTTCGTATTGACCTCGATGGCGTCCATACTGGTCACCACAATCTCGACCGTCGCCGTATCGGCTCCCCCGTCATCGTCCTGGATCGTGTAGGTGAAGTGGTCCGTCACCGATTCACCGCTGGAGAGGACCTGCAGCGCGGCAGCGGAACGCGGATCGTAGCTGAAGCTGCCATCGGCCTGCATGACAATCTTCGCGCCGTATTCGCTCGTGCCGATCAAGTCCCCCGTCATGTTCGTCTGCGTGCTGCCGTTGACTTCGGTCACGGTATGGGTGTCCAGTGTCCCGACGTCCGTATCGTTAGCCAGCACTGCGGCGGGCGCGCCAATCGCCGTGGCCATGAGCACCGCATCTTCGGTCGTCGTGTACATGTCGTCCACACCGACCGGCGGCACATTATTGACGGTGGCGGTCAGCGTATCACAGACTTCGACCATGCCGTCGTCAACGCATACGGTCACGGTATACGAGCCGTTGTCTCCGTAGACATGGCTGCCGCTCACCTCGCCGCTACTTTGATTTACCGCGCCGGGTTCCGTCGGCGACCCGTCGCCCCAGTTAATGGTTGCCGTATGCGAATCGTTGGTGTCGACATCGGTGAATGTCGCCGGATCGAGCATTACCGAATCGCCTTCATTGACCACCTGGTCATTGCCCGCATTCACGACCGGGGCGTCGTTGACGCCTTGAACGGAGACAGCCAGCATGGCCGTGTCGGTCGCCGCAACCGAGATCGGGGCGAGCGTCACCTGGCCAAATGAATTCGTAGATGGCTGGCCGGAAAACACGGCGCTCTGCACAACCGCGCCGGGATTGCCAGCACCATCATCGGCCAACAATGACACGGTGAAGTCCATCAAGCGGTCCTGGCAACAACTGTCGTTGCGCTGGTGAACGCGAACGCGTTCGATTTGGAAAGACGCGCCCAGGTCGATGACAATTTCCGCCGCCACCGCCTGCCTCGTCCAGACAGCCGCGCCGGATTGTTCCAGACCGTCGATGGTGTCCTGAGCGTTACCGTGCCCGCCAGTGCCAACCGTCGACTCGACAGTGGCACCCTTGGAAGTGAGCGCCAAATCATTCGCGCTATCGAAATTCGCCGCGGGCGCAACGCCGGGTTCGAAAACTTCGATTTCGCCGATATGCAACAAGCGATTGGCAGGGCCATTGTTCCGGACGCGAATGAACCGCCCGCTAGCCGGCGTGACTGCCGAATCATTGACAGTGTAAGTAAACGTATCTGTCACCGTCTGTCCTTGTGCCAACGACTGGACATTGGCAGCCGCGTTGTTGAGCGTGTACGTGTAGCTGCCGTCGGTGTCCCAATCGAGCGAACCATACGTACCGGCAACGTCGACATTCGGATCGGCCGTACCGCCGATATCCGTCACGGTCAACATCGCATTGTCCACATCACTGTCCACACCGTTGCCGTCGTCGTCGCTGATGACATTGCCCGCATCCGTCAGAGTCGTGTCCTCCTGGACAGCCGCCGTATTGTCGGTGGCGACGGGCGAATCGTTGCTGCCCGTCACGGTGATCGTCAGCGTGCTGGAAGCGTTCATCGCATTGCCACTCGAATGATTGTCATTCATCACGTACGCGAACGTCTCCGTCACTACCTGGCCTTCTTGCAGCGCCTGCGTATCGGGATCGGCATCGGCCAATGTGTAGGTGTAACTGCCGTCCGTGCTGATGACGACACTGCCGTAGGTTCCGGCTACCGTATTGCCGACATTGCCACCCATGCCGTTAACCGCCGTAACCGTAAAGCTTGAATTCGGATCGTCGACATCCGCGTCGTTTGTCAACACGTTCCCCGTCGCCTGCGGGTTCACGACGGCATCGGCCGACTCGGTCACGGAATTCGCGTCCGCCACGGCCACCGGAGCATCGTTCACCCCGGTAACTTGAACGCTGACCGTCGCCGTGTCCAGCGCACCGCTGGGAATTTCGGCCATAATCAATTGCCCGAACGAATTATTCGCCGGCTGGGTTGCGAACACAGCGCTCTGCACCACCGCGCCCGGACTGCCGCCGCTATCCGCCAACAGGGACACGGTAAAGTCCATCAAACGGTCCTGGCAGCAGCCATCGTTGCGCTGATGGATACGCACCGTTGCGACATCGCGATTCTGGCCCAGGTCGATAATCACGAACGTGCCCACACCCGAGGCTCCCCAAGTATTCGCACCCGTTTCTTCGGCGCCATCAATCAATTCCGAGTCCGCTCCGTGACTCTTGCTGAAACTGCTCGTCGCTCCGCGGCTGTGGACACTGGCTCCCATTCCCGCAGTCGCTAAATCGGTTGTCGGATTCAAACTACCGCTGCCACCTGCGTTGCCGACGGCCGGCACGACGCCCGGAGCGAAAGCTTCGATCTCGCCGATGTCCAGGCGGCGATTAACCGGTCCGTTATTCTGCACCATGATGAACCGTCCGTTCGCCGGCGTCAGTCCATCGCTAATGGTATATGTAAACGTGTCGGTCAGGGCCTGACCCTCGTCGAGTGCCTGCAGTGTGGCCGACCCCGTCGGATCGTAGTCGAATGTGCCGTCGCTGCTAACGTTGACCGATGCCCCGTTTGTACTGGTCGCATCGAACGCTACAACCGACAGCACGTCCGTCGTATCCGGATCGGTATCGTTGTGCAGCAAGGTACCGAAGACCTCGACTTCGGCAAGCGACAGGGTTCCGCCTTGCGAATTGAGGCCGTCGCCATTCATACCGGCATCACCGGCCGCCGACGCCGGATCGATGGCCACGCGAACGTAGTTCCCGCGGGCGTTGGGACTCACGGCGTCCACGTCGATCGATACGGTCGCACCCGCCGTACCGGGATGGTTGAAAAAGAACGTTTCCGTCCCGCCAGCATCGGGATCGCCGTCAAAGATCGACACACGAAACTGCGATAGCCGGTTGCCGCAGCAATCCGTGCGGTTATACAACACGATGTCGTCGATGTTGCTGACCTGCGGCAGTTCCACCTGCCACCACGTGAAAGACTGGTTCTGCGTATGGGTCACGGAGTTGTTGTTGAAGTTGCCGTCGGTATTGCCGTCGATGGCACATGGCGCGTCGTTACAACCACTGCCGATACGCGACGAGGATTGCGTCGCCGTCCCGGCCAGTGCGAGGTTCGTCCTGACGCCGACCAGCGCGGTATCCTCGTCAGTCATGTAGGGTCCGTCGTCCATGGCGTTCGGCGGGTCGTTTTCCCCGGTAAGGGTAATGGTGACGGTCGAGGCCAGCGTACCACCGGCGCCATTCGTCGCCACGTAACTGAAGGTATCGGTGTCCGTTTCCCCCGCGGCCAGCGATTGGAACGGCGTGTAGCTGAACGAGCCGTCGTCGTTGACCGTAACATTTCCACCCTTGTCCGTCGCCACGGTCACCGAGCCGTCGCCCAACGCCGTCGGGCTGCCACCCAGCGCGTTGCCCTCAACTGACAGAACTTAGTGCTTCATCGCGAAAACTCGAACCTCGGCCAGTGATAATGGATCTGTGTCGGCCAATTGCACTCGCACGTAATTTCCTTTGACCAACGGCGTATCAACCGTTAATGATCCGCTGACACCTCCCGAAATCGAATAATCGCGCCCGAACACCTCCACGCTACCACCCACGTTGGGATCGCCCTGCCAAACCGAAACGCGGAAGTTATCTAACCGATTAGCGTAAAAATACGTACGGTTGAATAACAAAATGGAAGCGATATCACGACTAGCAGGTAATTGGACCTGCCACCACGGCATCGACTCTGTGTTGGTATGCGTTACCGAGTTGCTGTTGAAATTACCGTTCGTATTTCCATCAATCGCACACGATGCAACATTACAACCGCCACCAACGCGAGTTGAGGATTGCGTCGCAGCGCCACCGGCGCTGGACAGCGCCACGTTCTCCACGGCGAATACCGGGAAGTCGTTACTCAATAGTCCGCTGGTTGAGTTCACCGTCAACAGTGAGTCTTCGTTCGCCGCGTAAGCGTCGTCAAACGTCGCTTGGTAGTGAGCGGCAACTTGTGATGCGGACAACGCTGAAGTATAAACGGCAAAATCATCGATCAAACCTTGATAGCTGGAAGAGCCGTTAATGGCACTGCCAATAAAGAACGACTCCATGTCCATGATCGCGGTTCCCGCGCTGCGAGTCGCGAACTGTTGCCCGTTCTGGTAAATCGTCGCCGTCGTGGCGCTCTTGACAAACGTCCAGTGGTTCCACTGCCCCTTCCACTTCGTTGAGTCGTTCTGTGTTTGCTGCAGACGCTGGCCTCCGGAAGAATCCGTATCCCAGTACACGATGCTATTCGACCAGGGCAAGTGCGACTGCAGACGACGCTCGCCACTGTTGCCATAACCGCCAAAGATCGTGT
>CALBSZ010000464.1 GCA_937967665.1 uncultured Planctomycetaceae bacterium
GCTGATAGCAAGATCGATTAACCATTACGATTTTCAAAAGTGCCTAACTCTGAGTCCAACAGCAGTGAAGGGCCCCCGGCGAGCGAGATGAGATTCAATGCGGTCGTAATGTTCGTGGTGTGATCGCGGGCGATCGCCAAATCGGTGCCGTCCACGGACCGGTCGCGATTAAAATCGGTCGCGTTGTCAACCGCAGCACCGGTCCCAGTACGATCCCGGGTGGCGGCGAAATCGAAACCATTCACCAATGCGTGAGACGCGGCATCTCCCGACTCGCCCACCGCGCTGCCAACGTAAAACACATCAGGACGCGCCAAACCAGTCGCCGGAGTATCGAGCACAGTGATCTCAACCCAAGTGTTCTCGAGCGCATTGTTGGGCCAGATCAGCGTCACACGATCACTGCCGCCGACACCCGCTCCTTCGCGAACGACGACCGACGATGGCGGCGGGCCGGCCGGCCAACCAGCCGGATTGTTGTCATTGCCGATACGTGTCTGAAAGTCGCTGGACGAGAGACTACTTCGATCAGCCAGGTTTTGCACATCGACCATCACTCCGTTCAGACCGCGTACGTAGCTGATGTAATTGCCGATCGTCGCGACGTTTCCCGCCAGCAATGGTGTTTTATCGGACGCGATTGCCGTGTCGTCGTTGGCATTGGCAGCGGGATCATCGCCGTCGAATTGCGATTGGTTATAGAAAACGTGCCGTGCTACGACACTTGCATCGCTCGACAGCATTGCCGTCATTTCCAGATTGAAGCTGATATCCGAACTCGTGCTATTAGCTTGATGGATTTCCACCGCCACCACATTGTTGCCGTCCAGCAGCGTACCCGCCGGCAACGTGCTGACGTCAATGACAAACGGATAAAACGTACTTTCATCTGCTCCACCCACGGGAACACCTGGGCCCGAGGCAAACGTATCGTACAACGCGTTGGCGACCAGATTATCCAAGACGATGTTGTGTCCATTCAGGTAGACCGCTGCGCCGTCGTCACGCAGCAGTCCGATCGACAACGTGTCGACCGAGGAAGCGGATACGCCCAAATGAAATTCGTGCCGGAAATACGTGGTGATGTATTTGTTGTTACCGTCCGGCCCGAAGCTAACCGTCGTCGCTTCATCGCCGTCGCCGTAGCCCGCTTCGGTGGGGCCAACGGACCAACCGCTGTCATCAAACGCGCTATCTCGCCATGTGGTTCCTTGATTCGAACCGTCATCCAGGTAGCGCCAGTCGGCACCGGCGGGGATGACTACGACACCCGTCGGTTGAAAATTGGCTGTAAACGTTGTGTCCGTAGCGGGCGTGGCAATGGTATGCGATTGATTAGTCCCGTGCGACCACGACTGGAATTCATACACCGTATTGCCGATCTGCTGTGGCGAGGGCGTCCCAAGCATTCGTTCGACACCGACCACGCTCTCCACCGTCGTTCCCGAAGCCGTCGGCTGGCCGTCCAACAACAATTCCAGCCCGGGAGGCTGGGTTGCCAGTGCAATCTCGGACGTATTGGGAAAAATGTCGCGAAACGTCGAATCGGTCAATCCTGTCGAATCGATGACGGTTAAGTGCACTCGATACCAGACGTTGGCCGACGTTTCGCCAACCGTCGGAATCGTAAAATCGCCGCTCGTCGCACCTCCGAATGCTTCGATAAACGGATGCGTATGAGCGTCGTGGTGAAAGACGATCTCCCAAGTGAATGCGGCTGAGTCCAGGTTGCCGTCTTCAGCGTCCGTGCCTGTACCGGAAAAAGAATACGTATCACCAGCGTTGTACATCGTGCCATCGACGGGGTCGACAATCGTGGCGACCGGTCGCGTCCCATCGACAACAGTCAACGTCGCCGGATCGCTGGTAACGGAACCAGTAACTGAAGTGACGACGACGCGAAATTGATCACCATCGTTTTCCAGCGTCGTGTTAGCGATCGTCAGCGTGGCAGCCGTTTCGCCCGGAATGTCCGTCCCGTTGCGCTGCCATTGATAGGAAAGTGGTTCAATCCCGATCGCTTCCACGGAATAGGTTACCCCTTCTCCAACGGCCACCGTTCGATCCTGCGGCTGCTGCGAGATCGTCGGCGCGGTGCCCGCCGCATAGAGTATCCCTCCGAGTAAATGGTCCAGGAAAGCTGTTTCGGAAAAGCTGGCCTCCGTATGCCCCAAGCCGGTATAGAATGCGCGGCCGCCGTCGTATTCGTGGTACCAGGCGATCGGATGCGGATCGCCCATGTTGCCGCCGCTATAAGTTGATTCGTCCAAGTCCAGAAGCACATTCACGCCGACCGGTTGATTGCGGAAGTTGTACCATTCATCATGGCGAGTCCACGGATCGGGTAATGACACCGTGGCCGGATGATCGGCGTCGACCACGTGAATCGTTGCCACCTGCTGCGCTGGGTGGCTGTCAAAATGGGTGCCGAGCAGACCGTTGTACCAGGTCCAACCGTCCTCGGGATATTCGCCGTCGGCCGCGGCGTGAACTCCCACCCAACCGCCACCGTCCCGAATGTAATTCTCGATCGCCGCTTCCCCCGCCGAGTCAAGGAAGTTCCCGGTCGTATGCAGGAACACGACGGCTTCGTACTGCGCCAGGTTGGCGTCGTTGATGTCAGCCAGATTCTCGCTGGCCGTTACCGAGAAGTTGTTCTCAAGTCCCAGTTGTTCAATTGCCGCAATTCCTTCGTCGATCGATGAATGCCGAAAACCTTGCGTGCGTGAAAATACGAACACGTCGAAGTCCGGGCGTTGTACCTTGGTTACAGCGCCGCTGCTACCGGTATAGTACAGACTGCCGTCGTCGTGAACTTGAACGTCGACGATACCGACAAAACCCGCGGTTTCGGGGACACCGAACTCGGTCACGCTGTCCGTCACCGGATCGTAGTGATAGATCCAGCCGCTGCAAAAGTCGGAGAAAAAATAATCGCCCGTATATTCACTGCCGAACTGATCGTTCACCGGATTGTAGAATCCTCCACCGACAATCGCGCAGCCGCTGGGAAAGGGGCCTGTGTGCGGATAGGCAAACAATGGATCTTCGTAATTCGGAATTCCCGGGTCGCCACCCGCTTCACCTTCGACGGTCGGCCAGCCGTAGTTCGCCGCCGCGATGCCGTCATTGATTTCTTCCCAACTACCCTGGCCAACGTCGTTCACAAGGATCCGCCCCGTACCAGGCTGGACGTTGAAATTAAACGGGTTTCGCAACCCAAGCGCCCAGATTGCACGGTTGTTGCCGGTGGTCGAGGAATAAAATGGGTTGTCGCTGGGGATCGTACCGTCCGGATTGATGCGCAACAGCTTGCCGTGCGTGTTATTCAGCGACTGAGAATTGGAACTGTTGGCGTTATCGCCGACGGCAATGTAAAGCATCCCGTCGGCGCCGAAATGAATCGCGCCTCCGTTATGATTCGTCGCGTTGCTGAGGTTATCAAGTTCGAAGATGATCGTTTCGCTGCCGGGCACGGCTACATTGCCAGCGGCTGTGAAGCGGCTGACACGATTATGGATCGGCGATGTCGGCACGGTGTAATAGACGTACACAAACTGGTTGTTTGCAAAATCCGGGTCGAACGCCACTCCCAGCAATCCGCGTTCGCCGCGATCATCGACCGCAAGCGAAACAAACGGCGTCGGCAACAGGTTGTCGTTTTCAATCACTCGCAAGTCGCCACCCTGCGATGCGACGAATACGCGACCGTCTGGCGCCATGCCCAGAGCACTGGGCGACGCGACAAATGCCACCTGCTGTTCAACAAAGCCAGGCGGAAGAACTGTCAGCAAATGACGCGACTCCAGCCGCTCGACCTGCAATTCGCGATCGCCGTGCTGGAAGCGAAGGTATCGAGATGCGGAATGGGAGCGGCGCGGGCGAATCATGTCAGACCTCATTGCATTTCCGGCAAGTTCCAACCGACGATATCAGCCATCCGATTCCCTGACTATCATTTGCCTTCCTTGCGTATTCCACTTGTCGGGCATACTCGATCGCTCACGTTGGAGTTCATGATGCAACCAAGAACGTCAGGGACTCACTGGTTGCCTGATCGACGTGATGTGTAGCGCGAATGGGGCGCCGACTCCGGGTCTCTTCGCGCAGCTTGCCGATCGCGCGGCACGAAGTGTTGCCTTGGGGACGGCACAAACCTTGGGCAGAATCCAACAGATACAACATTTCGGAGCTTATCCCGTTCACGGCCGCAGGGCCACCTGCGATCCATTCACCCTCACTGCCTTTCTGTGTACGCTTCAGAATACGCCTTCAGCCAATGGTGCCTACAACGCATCCTGCAACACTCGATACTGGGCGTGTAGCTAGCAGTTACCCAGGCGGGATTCCCACCCGCTAGTCAATCAGACCCTGCCAGTCCGCACGTTCATCGCATGTTACGCCGTCTCTTTCATTGAGATCGTATCAGTGTCGTACGAAGTAGAGAACTCCTGTCCGTCCGCGCACCCTTGTGCGTCCGACGCAACAGCAAACAATTCACACAACTTTGAAGTCCCCTCGCCGACCGAAAGCGATTGCCAGTATTCTACGGTATTCGTCCGCGGGTTTTGGGATATGTAATCGTCCAGGTATTTCTTCCCATCGCCTGATCGAATCAGCCCACGGTGCGATTGGATTTCGATGGGCCGGCCTCGCTTCCAGAATAGTTCGCGGGCTTCGGGTTCGCGCTTGGGACGTACGGCACAAAAAACGAACCCAACCGAGTCATCAAATCTGTTTTGGTTGATTTCCTGGTTCACACGATCAGTCAGGTATTTCTCAAACCGGTCCGCTAGTTCGCCGCATAAGAAATCGCCGGGGCTTATGAGTTCTTGGAAGTTTGTAAGGATCGTACGCCAGTCAGTGCCGACGATTCGATTGATGGCGTGATTGAAAGCAAGCGTCCGAGAATCGGAAAAGCGGAAGATCTTATGTAGATCGTCAAACCGCTGGCTGCCTTTGTCTGTTTTGAGTGTCCGGCGTTTGTCGGCGCAGATCGCGATACCATCACGGCAAACAGCTGTCAAAATCAGCGTCATGATTGCACCTTGGTTGGTACTAGTCGAAGGCGTAACGACCAAGTTCACGCGCCGGGCGCGTTTGACGTTGTTTTCAAAACCGTCGTCGCCGCCCGCTCGCGTGCATTCATTTTGTTGAACCAAGGCCTTGAACTTCGGCTGCGCGAAGTCAAAGCCTTACTTGTTCTGTCGCGTGGATTTTCCACGCTAAGGTTGGCCCGTATCGTTCGCCCAAATAGGCGACGCACTTCATCCTTCGTCCATACAAGGTAAACGGGCTGCTCTTTTCTACCGCCCCCTGACCAATATGGCTGTTTCGATGAAATGTTGATAAACGGGAAATTGCATTTGATCCATCTGACACAAGTAGGGCGTTCGGTTCAAGTTGTTGCAGAACGAATTTAATTGTCGGTTTTTTCAGCCAATAAAATCCGCTTCCACTTTCTCCCTGGCTATCCCCACGGTAGAAGAACACAGAGATCAACTGTCTCGAACGTCTGAAAGCTGCCCTAAACAAGTCATAGCCCCGACCACGGCATGCATTTACCGTCAATTTTCGCCCAGTTGGCAGATGAGTGTACGTATCGCGTCGGACGGCAACAACGAAAGATTCATTTGAGTGAATCGTGGTTCCGGCAAAACTGTCGCGCTGTGAGGATTCGAGCTTGAGATCGAGGTCGCGATCGGTAAGCAACGGTTTGCTAAGGACGTAGGCCGTATCTACGAACCAGAATTCGTCAATGAAAGGCATGAAAACGGAAACGGGCAAGCTCACGTCCGTACCGGCCGACGGATAGAAAAGTCGCCGACTGGCAAAGCATTCACAAAACTCGTTTAGGCTGGTCATGTTGAGTTAATCGCAGCGACAGAACGTCTGAGGTCAGCGCGCGGCGCCCGTTGACTGAGATTTTACGTGCAGCGCAACCCACCGCTCCACAGACTGCACAGATTGGTAGTGCCGCCACGTTTATAGCCGACGGTGGTAGCTTGCCGGAACCACCCTGAATATCCGCTTTGTGTGGTATTTGTTGCAGTCGTGATCGTTCGCCATCGTCATTGTTCCAGTCGCGGGGTCGAGAATTCTATCGCGATGCATGACAACTACGTGCGACCCGCAAACCCATCCACTCTCGTCAGGATCTTGGAGAATGGTGTTCCCGTTCGTGTAGTAGCTCAACGTGAACAGATCGTCCAGTTTAATAAGCTCCGGAATGTAAAACCGAAGTTTCCGCGCGTCCGTCGGGCAATATGCGAATTGCATCCCCCAGTCCCTGATCTTGTCAGACCAGGAAATAGGATCCTGCGTATTCACGGCACCCTGAAATTCTGATGGGTCAGTGCCGGTCAAGATAGCCAGGGATGTCGATACGCAATGCGGTCCAGCCTGGCGTATGACGCGCAGTTCACGATCGAAAAAGAACCGCTCATTGGAATCTGGCCATAGTTGACTACTCATGTCGTAGGGCATCATTTTCCTCCGCAGCGGTATTCATTAGTGACAGAACAATATTATCCCGCACACCGCATGGCGTCAAGAAATTCAGAATAATCGCTGTTTTCGGGACCAAAGGCCCCGGCTAGCGAGAGGTAATCCTTTTCTCCCACGCTAGCGACACCTCCAACGCCGGAGAATATGATTACCCTTCGCTAGTATTGCATCGCAGCTTTGTTTTCGGGTAGAACGCGGTTCTTTAGGGGGTTCCGAAGAGTCTGGGATCAAGGA
>CALBSZ010000465.1 GCA_937967665.1 uncultured Planctomycetaceae bacterium
ATGGAAACGAATTTCTCCCAATGGCAGAAGTACCCGCTTCTGTTCGGTAGCGACGCGGACGGCAGCCGAGCCTGGAATGGAGTGCTCGAAGGGATCGCGATCTACAACCGCGCGCTCGGTCCCGACGAGGTGGAACAGAACTGCACGGCTTATCAACAGCTGCAAAGGCTGACGCCATAACCGTTATGGCGGTCGCGGCAATCCTCCAAAATACAAGCACGCAGCGCCAGCAAGTGTGTCCGGTCGTAAGTTACCCAGTCGCTGGCGCTTCGAGCTCGTAGGACGACGGAACCTGGCGCTGTCGGGCTAAGCCGCTTGCTTGCCGAGCGGATTGCGTTGCCCGAAGAACCAACCTTCGCCCAACACGGAAAGGGCGATCCGGTCTTCCAGATTCGGTCGAAAGATCGTCAGCAGCACCAGCGGCAGGTACCAGGCCATGAACAGGCCGCCGCCGTGAGCATGCCACAACTGACTGGCCGCCAGGACGGCGGCCGAACAGCTCAACAACGTCCCCAGGTTTTTCTGCGCCGGCCACATGGCGAAGGTACAACACAGCGCGACGAACGCCGTGAGAATCGGCAACCGGAAAATCGGATCCCAGCCCAGACCCCAAATGCCCTCCAAGTCCTGCATCTGCGGCCCCCAAAGCCCGAACATGTGCTGCACGTGGTCCCAGAACGAACTGACATTCGGGGAAACCAATACGAGCGACAACACCATCAGCGCCAGGGTGCTGAGCACACCCGTAATGAACCGCCCCAGGCCGCGCTGCCAGTAGAAACTGATCCACAGCGGCAACAGGAAAATCGGGTAGTAGACAACGCCGGTGGCCAGGCCAAGAAAGATTCCCGAGGTAAGCGGGCGGCGATACGTCACGATCGCCCATACCAGCAGGGCCGCGGGGATCGCGTGATCCACGCGACCCGTCATGGTGGCCGTGTAGGGGAGCATCAAGTACAGTGTCGCGGCTCCGATTCCCGTACGCATGTTCTCGAAGTGCCGGTAACCGATGATCACGATGCCCACCACGACGAAGAAATGCGAGACGATTGCCATCATTTTGGCGACGGCCGCGTAGCGGACCTCTTCGATCGCCGCGTCTTGTTCATCCATCAACGGCATAGTGGCGATACTCGGAAACAGACTCATCACGGCATAACCCGGGCCATGCTGCCGCAACTTATCGACATCGGTGGCCGTGCGCTGCATCAACTGTTCCGCGCTCCGCGGGCCTTGCAGGTCGTCCTCCGTGGGAGTTCCCGTCAAGACATTGGCCATCACGAAGACAAAAAGCGAACAGCCCAGAAACGCCAATCCTCCCGTGGAAAGATTTGGTTCCAGTAGCGGTCGCCGAACCATCGTCGGGTCGACGAGCAGGCGAATCACGATAATCACCGTTACCGCCAACAACCAGATGAATCCGAGTCGCTTTACGGAACGACTTTTTTCCAGTTCCATTTCAGCCGCGGTCGGTTCGCGCTCCGGCTCGGTCAGCGGGTCGGGTTGCGAAGCGTCGGTGCTGGCTGCCAGGCTTTCTTGTAATGCCGCTACCTCAACCTGCGCCTTCGTCATGCCTTCACTGCCGTAGTGAACCAACAACAGCCCGGGTGCCAGCAGGATCAGCAGTACCAGATCCAGATTGCGCACGCTTAGAAAACGATTGAACTTGAAGTACAAGCCAATCATCAGGAGCGATGAAAGGTACGCCCAACTGGTCGGGTTTACCTTATGATAATGGAAAAGGATTTCATTCATGCGGGCACGAGCGACACGCGTTCCGTTTTGCAGCGCGATTTGCAACCCTTCAGAATAAAACGATGGCTCAGAAATTCAAGCGTGAATTCGCGGATTCCGCCCGGCTGACGCGGCAACCCGCCTTTCCCCACATTTTACCTAACAAGTCAGGGTTGCGGTTTGCGTCGAGTTTTCGGATGAAAACCACTCTCCAGCCAACCGTGGACTCCCGCTGAACGAAGTCGAAACGGCGGCTATTCGAATCGACCGCCAGCATGGGGGTTGTCCATTCACGGTACCGTGTTTTCGGTCGGGCGCGGCTTCACGAATGCTCGGCCGGCGATGACGGCGCAAGTCTTGACCGCCAGGATCAGCATGAACAGACTGGCCGCCACAATGTCGATTCTCAACACACTCAACGCCAGAATGGCCACCGCCAACCAGGTCCAGCGCCGCTGGGAATGACCGACTGACATCAGCATCAACACGCCGCCCGCCGCGGCCGCCGGCGCAGCGTTATCCCAGAAGTCGACATAGTCCAGGTGCTCATCGAACCTCCCCTTCCATGTCGCTTGCACGATTTCGCGGTTCGTCAGGATTTCGAACATCTGCAATTGCGCGACGACGATGATCCAGATCGCGGCAACGGCCAGCAAGGCCCACACGACCTTAAGACTGCCGGGAATGGCAGCGTGGCCTGTTCGCCGGCGTCGCGATGAGAACCACCATAGGACGCCGCAAACAATAAGTGCCAGCGTGAACAGAATGACTTCGCGCACGTACATCACCTGGCCGATCGTGCGGATTACCTCCATGCGATCAGTATCGATCACATGCAGCGTGAACTGCTCGCGGCCGCGAATGTTCGACTTCGATAACAACACCAGCGTACGCATGTCTTCCGACGCTGCCCAGCGATGGGGGTGCAGCGCCACATCGGATCCGAACAGGCCTGGCGAAGAAGCGGCAATCAGTTCGTCGTTCCTGAACCTGCTCAATCTCCCGTCCGTGTCGAAGCGTAGCGAGGTATCTCCGTGGTAGATCACACGCGTCAGGCGTTTGCCGTCTTGGATCACGCCATCCTGGCGAGGTCGTTTGTGAACGGCGTGCGTGTTTCGAATGGGAACCGCTTCCACGAGACGTGGATTCTCAATATCGCTGAGATCCCATTTTTGGTACGCGGTCCTGCTGCTCCGCACGTAAACATACTGGCCGTCGGAAGACAGCTGCGCCCCCCATACACCCGTTCCAGGAATGGCGCCTGCGGGTTTCCCCGAATCGATGTCGACCAACTGAAGTGGTTTCGCAGACCGGCGGTTATTCACCAGCAACAACCGCCGGGAACGGGAAATCGAAAATGAAGCATGAGCAATGGGCAAATCAATACTGTGTCGTTTCTTACGGCGCAATGTATCCCAGATTTCGATCTTTTCTACGGGGTACGCGTGTCCCACGAAATTGAAGACCGCGATGCTTTCATCGACGAACTTGGGCTGATAGGCCTGTCCATCCTCGCTGCTGCGCATCAATCGCCAGCGGGCATTGGAAGACATGACGTCCACCACGGACAATCCCGCTTCGGATCGGCTGATCAAGGTCTTGCCGCTGGGAGACAAAGCGACAATCTCAGGAGTCCGCCCCAAGCGTGAGTTCATGGCCGTCCGGTAAACGGCGGCGCTGATCGAGCACAGCGCCATGAACAACAGCAACTGCGCCATCGTGATTCGCGGGGCGATTCGCCGTTTCATGGTCGATCTCTGCGCCCGATGCCGTGCTTGATGGCCGTCAATCGGAATGCGGCTCTAAACCGTTGGCTCCCAACCTGTCCGATATTTCTTCGACCACAGGGACGCGGCTTCGGCGTCCTCTTCAATATGCCCGTTGGCCCCGTTGGTCCGCAGCGCGCGGCCCGTGCGTTGCGAAATGTTGCCCAGATGGCAGAGCAGCGTGCTGCGGTGGGCTTCCTCGATATCCGCGTTGGGGCGTTGGCCCGAGCGGACGCAGTCGAGGAAATTCGCCAGATGATCGCTGTCGCCGCCGGCACCACTTTGCGACTCCACCTGCTTGTTGTGCATGTCGTAGATCTTGTAGCCGGCGCCGTCGATGACCAGGCTGCCCTTGTCGCCGTGAAAGCTGACGCCAAACATGCTCCCTTCAAAGCCGAGCGGCGAACAGCTGAGCCCTTCCCACGAAATCGAACGCCCCTCAAACTCGAAGGCAACATTGTGCGTATCCGGAGTTTCCTGATCGTCGTCATAACGATAGCGTCCGCCAGCCGACACCACGCGCGTCGGGTAGTCGACATTCATCCCCCAGCGCGCCACGTCCAGGGCGTGGACACCGTTGTTGCCGAGTTCGCCGTTGCCCCAGTGCCAGTGCCAATGCCAATTGTAGTGAATCAGGTTGTCCTTGAACGGTTTGTCCGTACAGGGGCCCTGCCAGAGTTCGTAATCCAGCCACGACGGGACGGCGGTCAACTTGCCCTTGCCGATCGAGCCGCGGCGGTTGTTGTACCAGCTGCGCGCGTAGCGGACTTCACCGATGTCGCCATTGTGGATCCGCTGGATCCCTTCACGGATCGCCGGCCAGGTGCGACGCTGCGTGCCCATGTTCACGACGCGATCGTATTTGCGGGCCGCTTGGACCGCGAGCTCGCCTTCCAGAGGCGTGTGGCTGCACGGCTTTTCCACGTAGACGTGCTTGCCCGCTTTGCAGGCCAGGATGGCCGCGATCGCGTGCCAGTGATTCGGTGTGGCCACCACCAGCGCGTCGACACCCTTGTCGTCCAGAATCTGGCGAAAGTCGCCGACTGCCCGCGGCGGCGTCTTCTGGAGCTGGCTGACCGCTTCGACCGCCTTGGCTTGCGCGCGTGTGTCGACATCGCAGACATAGGTGACCTCGGCATCCTTCCGCGCCGCAAACCCGCGGGCCAAAGCCGAACCGCGGCCATTGGTCCCCATCACTCCCAGCCTGATCGTTTCACTGACACTTTGCGCCGAGCACTTCGTAACCGTCGCCGCGGCGATTCCCGCCGCGGTCGTTCCGAAAAAAGTTCGTCGAGTGACGTTCATTTTAAGTCTCCTGAAGCCTGGACCTTCGTCATACCAAGTGATCGAATATCGGCAACTTAACCCAATTCCACGCCGAATGCCAATGGATGGGCCTGTCTCCCGAATGCCCGCATGGCGACTTCGGTTCAATCATGGCTCGGAGCCGGTTTAGCTGCCTGCGCGGACTTTTCGTACTGACAACCTGGGCGTGCCCGGGTGGGACAGTGAGTGTGCTCATTCGATCACTACATGCCGGTATGATCTGCGTGTGGGCGAGTTGCCCGTAGGCGTTCACGTCGCCCCCTGAGTGGCATAGCGTCAGTCTCAGGAAACGGGAGTCCACGGCCCGGTGTTTGCTCCATTCCATCGCGGAACGCACAAGAGCCTTTAGCAGTGGGGAGGTGTGCCATGGTCCGCGTCGTAAAGAACCAACAGTGGTACCAATTTTTTTGCCTCGCGTTCACAGCGTTTCTGGCATGGGTGTTCGTGATGTCGCTGGCTACCGAGAGCGTTGGCAAAGGTCCCGAGGGCCCCCAGGCCGATGAGCCTCAGTATGCCTTTATAGTCAGCCCGTTCGAAGGCACTTTTGTGGCCGGTGAGTATCCAGGTGCACCGCCGTTCGTGGCCGTAGGGGATTTAGTGACTCCTGATTCGGTGGTATGCAAGATTATCGTGTGGGAGGACATGAAGCCTCTGAAGTCCATGGTCTACGGAGTCATCGAGGCCAGATTGGTCGAAGACTATCAACATGTCATCGCCGACGAGCCGCTATTCAAAGTATTGATCTCGGCACCGCCACCGCCGCCACCGCCGCCCATGTAGGAATCTCCATCTATTCGTTGTCAGGCGACTCGGTGCAGTGGTTGTGGTAGATCTAACCACATCTTTATGTCTTGGACGGAGCAAAAGCGATCTGTTGTTCAACCACGTCCAACTCGATGGTATCGCCATCCATGTACTTGCCCCTCAGCAACGCGTTCGCAAGTGGCTGGGCGATCATTCGATCGATCACGCGCTTCAACTCGCGAGCACCATATTCGGGCTTGTACCCCTGCAGCAGCAGTAGGTCGTATACGCCGTCGTGTAATTTCAGGCTCAAGTTGCGAGGTGCGAGACGAACTTGCAGCTGTCCGACGAGTTTGTCGATGATTCGCCGGACGGCATCCCGATCCAAAGGATAGAAAAATGTGATTTGGTCAATGCGGTTGATAATCTCGGGTCGCATCGCGCCAGTGACCGCCTGCATGATTTGATCCCGGTAGGCAGTCTTGTCGAGCAGCTCCGCGTCCACTCCGCGCCGCTGGCTGGACGAATGCGGCTTGCCCTCAACTACGGCACTACCCAGATTCGATGTAAGGATGATCACCGAGTCGCGAAAGGATGCCCGGCGGCCCTTCGAGTCGGTGAGCTGTCCCTCATCGAAGATTTGCAAAAAGAGGTCCAGCACGCGTGGGTGGGCTTTTTCGATCTCATCAAAGAGTACAACGCTGTAGGGGTTCGACCGTAATGCGCCGGTGAGTTGTCCCTGCTCATCATGCCCAACGTAGCCCGGTGGCGATCCGATCAGCTTGGAAACCGAGTGCTGCTCCATATACTCGGACATGTCAAAGCGTATCAGTCGATCGCCCGCGCCGAACAGAAACTCGGCCAGCGCCTTGGCCAACTCCGTCTTGCCCGTGCCCGTGCTGCCGACAAACAAGAATACGCCGACCGGCCGATTCGGGTCCTTGAGTCCCGCCTTGGCCGTCTGGACCGATTGGCAAACAGCTGCGACCGCCTCTTCCTGCCCCATGACGCGTTGCTTGATCTCCTCTTCCATCTTCAGCAGGCGTTCGGCCTGGTCGTTGGAAAGCTGCTCAACCGGAATTCGGCAGCGCGCCGAAACCACCTGCGCCACATCATCCCGGCCAATCGTACGAGGAACAACCGGCCCGAAAATCGAAGCTTCATGGGAATAACTCAACATCCGAATCGCGGCGCACGCCTGATCGATCAGATCGATGGCCTTGTCGGGCAAGTTCAGATCGGGCAGGTAGCGAACCGATAGTTCCACGGCGGCCTCGATCGCCTCGTCGCTGATCTCGACCCCGTGATGGTTTTCCAGACGGGGCTTGATGCCTTGGAGGATCGCGACCGCTTCATCGGCCGTCGGCTGATCCACCCAGACAACCTGGAAACGCCGCTCGAGCGCTGGGTCCTTCTCGATGTACTTGCGGTATTCGTCGACCGTCGTTGCCCCGATGCAACTCATTCCGCCGCGGGCGAGGGCCGGCTTCAAGATATTGGCTGCGTCGCCGCTGCCTTCGCCCCCGGCGCCCATCATGGTGTGGATTTCGTCAATGAACAGGATCACGTCGGGATCGGATTGGGCCTCTTCGATGAGCTTCTTCATCCGCTCTTCGAAGTCGCCGCGAAACTTGGCCCCAGCCACCAGAGAACTCATCGTGATTTCGACGATTCGTTTGCCTTCCAGGCCGCGCGGGGGTTTGTCGCTGACGATCCGCTGTGCGAGTCCTTCGACGATACCGGTCTTGCCGACACCCGCCGGGCCGATGAGGGCGGCGTTACTCTTGCGCTTCTGCAAGAGGATCTGCGTGAGTGTCCGCATTTCACTACGTCGACCGATGATGGGTTAAAGTTTTCCGTCGCGGGCCAGGGCGGTGAGGTCGCGGCCATACTTGCTGAGCAGAGTCTCTTTGGCTGACTGTTCTTTCTGTCTGGGCGCCTCATCTTGACCGACGGCAGCGCGGGCAGCCTGTTGAAGAGTTCCTCTGTCGACGCCTAACGGTTCGAGAACGGTCCACCAGGAACCATCGTCATGCTCGGCGACAGTCACCAGCAGGTGGATTGGTCTGAGCTTCGAGTTTTTTTGCTCGGCAAGTCGTTCGGCTTTCTTGAACAACCTTCGAGACACGTCGCTGCGATGGAGATGATTGGCGGTACTGCCGGGCGCGTTTGCGTTTGGTAACTCCATTCGTAATGCTTGACGCAGTCGAACCGTGTCAACGCCGCAACGATTCCAGATTTCACGCACTTCTCCCGCTTCGGCCATGACTTCCGCCAGTACATCGCCTGCTTTGGCGTCGGCGGGCAATTCAGGTCTTCCCGGCAAATCACTGATCTTGGCCAGTCCCAGGAGCAGGTGTTCCGGCTCAACCGTCGCCGCACCCAACTGCTGGGCTTCCGCTGCGGCAGCCGACCAGACGAACATGGTTCCGTGTGAAAGTGGGATCATCGTGCTCTACTCACGCCTTTCTTCGGTAGCAAGCGGCGGTGGCCCGGTCCATTCAGCGGCCATCTCGTCGAGTTTTCTGCGTACGCCCTCAGGTCGCAGCCAGCCATAGCCCGCGCAACCGAGCGTATCGAGCAACCGCTGGAAGTCAACCTCGTTCCACACTGGTTTTCCCCGACGCGTCAGAGCGAGAGTGATTTCTTCCTGGGTCGGCTCTCGGCCGACCGGCAGCGAAGCCCCATAGGGCGTCTGCGCCGACAAGAAGACCTCCAAATACGGCCGCGCCCCATCGTCCCAGTCAGCCGGTGAGCGGTCCTCCAGTTCCCAGTCCAACGCCCACAGTTTGAGCGTCTTGTCGTGGCTCCCAGAGAGGAGATAACGGCCATCCGGACTTAAACAGACGGAGCTTACCTCATCTGTGTGTCCTTCGAACGTCCGCAAGCAACGGCCGCTGGCGACTTCCCACAACTTTATCGTCTTATCCGAACTTGCCGAAAGGGCATAGTGGCCGTCGCCGCTCAAACACACCGAGTTTACACAACCCATGTGTCCATCGAAGGTCCGAACGCAGCGGCCGCTGGAAACCTCCCACAGTTTTAGCATCTCATCTTTCGGAGAAATGCCCGTACTTCCCGAGAGGATGTAGCGGGCGTCGCCGCTAACGCACAAGGAGGTTACGGGGTACCTGTGCCCCTCGAATTTCTGCAGGCCGCGACCACTAGGAAAGATCTTCCCCAGTTCGAGCTTCGTACCCGCGCCGTAACGCTGACCCCAGAGGATGCAGCCGTCAAGGCTGCAGCACATCGAATCAAAGAAGTTAATTCCGTGATACGTCCGAACGCAGCGGCCGCTGGAAACCTCCCACATCTTCAGCGTGTGGGGGTCACTGATCGAGAGAGCGTAACGGCTGTCAGGGCTAAGGCACACCGATTTGACGGATTTATCGTGTCCCTCGAACGTCCGCAGGCACTGACCGGTGGATAAGTTCCACAACTTGAGCGTCTTGTCATGGCTTCCTGACAGAGCGTATTGGCCGTCTGAACTGAGGCACGCCGAGGTAGCAGAACTCGTGTGTCCCCGAAAGGTCCGCAGACATTGGCCGCTGGGGAGGTCCCACAGCCTCAGTGTTCGGCTGGACTCCTCAGTGGCACTTGCCGAGAGAGCATAACGGCCATCGGGAGTGAAGCATACGGACGTAACGGGCTTGTCGTGACCCTTGAAGGTCCGCATTTCCCACGCGGAACTGAGGTCACTAGATGGAAGGTGTTTATAGAGTCTGGTCCAGATGGCGAGAGATTCGTTCCTCCTCGCACAGCCCGGCAGTTGCCTAGCCGAGCGTAATGCGCGGGCTGCCGCGACCGCGTCTCTTGCAGAAAGCGCGGACTTCGCCTTGCAGACTAGGCGTTGGTAATCGATGGTTACCTGTGACGCCGCTTCGCTGCGAATGACCCGACACTGTTCCCACGGAGCTCCAAACAGGTGGTTGCCGACTGCATTCCATAGCTTCAAAGACTCTCTCTTCGGCCCATGGTTCTGGGTGCCCGAGACCGCGTGCCCGTTGTCCCGGCAAAAACACACCGAGTTTACTATCGCCGGCGTCTCGAGTGTACGTAGACAGCAACCGCTGGAAACGTCCCATAACCTCAGCGTCTTGTCCGCGCTTCCCGAGAGGACATAACGACCATCGGGGCTGAAGCACACCGAATTTATGGTGCTCGTATGCCCTACGAAGCTGCGTAAGCGGTCGCCAAAGAAGGCGTGCCACAATGTCAGCCTGTTGTCCGCGCCTCCCGAAATCACGTGGACCCCTTGTGGGGAGAGACACGCTGAACCCACTTTCTTGTAGTCGTGGAAGGTCTGTTCACAGTAGCCGCTGGAAACCCTCCACAGTTTCAACGTCCTACCGGCGGCTGAAAGCGCATAGTGGCCATCGGGGCTGAAGCACACGGAAACAACGATCCCCCTATGTCCCTTAAAGGTTCGAACGCAACGGCCACTTGAAACCTCCCACAGTTTCAGTGTCTGGTTTCTTAGCGTTCTGCCTTTCTGTGAGCCTGGGATGTCGTTCCCCGAGACAGCAAAGCGACCATCGGGGCTGAAACAGACAGAAGTTACTTCAATCGCTTGTTTCTCGAACGTTCGCAGCTTGCGCCCGCTTACGACGTCCCACAGGTACATTCCTGCTCCTGCCGACAGCGCGTATCGGCCATCAGGGCTGCAGCATACCGAAACCACCTTCGCTCGATGACTCTCGAACGCGCGCTGGCAGCCATCCCCGGTGACATTGCACAGCTGCAACCCCGTTTCCGTGGCTGCGATTGCGTATCGGTCATCAGGGCTGAGGCAAACAGAGTTTACGGTGTTTGTGTGTTCTTCGAATGTCCGAACGCAACGCCTTGACGTGGGCAAGCGAGCTCGCGCCTGCGATAACAACTTTTCGATCTCTTGTTGTTTCTCTCCGCGCTGTACCTTTATTTGTTCCAGTATCGTCACAGCCGATTCGCAGTCGTCGCGCTCGAGATGGACTTGGGCCAACATCAGATCTATTCGCCAGTCGTCGGGGTGATTCTGGCGGCTTTGCTCCAACTGCTGAACCAGGGCATCGTCGGTCATCCGCCCAGAACGCCACCACAACAGGCCTCGATTGTAGATCGACGCTGGATGGGATGGATCCAGTTCGAACGCTTCGGCGAAAACTCGTTCCGCCTCTTCCTGCTGACCGAGGTCCAACAGCGAGATTGCCCGGTTGTTCAGGCTGTCGGCCAACAGTTCCACGTCTTTCGGCTCGGCGCGGGCGTACGGCTGGCCGATTTCGTGCTCGTAGTGTCGACAGAGCAAGCCGGTAACATCGGCCATGGTGGCCGGACGTTGGTCTGGATCTTGCTGGAGACATTGTCGCAGTAGTTCAGCTACGGCGTTCGGCATGGCGGGCAGGGAATCGTCGTCCGGACCCATTTCCAGGTACGCTTCCAGGGCCTCGCGCGCGGCGACTCCTGACTGCCAGGTCACATCGCCCGCAAACATCTCCAGCACACTGACGGCCCAACTCCAGATGTCGGTCTTCCGCGTCAGTTTCTCGCCGTTGGCTTGCTCGGGTGAGCAGTAGGCCGGAGTCATACCGCCGCTGCTAACGAGGATGCTCTGGCCATGCGAACGCGACATGGTTGCACCGGCAACAGCGCGCGCCTTGGCCAGGCCAAAGTCGGTTACCTTGGCAGTGCCGTCTGCGGTCATCAGCACATTGGCGGGCTTCACATCCTGGTGGATGAGTCCCTTCTCGTGCGCAACATGCAGTCCCCAGGCGAATTGGATGGCGATGTCGAGAATCTGCCTGAGCGAGTCTTGCGGAGCGCCTTCATAAAGTTGGCCTTCGTCGATCCACTCTTTCAGGCTGCCGCCCGCAACGTACTCGGCAAACACTCGTGGAATTCCGCCCAGCGTACGGACGTAGTGGCAACTGGCGATGTGCGGCGACAGCCCCAGGTTGACCCAGGTTTCGGCCTCCTGTTCGAAGTTCTCGATCGCGCCGGCTTCTTGTAGCAGTTCCTGCCGGGGACTCTTGACGGCCAGGTCCATGTTCCAACCTTTGTGGTGGACCTTGTAGACCTTGCCCATGCCGCCTTCCCCCAGAAGCCCCGTGACTTCATACAGATCAACGATCACGTCGCCGATGTTCCAGTCGGCGGGAACACCATCGGGCGACGGAGTTGCAGGGCGGGGAACCTCCGCGGAAGCTTTGCCAGATTCTTGCGACTTTGACTTTCGCGAATTCGACGAGCCCGAGACCAACTCTCCGCGGCCGGCGGCAACCCGAAACCGTGTGCCGCACGCCTTACAGCGCGCCGTCCGGCCCACCGTATCCTTCGAGACGCGAAACTGCTTCCCGCAATCAGGATTGGGACAACTCGTCGTGATTGACACTTTCCGCTCGTCCTTCATTCGCGATTGAATTGTCGACCTTATCTTCCGCTGGCGGCATGATGTCGACAAGAAGCACGGTAATATTGTCTTCGCCGCCCACCCGGTTGGCCGCGCTCACCAGTTGTTCGCAAACGGCTTGTTGGGATCGTTCGCGATCCAAGAGCAAAACGCATACTTCTGCGTCCTCCAGCATGCGCGTCAATCCGTCGCTGCACAGAAGCAGGCGATCCCCGGCGTGAAGCGTCAGCGCGATGGCCTCGGGCAGCGGCTCGCCCGGCATTCCGACGTGGCGAGTTAGCTGGCCGCGCGCCGGATGAGTCCCTGCGTCTTCCGCTTGCATTTCGTTGTTATCGATCAAGAGCTGTACGAGCGAATGATCGCGGGTAAGTTGCTGGAGCACCCGGTTTCTCAACACGTACGCGCGACTGTCACCCAGGTGGACAATGTGTGCTGTGGTACCTCTTAAGAACGCGAGTACGACGGTTGCTCCCATGCCGTCAAGACCCGGCTCATCTTCCGCCTTGGCGCACAAGTCCATGCTCAATTCACTGATCGCGTGGGTGATGCATTGTTCGATTCGTTCGTCGTCGCGTTCCTTTCGAGGCACACTGTCGGTGGCTGCGAGTTGTCTTTTCAACAGCTTCGGTAACGCTTCCACGACAATGCGTGAAGCCAGGTCGCCGGCAAAGTGACCGCCCATGCCGTCGGAGACGATAAACAGACCCATTTCGGGAACGGCAGTCCAGGCATCTTCGTTCTTTTCACGTACTCGGCCCGTATCGGTGAGTCCCGCGTATTTGACTTCGAACATCACAACACTCTTTGCAATCCCTGCTTGAACTGCGTCGCCGTTTGGAAACTCAGCTTGCCGCTATCGTTCAACGCTTGATCGATGACATCCGCCAGCCGCTGGGGGATAGCGGAAGCACGGTTGCGAATCGGAACCGGTTTGGTTTGCAGGACGATTTGCCAGGGGTCCTTGCCACGCACGAAGTCGCGCGGAAAGGAACCGGTGAGCATATGGTACAGGCTGGCGGCGGCGGCCCACACGTCGACGTCGGGCTTGGCATACTTGAAGTTGATCACCTGTTGCCGCGGCATGAAGACCGGCGTGCCGGCTGCAGTCCCGGTCCGCGTCTGGCCGCTCAACCCCGCCGTGTCAAACGCCTTGGCCAATCCGTAATCGGCGACTTTTGCCACCGTCGACCCGTTTACGTTTTTGAGGAAGATGTTCGAGGGCTTCAGATCGCGATGCACCAGGCCGCGGACGGTCTTGCTTTGGCCACTGCGCAGTTTTGTTTGCACCTGCACATTGTGCGCGTAGTTCAGGCCGTCGAGTACCTCCAGGATGATTCGGCCCGCTTCGTCGATGCCCAGGATCCCGCCACGTTTCTTCATCAAGTCAGCGACGTCGCCTTGGTCGCAGAGTTCCAGCGTGAAGAAGAACGTCCCTTCGGAGCATCCGTGATCGCGCAGTTGAACAACATTCTGGTGTTTCAGGGACTTGCAATTCTCCACCTCTCTCTCGAAGATCTCGCGTGAACGTGGCTGCAAAGCGACTTGCGGGAGCATCACTTTCAGCGCGACGCGCTCGGCGGTGCGGTTGTTCCTGGCCAGGTAGACGGCGCCAAACCCACCGCGTCCCAATTCCTTTTCGATCGTATAGCCGCGGATCGCAATCAGGTCGTCGCGTCCCGACTTGGCCAGTTCCAGCAGCTGGCGAATGATCTCGTTCGGGTCAGCGCTGGCGGCATTGACAACGGGTTTGCGTACCTCAGGCGGCTTCGGTGGCGGAGGCGGCATTTGAATGCTGACCTTGAATACTGTCTCTCCCAGCTTGATCTGATCGCCGTCTTTCAAGTCGTATTCCGGAAAACTCTGCTGCCGCGCCTCTTCGACGCTGACGCCCTGTTGGCGCTGACCGATCTTCTTGCCATTGACAAATGTGCCGTTCAGGCTGCCAAAGTCGCGGATGCGGATGTCCGGAGGGTTAATGTCCAGCAGGCAGTGGTACCGCGAGATCGTGGTATGATCCTTATCGCTGGGCAATCGTATGCCACAATCCCGATGGCGTCCCACGATGCAGGAATCCCGCTCA
Source organism: uncultured Planctomycetaceae bacterium (assembly GCA_937967665.1). Taxonomy (GTDB): domain Bacteria; phylum Planctomycetota; class Planctomycetia; order Pirellulales; family Pirellulaceae; genus CALBSZ01. The sequence continues at coordinate 14,036 of CALBSZ010000465.1, forward strand.
TCGAACTCATATTCCTTATCGACAACCGTGCCCTGGACAACTTTCAGCGTAACCTTGGGATCCATGCCTTGTCTTTCTTGAATGAAACACTGACCCAATGAGCCGGTGGCATCCTCCGCGACACCGAACCATTTGCGGCAATCAGGATTAGGACGTTCTGTTTGAATGGACATGCACGTTACTAGACCTCTTGTACCTGCTTGCTTTGGGAGTCAGCTCTCCCCGCAAGGATTATTTTCGATGAACGCTGATCAAATCGCAAGCACCTCGCGGAGCGCTTTCGCACGAAGCGAAGCGGTCTGGATCGGACGCGCGCACGTCGCGCCGTGATTTCCAGCTGGAAAGTGAAATCATTCGGCCAGCTCTGTTGGGCGAATTTGGCCGAGCAGTTGATTGAGCTCAAACTTGGCCGCCCCCAGTTCGCCGATGGCGCCGTAATGTTCTGCATTTCGCGATTTGTTTCATGACTTATCGGTGGCCTGCTCGCAAAAGTTCCTGACGATGAACGGGAAGTCCTGCTGTCGACTGTGCTTCAAGACTTGACTTTGCCGGTTCAACACTTCTTGCGGCGATTTCTATTGTTCCGCATACTGCCGCGGATCTGAAAGGCGTTTGCCAAGGACAGCATTCGACTGGATTGGGATGCTCCGTCTACCGCTGCTTGCGATTCACGAGCTTTGTGTGCAGTAGTTCGACTTCCACTGCCAGGCTGGGCTGCATTTCGGCTAATCGGCTGGGAATATCACGACTGGCGTGAATTGCCGTCAGCTGAATGATCGTACCTTGCTGGACATCACAAACGAGTAAGTGCTTGTTCACTCGATAAAAACGTAGTGCCGGATGCAACTCTTCTTCAGCTCGCAGCAGCGCGGGGCTCTCCTGCAACCGGGAAAGCGCCGCTTCGATTTCGCTGAGGTACTTGCGGGCCGCCTTCCTGCCAAACTGCTCAATCGAATAGCGTTCAATTTCGGCGAGATCGTGGATCGCCCGTTCGGTAAGCAGCAGGTTGGCCTTTGCCTTCTTGGCGCTCACTTGCGGGCTTTCTTGAGTATCCCTTTCAGGTCGCCCGCGAAGGCGATGGTTCGGCCCGCGATGGCGTCCTGATAGCCTTCGACGATCGCATCGCGCACCTCAGCCGCCTCTCGTTGGAGCTTATGACGGCGAATGATATCCCGTACGAACTCGCTGGGAGTAGCATAGAGCGTTCCGTCGCCACAGTTCTCATCAATGAAAGCCCGCAGTTCGTCAGTCAGCGACAGATTCAGGGAATTCGCCATAGGTACCTCCTCACGCACTTCGGTCAATCGTACTCTAAAGCCCGAATTTCGTCAATATTTGCCACGAGGCGTGCTTGGTAACCATGGTAAGGTTGGCAATTCGAAGTCTCGAAAAGAAGAGCCGAGACGACGACGTTCGACCATGCCATCGTTATTCAAATCCCGGCTAGGCTCTGCAATCTTGCCGAATTACAATCGGCGGCATGAATCAAAAGTACGACTGCATTGTAATTGGGGGCGGGCACAATGGTTTGGTGACCGCCGCGTATTTGGCTAAGGCGGGGAAATCGGTCTGCGTGTTTGAGCGACGGCACGTGCTGGGCGGCTGCGCGGCGACCGAAGAACTCTGGCCGGGCTACCAGGTTTCGACGGCGGCGTACGTGATCAGCCTGTTCCTGCCCGAAATCATTCGTGAACTGCGGCTAAAGCAATACGGCTTGACGATCCTGCCTCGCTCACCGTCGTCGTTCACGCCGTTGCTCGACGGCCGCTCGCTGCTGATGGGGCCGGATCGCCAGGCGACGCGACGGGAAATCGCCAAATTCAGCACGCGGGACGCCGAATCCTATCCTCGCTACGAAGCGATGCTCGAACGGGTCGCCGAAGTACTGGAACCGCTGCTCACCCGCACGTCACCCGATCCACTACCGCTCCCCAAATCGTTTCGCAAGATCGGCGTTGGCAAGCGGTTGCGGGATACGAGTGCGATGTGGGACCTGTACCAAGCGCTGGGGGAGCTGGGCGACGACCAGATCGATGCGATTCAGTTGCTGAGCGGCGCCGCGCGGCCGCTGCTCGAACACTGGTTCGAAGCCGAAGTGTTGCGTGCGACCCTGGCCACCGACGCCGTCATTGGCGCCTTTGCGCCGCCGAGTTCCCCGGGGACCGCGTATGTGCTGCTGCATCATGTCATGGGACAGGCCGGCGGAGCGCGGGGCATCTGGGGCTACGTCCAAGGCGGCATGGGAGGCCTGGCCAAGGCGCTGGAAGCCGCTTGCCGTGATTTGAAAGTCGACATCCAGCGCGAAATGGCCGTCCGCAGAATCGTGACGTCGAAAGGCCGCGCCCGCGGCGTCGTGCTCGAGAACGATAAACTGCTGGAAGCCGATGTGATCGCGTCGAGTGTCGACGCGCATCTGACCTTCGAACGCTTCCTGGAACCGGAGGAACTGCCCGCATCGTTTCGGGACCGGGTCCGCCAGATCGATTACTCGTCCGCGTCGGCAAAGATCAATTTGGCTTTGGCGGAACCGCCCGCCTTCACCTGCGCGCCCAGCCGCGGTATCGCGCCCCACCATCATGGCACAATGCACATTGCGCCGACGCTGGACTATATCGAACGCGCCTACGATGAAGCCAAGTACGGTCATCCCAGCAGCGAACCGATCCTGGAAATCACGCTGCCCACCAGCGTCGATACGACCATTGCCCCCGACGGCAATCACCTGATGTCGATGTTTGTGCAGTATGCGCCTTACCGATTGGCCAATGCGACGTGGGATGAAATCAAGGAAGATTTCGCCGACCGCTGCGTGGCCACGCTGGCCCGTTACGCTCCCAACGTGCCCGCCGCCATTGAACATCGCCAGGTACTCAGCCCGCTGGACCTGGAACGGACGTTCGGCTTGACCGGCGGGAATATCATGCAAGGCGCGATGAACCTGAACCAGTTGTTCTTTTTCCGCCCGGTGCCCGGATGGTCCGATCATCGCAGCCCGATTCGCGGGCTCTACCTGTGCGGCGCTGCGAGTCATCCCGGCGGCGGCGTGATGGGCGCTTGCGGCAAGAACGCCGCGACGGAAATCCTGCGCGA
>CALBSZ010000466.1 GCA_937967665.1 uncultured Planctomycetaceae bacterium
GTGTATGGTTTGTCTTGACTCCAGCGAGGTTGGCTCATGTGGGCGTCCTTCAAATTCAAAGTCTCGCTCTTTTTCAGCGAAATCGTGACTACCATCGATAACATCCATTGGCAGCGGCAAACGTGGATCACTATCTTTACCGCCGCCCTGATCTTTGGAGCCGTCTACTGCATGCGCGGCTATGGGTCGCGCAAGTCGTATTAATAGGGGCCCCGCTGAGCCCTGGCGGAAACGGCGTCGGTACGCCGCGCCGCACACCACCGCACACCACCGCGGAATGACCGTTGCAATCGGCAACGTCGGATGGCGAAAACGGCTGCCGGCGCCAAGTTGCGGCCAGCGCCTCCTTTCTGCGTCCTATGTTTGAGTACTTGGTTAATGCGAGGTCACCGCATGGGTGCGCATCGAAACCATTCCCGCCCCCAACCGAACACGAATTGCCATGCAAGCCACCAGCGTCATGGAGGCACTGCGAGATTTTCCTATTCCGCTGGCAGCGGCGTTCTCTTTCGTTGCGCTGATCGGCTACCTGATCGGTCACTTTCGCCGCGAGCGATCGCAGAAGGACGTCAGCGGTTCCCGCCGGGAATTAAAGCGTGCCTGGTCGACGCTACGACAAATGGAGTCGCTGAATACCGAGTTGCGCCGCCAACTGGACGGCCATCAGTCTACCCTGGTAGGCTTCAAGGATCGCATCAGTAATCTCAGCAGCCTCTCGGAAACGGCCGCGTGGCAGGAGCTTTCCGCCGCCGCGGAAACACTGCTCAAACCAACTCAACGCCTGACGTCGCACCTGGCCAACGCTTACGACGAGCTTCGTCAGCAGACGAACTTCCTGATGACGTTTACCGAAGTCCGCACGGATCCGCTGACCGGCGTGAGCAATCGGCGAGCGCTGGACGAGACTCTGACCACCCTGGTCGCGATGCACACGCGTTACAAGACGACGTTTTCGATTGCGATCTTCGATATCGATCACTTCAAGCGCATCAACGACGAACAGGGCCATTTGGAGGGAGATCGCATCCTGCGGGACGCCGCCCGGCTGTTTGACGACTGCGTCCGCGACACCGATATCGTGACCCGCTATGGCGGCGAGGAGTTCGTTGTGGTCATGCCGGAAACGGATCTGGACGGTGCCTGCATTTTTGCCGAACGGATGCGCCAGTCGTTCGAGGAAAACATGCCGTGCACGGTGAGTTGCGGCGCGGCGTCGGCGATCTGCAACGAAACCGCTCAAGCCCTACTGGGACGCGCCGACACGGCGCTCTACGATGCCAAGAACCACGGCCGCAACAAGGTCTACCTCCACGACGGTGAATCGACCACGGTAGTAACCGAACCGCCAGCCGGTCAACGCGACGAAGACACGTCGGAAAGACGCAAGCCGCAGCGTGCGGAAACGTGTTCCGCCGGCTCGACGTCGTCGTGAGCGCCCGCCCGCTTCAGAAGAGATGTTCTCCAGGCTGCTCGCCCAATTCTCTGACTCGGGCCAGGTTTCGAGCCGCCTGTGTTTCGTTTCCCAGCGCCTCTTGCACCAGCGCTCCGTGATATCGGATCACAGCCAGCGAATGCCGCAAGTCGCGACGCTGCAATTTCAGGTACCGTGGGTCCACTTCGGTAAACGCCAGCAGCTTGAGGTTCTGGTCATATTCCTCCTCGGCTCGCGCAATCGCTTCCTGCATATCGGCATCGGCGAGTTCCCATTCTCCGCGCCGGAAGTAGACGAAACCGCGTGTGTCCAGCAAGGCGATCTTGGCCGACTCCAACTGTGCAATCCGCAGGTCCCGCCCCGCACTGGCAAACCACTGCGAAAGCATGCCGGAACTGCCGCTGCGGCGGAACTTTTCGATCGTATGGTCGATGATGTCCAACGCGGTATCAATGTTGACCAGGGCGTCGTCCAGATCCTGATTGGCCAGTGCTTGGGCGTAGGCGAGTCCATTGAGGGCGTTGGCTTCGGCCAGGTCGCCCGCGGTCGAGCGGACTCGATTCGCAACTGCCGTCGCCAGCACGAGCACCTTTTCGTAGTCGGCAACGGCCTCGTCATGCCGGCCGAGTTGCTGGAGCGCATGGGCGCGCAGCGTGAGCGCAACGTCTGATTCATGCCGCGCGACAATCGCGTTGCAGTCGGCCAGCGCGCCCGTTCGATCTCCCGCGTCCTGCTTCCATTGCGCCCGCATGACCTGTGCTTCGAGGTAATCGGGATCGCGTTCCAAAGCCAGGTCGGCACAGCGGATGGCTGCCGCCAGGTCTCCTTCCAGCCGATGCTCCAAACCCGCGGCCAGTTGCCATTTGATGAGTTCGCGCGGCAACTGAATGACGGCGACAGGCACGAGAATCAAGATCGCTAGCAGGAGATACCATCGCCGGGACGCGGGGGCCGGCGTTGCTGGCTGGGGTTGGGCAGCGGACTGCCGTGAGAGGTTGGCCAGATAACGAGCCGTGGATGTGTTGGCGGGGTCGTAGGTCATGGAACTTGGGACCGGAAAGGGCAGGGCAGGGCCGCGATTCGTTCAAAAACGGGGACCTCGCTAATCCTGCCGCGGGACTTTTGCGGAACGGGTCGCGTCCAGACTTGCAAAGTTCTGCAATCTTCGCCATTCTAGACACTGTTTATTCTACCTACTTACGAGATTGCCGACAAAGGTGGTCCCATTTCAGCTGATTCAGGAGGTAAGGCCATGCCATTGTTCGAGGTTGAGACAGACGCACATATAATCATCACATGGGCCGCTGATGAAACCGCCGCCAATGCCGTCGTCAACGAAGCCTATCCGCACGACAGCGTGATCCGGCTGACGAAACGCCCCCGCGATACGTGGGTCATTTCCAAGGGCGCCTTGGGGATATCCAGCGCCGAAGATCCTTGCGGTGTCGCACGGGACTGTTTGTCGAAGTCGTCGGGAGACAAAGTGCACGCCATTCGTCTGTACATGCATGAAACCGGCACGGACCTCGAACGGGCGCGCAAGGTCATCGAATCGAACATGGTGATGGGCTGGTAGAGCGTTGCTCGCCTGGTTGCTCGATCACACAACCCGCCTTACCAATACAACCAACGCGACTTCCGGGGAAGTCGCGTCTTGCTGCTTCTTGCAGGTCGTCCGAGGTCCCTACTGACGGTAGAATCCGCCGTATCCCGTATTGGGCATGCTGGGAGATCCAGCCGGAGCTGCTGCGGCACCGTCCGTCGTCGGATAGCTACTACCGACACCGCTGTTCGTGGGCAGCGTCGCCGTCCGCGACTCGGCATCGTAGGTGACAGGCGCCATGCTGTGCGATTCGTTGCCGTCTGTCAGTAGATCAGCGTTCCGGCTGGTACTGCCGGGGCGGTAACCACCGGCGGTCGTGATGGGCGAAGTTGTCGTGGAAACGGGCGTCGCCTGTACGTTCTGGCCGGCAGGCGAAGGGTTCTGCCAGGGAGTCGTCGTTGTGGGCGCTTGGTAATTCGAACCCTTGTTCGCGGACGGTGGCGCCTGCCACTGCGTGTTGTTGGCCACGTTTGCCGAGTGCGGACTTGGGGAAGCGGGTGTCTGGCCATAGGCTGGCGAATCGTAGCCGGAATTCGCGTTATAGTTCTGTGCCGGGCTTGTCGCCGGAGCGTAGCCATTCCCGCTGGGATTGTATTGATCGTACCGCGCGTCGGCCGCTTGATATGTCGCCGCGTTGTTGGCCGTCGGCGTGTTGTTGGCCGTCGGCGTGTTGTTGCCCTGTGGTGCCGTGTAGCCGTTCGCCTGATAGGAATGGGCCGCGTAGCCGCTGCTCGGATAAGAAGCGGGCTGACTGGTGTTGTTTTGCGCGAAGGTAGAAGGCTGCGTATTGCCGCTCTTGCCCTGATTGGTACCGGGATAGTCGAGCGAATAGAAACCGTTCTGGGTGCCTCCGGCCGTCGGGCCGTGAGCAGCATTTGTGGTGGCGCTGTAACTCGACGGCGTATTGTTATGGGGGGACGAGTTTTCGTGCGCGGCGAACTGCTGGCCCGTGGAAGGGTAACCCGTCTGCGGGTAGGTCGTCGGCGTTGTGGTCGCCGCCGTGCGAATTCCCTGACTCTGTGACGTGCGTGTCGCCATGCTGGGCGCTGCCGATTCGGTCGGCTTGACGGCGGTGGGATCCGGGCTGAGTCCGCTGAGCGACGTCGTCTCCGGCTTCGACTTACCCCAACTCAACCAGTTCATGCTCGGTTTGCTCAGTCCGCTTTTGCAACCGGCCACGGGTAAGAGAAGGCCAATCATAACCACCAGGCTCCAACGCGATTTGGGTACTCGCATGGTACACACGCCCTTCATTTTTCTGAGACAGGTAGGGGAAGAGAAGCGGGCGACGCGCGATGGCTGTCTGCGAGACCTGCAGACGAAGTCGGCTTTCTGCCTATCCTCTTCCCTGAGGACCAAATTTTATTAAGACAACGCCGCCAGGACGAATCCATTCTGCCTGCGACGAAACGTTACACCAGTATTCTTCGGACGAACCGATCGAAATCAGCCAAAGTATTTCCCCACATTTCCCGAGGATGTGGAAAATTTTTCCCCACTAGAGCGAGTTGCGGGCCTCCCGCCAACGGTCCCGCGCCCGTACTTCACGAGCGCACCAGGATTCCACGCGATCCGCACCAGAAGGGCGGGAATCATAGGCATCGTGGAAAGGGACGTCAACGGCAGTCTGGCGCGATGCTAGCTGTTCGCAGTGCGGTCAGAGGCTGCGGAAGACCGAAACACTCTCCAGGCGTTGCAGGTGCTTCCAACTTCCGCAGCGCGAAGACCGCCACGGCGGTCCCTGCCGGTTGGTCGAGGGCTTCTATAAGCTTCTATAAGTCAGCGGCAAGCGGGCGCCAGCCGTTTAACCCTTGGCTGCCTGGTAGCGATTGGCAACCTCGGCCCAATTAATCACGTTGAAGAACGCCGAAACGTAGTCTGGGCGTCGATTCTGGTAGTGCAAGTAGTAGGCATGCTCCCAGACGTCCAGGCCCAGGATTGGTGTGCCCCCGATCCCGGCGACCGCTGTTCCCATCAGCGGGCTGTCCTGGTTGGCGGTCGAGCCGACGGCCAGCTTTCCGCCGTCAACAACCAGCCAGGCCCAACCGCTGCCGAAACGGGTGGCGGCGGCCGTGCTGAAAGCGTCTTTGAAGGCATCGAAACCGCCCAAATCGGCGTCGATGGCCGAGGCCAGGTCGCCGCTGGGAGCGCCGCCGCCATTCGGCCCCATCACCGTCCAGAACAGCGAGTGATTCGCGTGGCCGCCACCGTTATTCCGCACAGCGCCGCGAATGTTTTCGGGGACGCTGGCAATGCCGGAAACCAATTCCTCGATACTCTTGTTCTCCAGTTCGGTACCGGCGATGGCATCGTTCACTTTCGTGATGTACGCATTGTGGTGCTTGGTATGATGGATCTCCATCGTGCGCGCGTCGATATGCGGTTCCAAAGCGTTGTAGTCGTAGGGCAGGCTGGGGAGTTCGTAGGCCATGTTTAGATCCTCCAATCGGTCTGGTTTGCTTCAAGTTCAATGTCCATGTTCAACATATCGCATCGGGGCTCTACTGACAATGAGGAGTCGTCCATGGGGGGCATGTCGCGCGTGACGCGGGGATGGAGGTATGCTACGATTCGTGGCGATGGTGGCATGTGGAGCATGCCCTACGGCGAAATCTGTCGGCCGGATTGCAATCGTCGAGTGCTGCGGTTCTAATTGGAGAGCGGTCATCTTCACCTGTGGGAAATTGACCATGAATGCGAATTCCGAGCTTCGGATCCAACAAGCCGCTACCGGTTTCGTCGTATCCGGGGCCGGTCGGGGGACGTTGCGGCAAAGCCCCTTGCTGGAGAGGTTCGCGAAACGCTGTCTCGCCTGTGAACGCTGCGATCTGTTCGTCGACTTGACCGGCTGTTCGTACCTGGACAGCACGTTCGCAGGCTGTCTGGTTTCCTTGTGCAAGCAGTTTTCCTCGCAGGCGTCGCAGTTCGCGATCGTGGCGACTCCGGCTGATTGTACCCAGCTCTTCGGACAGCTTGGCTTGCGCGACTACTTTCCCGTGCTCCCGTCGCGTCCCGAGACAACGGGGGCCTACTTGAATTTGACGGAAGAAGAGGACGAGACGCTGACGATTGCGAATCACGTGCTGCAATGCCATCGCGAGCTGTCCGACGTAGAAGGACCTCAGCAAGAACTCTTCCGGCAGCTGGTTTCCCAGATCGAAGCCGAGCTCGACGAGAAGACTCGTTGAAAACCGCCGCGACGATGCTGGTCGCATTCGACCAGCGAATTAGCGCTGGTCTGGGTCCCCGGCTTCGAATTCCTGCGCCATCAGATAGGACTTGAGGCTGGAAACGATCTGCATCCCACGCTCCATCACATCCGCGCGGCGACGATCGCGTTGACGGCTCGGGCGCACGAAGACGTGACACAGAGTTCTCAAAGCCGACCCGCCGCGCCGCCCTTCCAGCTGGACGCGGACTTCCTCGAGGTTCATTTCGATAAAGAACGGCAACGGACGATCGTGACGCCGACGATTGAGCGTGGATTCTTCGCCGGTCAGCTTCAGCACGACATGGTTTTCCTTGATCGACTCGATCTGCGCGGCATGGTCCGCCACGAAGCCGCGGAGCTTTTCGGCGGCGATTTTGAGCGGCACCGCGGTTATCAGGCGTCGCTCGATGGACATTTCGGCCGGCGAGTTCTGGAACCAATGGAACCAGGCGGCGCGGGACTTCTTTTCGGCCGCTTTTTCCAACCCGCTGCCCAACTGCACGACCTGGTTGCGACCGCCATCCTTGGCTTGATAGAGCGCGCGGTCCGCGCGCCGCAGCATGGTTTCCGCCGTGTCCCCGTTTTGCACTTCGGTCACGCCGATGCTGCAGGTGACGGGGCTGTTCCCCAACGCCTCTTGTGGAGTGGCGGCCAGTTCCTTGCGAATCTTCTCGGCCAGGTTCGTGGCGGAGGCGTTATCGCAATCGGCACACAGGATCACAAACTCTTCGCCGCCGTAACGCGCCACCAGGTCGCCCGAGCGGCAGAAGCGTTTCAGCAGGGTCGCGAAACTGACCAGGACATCATCGCCCGCCTGATGGCCGTAGGTGTCGTTGACCTTCTTGAAGTGGTCGATGTCGCAAATGATCAGGCTGAATGGCACGCCCAGCTTGAGGTGCTGTTCGACGAATTCTTCGTGCGCTTGATCGAATTCCGCGCGATTGCTGACTTGCGTCAGCGGGTCCAGAGTGGCTCGCTTCTTGAAGACATCAACACTCTGCTCGAGGGAGATTTGCGACGAGGCGTCGTGCAGGATGACCGTGGCGCCTTGCGGTTCTCCGCCCACGCCAAACACGGGCGCTACATGCACGTCCACGGAAAGCAGGTTGCCGTTACGGCCCTTGATGGACAGTCGGCGCAACCCTTGCACTCCCGACCAGATGGCGTAGGCCACGGGACAGTCGCTGTTATCGATCTGCTTTCCCTTTTCGCAGTGCATGCCCACTAGCGCGGGTTCCCACTGTTTGTTCGCGATGGAATTGCCCGAGATCCCAGTCAGGCGTTCCGCCGCGCGATTCCACAGCAGAATGTTCATCCGATTGTTGACGTAGATGACGCCGTCATGCATGCTGTCGAACAACTGCTGGTGAAACAAGTTGTCCACCGCGTGCTCGGGAACCGGGGATGTCTTGGGCAGTGGCGCTTCGAGGTCCCACCACTGATTCGCCGACTCGGGATCAAGTTGTTGCAGCCAACGCCGCGCCACCCCGGCGCAGAACTTGACTTGATCGTTCGTGACCAAATGATAGAAATGCTTCACCAGTTCCGGGTCGAACTGAGTACCGGCGTATTCGAACAATTCCGTCATCGCCCGTTCGCGCGACAGGGCGCGGCGATAGACGCTGTCCGTGGTCATGGAGTCGAAGGCGTCCATGATTGCCAGGACCCTGGCTTCGAAGGGCAGGTCCTTGCGGGCCTTGTCGAAGCCGTGCTTGGTGCCGTCGAACCAGGCGCGCGCGTAATGAATCGTATCCAGGATTTCGGGCGAACCGCAGCACGCGCTGACCACGTCGCGACCGATCAGCCAGTTGGATTCCATGGCCATGAGTTCTTCGGCAGACAGCTTTCCGGGCTTGTTCAAGACGTGATCCGGAACACCAATCTTGCCGACATCATGCAGGAGCGCGGCGATTTCGAGCTGGTCGCGCTGCACGTCGTCCAATTCCAGGTGCAGCGCCCAGGAAGAAACCCCCAGCGCGACGCGCAGCGAATGATTCGCGCTGGGCGGATGCTTGGCGCGGAGCGCGATAAACAGACTGCTAGCAACCCCGAGCTTGGCCATTACCAGTTTTTGCTGGTGCAAGAACTCCTGCTTGGCCTTGGCGTCGACTTGGGCCGTCGCTGCCTCGTCCAAATCGGACATGAAGCTGCTCAGCGACGGGTCGTCGTGCGGCGCAGCAGATTCAGTCGCGGTCGCTGGTGCGTCCGCTACCGGTTGATCTTCCACCGCTGCTGAGTTTTTGGAATCTTCCATTCTTGCTTTAACCTCTGGGGGAAGCGTACGTTACGTTTCGACCGGCGTCAAAGTGTTAAGCTGCGTAGAGTTGCCTTCAGTTTTCATGTTGCTCCGGTTACTCCAGAAGCAGCGATGATTTGGTCCCGTCACGTTCAACTTTGCCGGCCTCCCGCACTCGGCATTACAGCCAGGTGCCGATTTTGCCGAAGGTAGAGATGAGTACAAGGACGTACGCGGCCCAAACCGCATGCCGGCGGTCGCATTTGCCATACAGGCTCGAACCCGTTCGCGCACTGTGACTTGAGAGGGCAGGGAGCCCCGCGAATCTGTCGCCTATGCATTTTCGAAAGAGTGGTCAGCGGGACGAACGCCGCCGGCGTGTCTTGCTGGAAGAATCCGCGGATTCCGCGGGAGCCAATGAAGTCAGTACCGGTCCGCGGATGCCGCGAAGCTACAGTGCCGACGCCAAGGCGGAGCGCCAGGTACGGGTGACCGACCTGATTCCGGCGCGCCCCTGGTCCGTGACCGTTCTGATTCTGGCCGTCTGCTGCGCGTTCTCCGCCATCCTCTTCCTGCAGACCCAGGTCGTCCTGCTGGGCCGCGGCGACTGGTTGCCGTCCAAACTGGCCTATCACTGGTCGGGGCACGGCACGTTAATGTCCTGGTTCACGGCCAGCTTGTTCACGGGCATGGCCGGCTACGCGCTGCTGACTTTCCTGCTCCGGCGCCATAAGACCGACGACTATCGCGGACGCTACCGATTGTGGCTATGGGTTACCGGGCTCTTCATTGTGCTGAGTGTCGATACGGCCACGTCGGTTGTTCACCAGTTGCTGCTGGTCCCCACCATCATGGCGGCCAGCCGCTTTGCTTGGGATCCGTCACTGATCTGGTCCATCTTTGTGGTGGTCGTCTTGATGGCATTCGTGGCTCGGATGACGATTGAAATGTGGAACTGCCGGACAGCGGTCTGCCTGTTGATCCTTGCGTTCTGCATTCTGATTACAGGGCAGGTCGTCACGCAACGGTCGTTGTTGATAAGCCAGGGCGAACTGGGGCAGTTCTACGTCGCGTCATTGACCCTGGCAGGTCACTGCCTGATGTTTCTGTCGGTGCTGTTGAACGCTCGCCATGTCTATCTGGACGCGCAAGAGCTCTTGCCTGTCCGTGAACCGAAAAGCAAAGCACCGCGTCCGAAGCAGAAGAAGAAGCGGCCCATGGCGAGTCGCAAGTCGGACCTGGACCCCGTTACGCCCGTTGACGATAGCTCGAGCAAGTCGGAGCGTGGGGATCCGGCCCGCGGCAAACACAACGCACCGGTATCGATTCCAATGAGCGCGAACGACGACAGCAGCGACGATGGCGGGAACGGTGCGAACTTGTCCAAAGCCGAACGCCGCCGCCTGCGAAAGATGAAGCGACGGCAATCCAAGGCGGCGTAAGGGGGATTGCTGACTGCCGACTGCGGAAGGTAGATTGAGGCCAGCGCTGGTCGCGTGGTCCGTGCAACGCGGCAGTCGCTTCCTCGTGAAACAGTGCCAACTGTGCGGCAAACCTCCAAAATACAAGCACGCGGCGCGAGCAAGTGTGTCCAATCCTCCTAAATACAAGCACGCGGCGCGAGCAAGTGTGTCCAAACCTTCAAAATACAAGCACGTAGCGCGAGCAAGTGTGTCCGGTCGTAAGTTACCCAATCGCTTGCGCTTCGAACTCGTAGGACAGCGGAGCTTGACGCTGTCGGATTAGCAAGTTCCTTTTGGTCAGTTAGAAATTTCCATGGTTCGCACGCGCTTCGCCCCCAGTCCGACCGGTTACCTTCACATTGGCGGTGTTCGCACGGCCCTGTTCAATTGGCTCTTCAGCCGCCAGCACGGTGGACAGTTTATTCTGCGCATCGACGATACGGACCAGCAGCGGAACGTTGATGAAGCCCTGCGACCGATCCTGGACGGCTTTCGCTGGTTGGGGATCGATTGGGACGAGGGTCCTGAAGTGGGGGGCGGCCATGCTCCCTATTACCAGTCGCAACGAACGGCACGCTACCAGCAGGCCGTCGAAACGCTGCTCGACAAGGGATGCGCCTATCGCGATTATGCGTCCCCTGCGGAAATCACCGCGGAAAGGGAGGCCGCCGAAAAAGAGAAACGCATGTTCGTTTATAGCCGCAAGTGGATGGCGGAAACGGACGAACAAGCGCGGGCCTACGAAGCCGAGGGCCGGCAGGCCGTGGTGAGATTGAAGATGCCTCGCGAGGGTGTCTGCAAGATTCAGGATCTCATTCGCGGCGATGTGGAATTCCAGTGGCAGACCGAGCAGGACCATGTCATTCAGCGGGCGGACGGGACGTTCATTTACCATCTGGCCAGTGTCGTGGACGATCACGATTTTGAAATCACGCACGTGATCCGCGCGGTCGAACATCTTTCGAATACGCCTCGACAGATTTTCATCGCACAGTCACTCGGCTACCCCTTGCCCCAATACGCCCATATTCCGTTTGTGGCCGAGCCGGGCGGGCAGAACAAGTTGAGCAAGAGAAAACTGGCCCAGTATCTCAAGAATCGGGATTTTCAAAAGCTCTGTGACCGCGGCAAGGGGATCGCCGAGGCCATTCAGCTGCCCACGTCGGACGACACGTTTAATCCGGTCATTATCGATTTCTACCGGGAGGTCGGCTTTCTTCCCGAGGCAATTCTGAACTACATCCTGCTGCTGGGCTGGTCGCTGGATGACAAGACCGAGGAATTCGGCCGCGCTGAAATGATCAAGCATTTCAGCTTGAACCGCGTTAACAAATCGCCCGCCAGCTTCGACCCGAAAAAGCTGATGGCTTTCCAAGCCCGCTACATGTCCCGATGCCCGATCAAGCAGAAGGTGGCCCTGGTCCTGCCGTATCTGCAGAAAGCGGGTTACGTCCAGGACCCACCCTCCTGCGACGAAGGCCCGAAACTGACCAAGATCGTCCAAGCGGCGGAGCAGCGTATCGAGGTGGCGGGCGATATCCTGGACTATGTCGATTTCTATACGGCGGATGATCAGATCCGCTTTGACGAAAAGGCTTTCGAGAAGCGGCTGCGCAAGCCCGCGGACGCGGCGCCGCTGCTGACTCGATTCCGCGCGCAGCTGGCGGAAGTGGAACCGTTCGACGCGGCTACGACAGACAAGTTGCTGCACGACTTTGTCGCGGCCGAAGACATCAAGATCGGTGTCTTGATCAATGCACTGCGCGTTGCCGTCACGGGCAAAGCCGTCGGTTTCGGGATGTTCGAGACGCTGGAAATACTCGGCCGCGAAAGCTGCCTGGCCCGCATCGACCGCGCTCTCGCTCAGCTCTAGTCGAGTCGATATAATGGGCTCGGATCGGGCACACGGCAGGAGCGCGGCAAGGCCATGATGGCGGTCCACGCGACGCCAGGGCCCAGCATGCACGAATCGCATCGACCATGGCAGCTCGTCGCGAAATCGTTTGACTCGTACCCGTTTATTGCTCCAGGGAATGCTTGGATCATGGATGAAGCTGAGAAAGAACCGGCACGCCGGAACTTCATTGAACAAATCATTGAAGAGCACAACCAGTCCGGACGTTTCGACGGCCGCGTGCACACCCGCTTTCCGCCCGAACCGAACGGCTATCTGCATATCGGTCACGCGAAGGCGTTTTGCCTGGACTTCGGGCTGGCCGAAAAGTACGGCGGCAAGTGTAATCTGCGTTTCGACGATACCAATCCCTGCAAGGAAGATACGGAATACGTCGATTCCATCCAGGAGGACATTCACTGGCTCGGGTTCGACTGGGAAGACCGGATGTTCTTCGCCTCCGATTACTTCGAACAGCTGTACGAGTGGGCCGAGAAACTGATTGCGGATGGCAAGGCGTATGTCTGCGATTTGAACGCGGAACAAATGCGTGAATACCGCGGCACGCTCACCGAACCCGGCAAGGCGAGCCCCTATCGGGACCGCTCGCCCGCCGAAAATATGGACCTGTTCCGTCGCATGAAGGCCGGTGAATTCGCCGACGGGGCGCGGACGCTGCGAGCCAAAATCGATATGGCGTCGCCCAACGTCAACATGCGAGACCCCGTGATGTATCGCATCCTGCGGGCCCATCATCATCGCACGGGGGACAAATGGTGCATCTATCCCACCTACGACTATACGCACGGGCAGTCCGATTCGATTGAACGCATCACGCATTCCGTCTGTACGCTCGAGTTCGAAAACCATCGACCGCTCTACGACTGGTACATCCAGCAACTCGGCATTTTTGCTCCCCAGCAAATTGAATTCGCCAGATTGAATTTGACCTATACAGTGATGAGCAAACGGAAGCTGTTGCAGCTGGTAAGCGATAAACTGGTTTCGGGCTGGGATGATCCGCGAATGCCCACACTCTGCGGTCTGCGGCGCCGGGGCTATACGCCGGAGTCGATACGCAACTTCTGCGACACGATTGGCGTCGCGAAATTCAACAGCACGATTGATTTGCAGGTTCTGGAGAACAGTCTGCGCGACGACCTGAATCTGCGAGCACAGCGCGTGATGGCGGTCCTGCGCCCCTTGAAAGTCGTGATTACCAATTATCCCGAGGGACAGACCGAAGAACTGGATGCGGCAAACAACCCCGCCGACGAATCGGCCGGTAGTCGCCGAGTCCCGTTTTCGCAGACGCTGTATATCGAGCAGGACGACTTCATGGAAGACCCGCCGAAGAAGTTCTTTCGCTTGGGGCCGGGCCGGGAAGTGCGTTTGCGGTATGCCTATTACATTACCTGCACCGACGTGATCAAAGATGAAGACGGGAAGATCGTTGAACTCCGCTGCACCTACGATCCGGAATCGCGAGGCGGCAGTACTCCCGACGGCCGCAAGGTCAAAGCCACGCTCCATTGGGTGTCGGCCGCTCATGCGCTGGACGCGGAGGTGCGCCTGTACGACCATTTGTTCGACCGCGAGAACCCCGACATGGTCGATGAGGGACGGGTCTGGACGGACAACTTGAATCCGCGTTCCCTGGAGCGGCTGGCCGGTTGCAAGTTGGAGCCGAGTCTGGCGAACGCGGTTCCGGGCGATCGATTCCAATTCGAACGGCTCGGCTATTTCTGTGTCGATCTGGATTCAACGCCCAAGGCGCCGATTTTCAATCGCACCGTGACCCTGCGTGATACGTGGGGCAAAGTACAGAAAAAGAGATGATCGGGACGCGCCCGCGAAGCCGGTGTCAGGCCTCGCTGATGCGGCGATCGGGAATAACAAAAAAACCGCTCCCTGGAACGTTCCAGGAAGCGGCCGAGAGAAAGGTCACCAAACCACCAATGAAAGAGGCGCTGCCGGATTGCCTCGGCCCCCTGAAGGAGCCGCGGCACCTGCCCCGTCCGGCCCGCCTGCATCATTCGTATTCAATGACTTTCGCACGGATGTTGTTTTCACTCACGCCTCGCGTCTCGCCGGGACAGAGACGCCCGGGTTACTACGCCAGCAGGTTAAAGGATTTGTTGGCGCCGGTATTGCCCAAGGAACCTGCCTGGAATCCGCCAAACGACGAGTAGGGGTTGCGCGCTTTCGTGCCCTGCAACGCCAGGGCGCTGAGTTGCGTCGTCAACTGACTCAGCAGCTGATTCCCGTCCGAGCCGCCACCGCCCAGGTTGAACAGGCCCTGGCCGTTCTGAGCGATCTTGAGC